>JAMIGJ010000001.1:0-2758 GCA_035905775.1 Candidatus Altimarinota bacterium
AATACTGAAAAAGCTCTTCTTGAGATTCGTACAAAAATCAATCAGGCAATAGAATATCATCGTAGCATGATTGCATCAAATGAGCCACTAATTTCTTCTAATATTCCAAAAATCTCTGCTCAAGCAAAACAATTACTAAAATTGTCGCATGATGCTATGAAGGATCTTGATAAGAATATGGCACGATTGGATTCTTTTGATAAACAGGTAGCACGCAAGAAAAAAGTTTTTGAAGAGAAAGAGTTCAAAAAGAGAGAAGCGACGGCGTACAGTCGTGGAAAAAAAGTAGTGAAGAACTATATCTGAAAGAAGAAATACCTCGAGGCAGTCAAATATGGGCAACGACTCAGTGTAGAATTTCGTGAATCAAAACTCATATTCTCTCTTGTTGAATATGCACAAAAAGCATTGGAAAAGGATAAAAACTCTCAGCAAGGCTCACAACTTATTGATGCAAAAGTAGATGCTCTAATTAAAGAGGAATTTAGTGATGATGCGATAAAAAACCCGCTTTCTCTTTGAATAAGTGAAGAAAAGGAAAAAATTGGTTTTTTCGAACGCATAAGAAAAATGCATCATGACTTTCAGGAACGAAGAGAAAAATATCGTGATTACATTAGTCGTGCGAAGAATCTACGATCCATCGAGGACCTTCTACGAAAGGCTTGAGCGCTGAACTTGATAGATGGAAACATCGATCCTAATAGTGAATCAGCACTCAATATTATCCAGCATGGCACGATCAAAGATGTGGAATGATTCTCACTTCCAGGGTTTAATTTTGAGGGGCGCATACTTGGGAAAGATGGAGTCATTGGTGATACGTTTGGGTATTTTCACCGTAAGAATAGTACGATATTTTATTTTTGAGATGCGACATGACATGGGGTAAAGGCATGATTGACCGTTGCAGCCCTCTCAAATCTCTTCTTTGATAAAGTTCGTCTAGAAAAATACTCATTTGAGGAACTTGTTTTTGAGCTCAATAATAGTCTTAAAGCAGCACTTAAATGATGAATGTTTGTAACGGCTATTTTCTTTGAGTATGTTTATTCAGAGAGGGAAATCTACTATATTGGCGCTGGTCATGATCCGCTCTATATCTATAGGGCTAATATGAGAAAAGTGGAGAAAGTTATTCCTGGTTGACTTGCACTCGGTGTTCGAAAAATTCTCAATCTTGATTCCATCCACAAAAAGCCTCTTGTACTCCATCAAGATGATATTATTTTTGGTTATACTGATGGTATCCCTGAAGCACGCAATAAAAAATGAGAACTTTTCTGACTTGATCGTGTTCAGAAAATGGTTATGGAGCTTGTTAAATCTGAGAATCGTATCGAAGATGCTCTCCTGTTGGTAGGAAAATTTATGGGTCAAGAACAGTTTCTTGATGACGTTTCGCTTTATTTTCTTGAGCGGAATGAGAAACGTGATATTGTTCGGGATGATACGATATTCAAAGAAATTCTCCAATCCTTGGATGCTATGAATTTACGTGAAGCAAAGAAAGTAGAATTTCGCTGAAAAACTCAGGAGGAAATTAGAAAAATAATTGCAGAGAAGAAACAAAAAGAAGAACTTCGTATTCGTCTTGCGAAGTGTACTGAGCTTCTCCATTTGTGAGAATACACCCAGCTCAAGCAGGCGGTATTTAATAACTATCGGGATGGATTTGTTCATCCAAAATTTGTTTTCTTTCTCAAGGAGGTTGTGAAAAATGAAGAACATGCTCTTCAGCGAAAACAAGAGATCAAGATGCGGGAAAAATATAAAACCCTTCTTGAGCTCTATCACAAATGAGAGTATGACTTCGTGATCCGAGAGTGTATTAATCTGATCTCAAAAAATGGTACGACCCTCTAAATACATGTAGTTTTATACCTTTTGTTACCCCATGGAATTCCCTTTTGGTTCGCACAAGTTTTATCGAAGCGATGGCTCATTTGATCCAGCACTTTTTTATAAGTTACTCAAAAATGCACGCAGCAAACTTGAGCAACCAAAAGGAAAATCTCTACAAAATAATAATATTGATTTTCAGATACAAATAGGCGGTATTAGTAAAAAAGAAGTATGGCGCTTTATATCAAAACTTGCGAGTTTTCTCACATCTGGCATTGATATCAAATCAGCAATGGGTATTGCCTCAAAACAAATCAAGAATCCAAAACTCAAAGATATTCTTATATCTACTCATCAGAATCTTGATTATGGTATTCCGATTTCTGAATCACTCAAAAACTATAGCAAATATTTTGATCCGATCATTATTTCGCTTATTGAGGTAGGGGAGAAGACTGGTACTCTTCCGAGAGTTCTTACAGATCTTGAGGAAACTCTGAGATGACAAATTGAAATTACTTCAAAGATTCGAGGTGCGATGGTCTATCCAGCTATCCTCATATTTCTTTCCTTCTCTCTTGTTATCTTCATGTTGGTATTTATTCTTCCGAAGATTACTGGAGCATTTGCAAAAGCAAAGGTGCAACTGCCAGCACTCACGCAGTTCATGATCGATGTGTCTGATGTTATGCGAAATCATTATATTATTTTGACTACTGTTTTTATTGCATTTGTTATTGGTTTTCATTTTTTCCGCCAAACATACTATGGCCAAATATGGCTTCATCGTATTTCACTCAAGATTCCAGTTTTTGGATGGATGGAAAAACAGATGAATACTATTCTCTTTATCTCCTCCCTTTCTTTGCTGCTCAATTCTGGTATTCTCATGCTTGAAGCGTTGGTGATTACT
>JAMIGJ010000002.1:0-4916 GCA_035905775.1 Candidatus Altimarinota bacterium
GATGAAGTATATTTTGATCAAAAAGTAGATGAAAGTTTTAGAAATTGTAAAAGTCTAGGGCAATATCATATGATAACTTGAGATAGATACGGAGATAAATACTATGTTTTTGATGATCAAGATGGATTTAATGCTTGTATTGAGAAGGTAACAAAAGATACAGAATGGACTAAATGTGAAGAAATATATAGAAGGGAAGTTGATCCAAAAGAATTTGAGAGGGATCCAGATTGAAGTATTTTAGAAAATATATGTGAAGTAAGACTAGAAATTGACGAAAAAAGTTGGAATAATCCTAAAAAAGCAAAAGAAATCATAGGAAAATGAAAATTGTCGGGTGATATTGATGAAAAAGAAGAAAAAATTCTTTTTCGATTTTGGAATTGGATTATAGATTTGTTACATTAGTATATGACTTACGAAAATTTATTCATTATTAGCCTCAGTATCACTATTCTTCTAGAATTATTTATTTTAGCTCTCTATAAAATATTCTTTAAGAAAAAAATATCATTTCAAAATATATTTTTCATAGCATTTTTACCATCTTCATTAACTCTCCCGTATCTTTGGTTTATTTTTAGTCAATATTGAAAATGGTGATACATAGGATGAGAATTTTGAGTCTTTCTAGTAGAGTGACTTATACTCTATAAAATTTTTAATTTTTCTTTCAGGCAAGCGTTTGCTCTTTCATTTGTAATGAATCTATTCTCCTATCTTATTGGAAAAAAAATTTTGCTAATTATAATGAGTTAATTTATACCTTTGCAAATATTTCCATACTGTCATCAGGAGCGAGTATGTTCGGGATTCTTTTTCCACATTTCAGGCACTCATGCACAATCATCCATCATTTTTTCTTATAATCTTTTGCTATTGGTTTCATGAGTCCATGACATTCACTGGCTCTATCTCAGGGAAAAACTTTATCCAGATGTTTCGAATATAAACAGTAGGGACAATGGTTTCTTGCACTTCCGTTTGGGTGTTTGCTTATTTCTTTTCCACAATGTTCACATAAAAATGATTCATTGCGCATGATAAAAGCTCCCATATCTATGAAACAATGATATAAAATATCACCGCAACTACAGAAAGTATCATCCCAACAAGCCACAATCGAAATACTACCGTTTCTTCTGACCAACCTATTGCTTCAAGATGATGATGAAATGGAGCGATTTTAAATACTTTTTTTCCATTTCTGAGCTTTTTACTAGTCAGCTGTATGATGACAGAAAGTGTTTCGAGGATAAATATAATTCCTACTATACACAGTATTACCAACGTATTCGTAAGCAGTGCCATAAGCCCTAGATTCGCTCAGAGCGCGAGACTTCCTACATCTCCCATATAAAATTTTGCAGGTTTGATATTAAACCATAAAAATGCAACGAGAGCTCCACAAATACTTACACAGAGCGTAGAAAGCAGAAACAATCCTTGGTCAAAAGTAATATACCCATAGACTCCATAAGCAAATAAGAGGAGTCATCCAGCCAATCCATCAAGCCCATCGGTGATGTTGACACTATTAGCTGCTGCGACGATGATAAACCAAAAGAGAGGGATAAAAAGGATTCACAGTTCAAAACCTGGAAAAAATGGTATTTTTAAGAGGATATCTGACCACCCAAGTTTGTCATAAAACCACCAAGCTCAAAGTAGCGCAAATACAGAAAGCCAGATCATCTTAAACTTTGCAGAAAGTCATTTTGTTTTTCCTATTTGCTTGATATTCATATAGTCATCGATCATCCCCAGTGCTCAAACGGTAAAGAGGGTAAAAAGACTCAGATAGGTTTCTTGTTGATTGACCAGCGAATTATTGATAAATCAGAGTTTTTGTAAAATCAGTGAAACTATAACCATAAAAAATACGGTCGCAAGAATCAGCGCTCCTCACATCGTAGGGGTTCAAACTTTGTGCCCATGAAGTTTAAAAAATTCAAATGCTTTTCCTATAGTTGCATTTTCACGGATTTGTTTTCCAAGCTTTAAATTTTGTAAAACTCTTATATACAATGGAGCCATGAGAAATCAAACGAGAAAGGTTGCAAGTCAAAAACCAAAAATGAGGATAAGATTTGAGTCCACTGTGATACAGCTAAAAAATATTGCTGAAAGTGTATAAAAAAATAGAGTGAAGTAAAGAGAATTACTTTACATTTCTCGAAAAAAAACTAATCTTGCCTGCAAAATATTTTTTTAAAGAGTAGCTCATGAAAATCTCAAAAGCAATTATCACAGCTATGGCTGAAGAAGCTGAAAAAATCATCACACATTATGCACTCAAAGAGACGAAAAATCAGGGACATCTCAAAATATATGAGGCAGAAATATATAATCAAGATGAGCAAGAAAATGAGCATATTATCCTTGCGCTGTGTGGAGTAGGAAAGATACATGCTACCTTTGCTACAACATATTTATTTGAAAACTATAGCTTTGAAAAACTCGTAAATATTTGAGTCGTAGGAAATTTAAGGCCTGACATGTATCAAGTTGGGGATGTGTTTCTTCCAAACACCTTTTTACAGCACGATGTATATATCCCTGAAAGTATTGATTCACTTTCATATCTTCGGGAAGCACTTTTTATCCCCTCAAGCGTTGGAGAAGACTATGATTTTGAAAAATTTCAATTGCACCTGAGTGGGATTTGTGTTACTGGAGATCAATTTATCGATAACGATGAACTGAAAAATGAACTTGTAGAACTCTATAGTGCTGATATCGTCGATATGGAGGCATATGCTATACTCTCTGTTGCAAAAAATTATGATGCTCTTGAAAAAGTACAAGTAATAAAATCAGTAAGCGATGGAGCAGACAGTCATGCAAGTACCGATCACGTGCAACATCTTGAAACCGCAATGCAAAATGCTCTTGCAATCCTTATTTTTAGTTTGTAGTTACGCGTATTTTTCAAAAAATATATTCTCAGAGCTCACTCATAATTCAGTGAGTTTTTTTTGACAGCCTTCAATCATCGCAGGAGCTCCACAAATGTAAAATTCAGTAAAATCTGAAACAGATTTTGCGCTGAGAAAGTCAGTTACATATCATTGGTGGATTATCCCATGACTTTCATCTCGACTGACACAAAGATGATAATAAAATGTGTTCGGATACTGTTCTTTCAGTGCCTCAAAACGCTCTATATAATAGAGATCATCAGAGGTTCGTACTCAAAATACCAGTTGATATTTTGCATCGGATGATTTTTGTAAACCGTCTACTATTTGTGCATAGAGAGGGACGAGTCCCGTTCCTGTTGCGAGAAAACATCGGCTTGCATCACTTTGGGAAAGTATAAAATGCCCTGCTGGGCCAACCGCTTTAAAGACACTTCCAATCTCAGCATCACATAAGGCAAGACTTCACCCTCTTCCTCACATTTCGAGACTCCATCTTTTTATCACTAAAATGATACTCTCATTATTTTGTTCTAAAATAGAGTAGGCTCTCCCTCCTATTCCTGGAAGGATGAAAGTAATAAATTGACCTGGTATGAATTCCTTTTTTTCTGAGAGTTGATATTCAAGTTCAAATACATCTGTTGTCAGAAGATCCTTTCTCACAAGAGTTGCTTGTAAAAGCCCCATACTTCCTATATTTAAATATTATTTATAAAACTATAAAGAGATTCGTGTTTTTTTCAAAATATTGTTGTGCAATTTCCAAGGATTTTTATATAATACTGCTATTATCTCATAAGTTTCAAGCTATGCGACAAATACTCGTAAGTGGATCAACAGCCTATGATACCCATCTCAAATATGCTTGAGATTTTTCGAAATACTTTCTCTCTGATATTGAATCATGACTCAATTTGTCACTTGTAGCATCCGAGTATGAACGTCATAATGGTTGAACTGGTGCAAATATAGCCTACAATTTAGCACTTTTATGAGAGCATGCTATTCTTCTGAGTGCTATTGGAGAAGATTTTACCTATGAGGGGACTATCAAGGAAAAATGTAATCTCAAATATATCCATAAAAATAACTTTCTGCCTTCAGCAAATAGTTTTATCTTTTCTGACTCAGAAGACCACAGAATGACTTTATTTCATCCAGGAGTCTCAAAAGAAGCATCTGCCTCGAAAATATCTTTTGTTCAGGAAGATATTTGAATTGCCATCGTGTCAGCCAATCATATCCCTACGATGCTCGAACACGCACGAGAACTCAAAGCAAGAAACATTCCTTTTTTTGCTGATCCTGCTCAGCAGATTACACAAATGACACATGATGAGTTGCGAGAACTGGTGAATCTTGCAGATTATCTCATATTGAATCATCATGAACTCCGTGATTTACAAAGTATATCTTGATTCACTGAAGAAGATCTCGTTGAAAAACTTTCCGTAGTCATCGTTACCTATGGAGATCAAGGATCTCAGCTTTTAGAGCTCGGATCCATGATACATATCCCGGCTATTGCTGTTGAACCTCTCGAAGATACGACCGGAGCAGGAGATGCCTATCGAGCCTGAGTTCTCAAGGCACGTATAGAAGGATATGATTGGAAAACTGCCTGCCAACTTTGAACTCTTCTTGCCTCATACTGTATCATCACAGAAGGGGCTCAAAATCATCATTTTAGTTCTTCTCTCGTTGGAGAAGATATGCAAAAATATTTTGGAGTAGAAATAGATTTATATAATAAGAGAAAGTATTAATGAAAAAAATCTACCTCATAGACGGAAATTCATTTATTTATCGAATGTTTTTTGCATTGCCTGAATTTTCAACCAAAGATGGAAAAATAGTAAATGCAACTTTTGGGATGGCTAAGTTCTTTATGGAGCAACTCGTAAAGGAAAAACCCGATTATGTAGTATTTATTAAAGATGCAAAAGGAAATAATTTTCGTCATGACCTCTATAGCGAGTATAAAGCGACTCG
>JAMIGJ010000003.1:0-3004 GCA_035905775.1 Candidatus Altimarinota bacterium
TGATGATTTTAATAAATGTTTAAAATTTTCATCATTTTGCTTAATCATATCTCTAACTTGCTCTTTTACATCTTTTCTTGTTTCATCAGAAATTGTTTCAATTTTAATTATTTTCTCTTTTATATTCTCTAAAAGATTTTCTGTTTTATTGTTTACATCTTGTGCAAGTTTTAATTGTTTGGCTGATGTAATACCTTGCCAAATTGATATTGCAATTGCTACAACTGATAATGTTGATGCTACTATTCAGAATATTAATGTTGTATCCATATTAAAAAAATTATAAATTAAATTCTAAACCTTCAAAAAACCATACTCATACACTTTCACAGCAATTTTATCCCCTAAAATCCCGAGTGCATTTCGGAGATTTCCGATGAGTTCCATATATCGAGTGTCCTCGCTTTTTGCATTCATACGTCCTGCTTCGTTTCGACCTTGAAAAAACTCTCGGATATCATAGAGGCTTGCGTTTGGACTCGCGGACTGAAAGCTGTGATAATATCTCCACAGTTCGCGACCTGCGTCAAACACGGCTTGTGCTTCGCTTGAAAATACGAGTGGTTCTTTCGGGATAAAGTTCTCCATTTCTTCACTCTCAAACAGAGCGATTTCTTCTCTTTTTTCTATTTGTAGTTTTCCTGAAATAAAATCGGTCATAAAGTTGCTTGCGAATTTTTCTCCTGCGTTGACTTCGCTTTCGGTAAATGGAATCCAGTGATTGACTCCAAATTTTGATTGGATATTGTTACTATTATCAAAAAGAGTAAATACTAAACAATCATTTTGAAATTCTCTATCAATTTTCCATAAATCTTTTGGAAATAAAAACTGATCTCTATCGTTAATCCAATTTGCCTGTAAACAGTGTCGAACAGCAATATAAATTGAGGTCGGAATTAAATTTTTAACTGTAATAATATTTGTATGATTGAAATTATTTTCAGATGAAATTCTAATATAATTTTGATTTTGAAAATCATTTCATCTTGTATTCATTACTCAAATTTCTTTTCCTGAATTATCATAATATTCTTTATACCAAGCATTTATATATTCTTCTCATATATATGATGAAAATATTTTCTCTCCTATAAAGTTTCATTTTGCATCAAAAATATCTGTTTTTATTTCTGAAATTTTTTCTTGTATTCACGTATTCCAAATCGTAAATCCAATAGGAAAATTTCCTCTTACATTATCAAAAGTATTTCATGGAACGATAAAACCTCACTCATATTTTGCTAAGAAAAACTCTTTAAATTTTCTAAAGTTAGAACCATTGACAATTTTCAAAGTTGAAAATTGTCAGAGCGTACATCCGGGAATTTTCTCATAAATTTGTGCCATAAAAAGTGCGAACATTTCATTCGTTGCATTCCCTATTTTTGCATTGAAATGTTCATTAATTGCAAAATTCGTACTCACTCATTTTTTATTTGTTCACGAACCAGAAACAGTTGTTGCAGAAGCTGCCTCCGCATACGGAGGATTAATATACATCACCAGCTTTTTTCGCTTCTCGGGATTATTGATAATCTCCTGCAAAGGTTGAGGAAGTTTACTAAAATCGTCATTGAGAAAATCAAACTGAAAGACATGAGCCTTGAGGAGATTAGCTCCATGGTCGATTCGCTCGTACATGACATTGACGTCGGCTTGGTCGAGCGTACTCGCGAAGATGTGGTATTTATTGGTAAGTCCCGCAAGGAGATTTCACGTTCCTGCGGCACAGTCCCAGATATAGTAGTCATCCTGCCAGTTTTCTCCGAGCGTGTCAGAGATATATTTTTGTGAGAGTTCCACCCATTTTTGAGGAGTGAAATAGGCTCCTTTTCGTTCACGAATATCTTGAGACACAAGGAGATCTCGTCGCTCGATGATGTAGTTTTGATATTCTTTGATCGGTGGTCGTTTGTAGATTTTCCAGAAGTTTTGATAGACATCTTTATTTTTGAGGGTAATCGTCGCATCAAACATTTGCTTTAAATCTTCTTTTTTGATTTTGTAGCCTGAAGTTTGATATACGACAAAAAGCGTATCGAGGATACTTGCGTCATCTTCGATAGCTTGTGTATTTCTATCATCCACAAAGAGATCCGCAAGATAAAAATCATTATCAAAGATATTGGCTTGTTTGAGTTCATCCCAGTTGATATCAATAATCGGTTTTACGGTTTTGAGCCAACGCAGGTAAATCGGGATAAAATTATTTTTATCGATTTTGATTTTGCTTTTCGTGGTCGCATGTGCGATATTATTTTTGATGAAATCTTTGAGTTCTTTTTCGTCAGACTCGTAATCATAGAGATAGCTGTGTTTTTTGAGAGATTTTTCTACTCGATCTTTGATGAGATGAAATTCTTTCGTTGAGTGATTGCTGGGAGCGACATTCCAGTTGAAATCATTGAGCGTAAAAATATCTTCGATACTGATATATGGAACAAAGGCAATTTTTTTGAAATCAAAAGCCCCTAAGAAAGCAGGAGGCAAAGTCTTGTCAAAGGTTCGAGCTTTTCCTATCGTCAAGATGAGTTGTACAAACATCGTTACTACGTCATAATTTCCTGTTTTTGCTTCTGCCCATAGAAGTGGAGCTCTCCCGAACATTTCTGTTTGATCCAGTAAACCAATTTGTTTCGGAAATACGGTGAAATCGATATTTCCCAGGATTTCTGTATGGTCAAATTTGGAGAAAAAATCAACTCCGACTTTATTTTTGAGTTCTTCTTCTCGGATATTTTTGTATTTCATAGTTTTGTAGAAATAAGTATTTTTTCTACTATATCCAAAATATACCTCTCTGCAAATTTGTAATAGCTTTGACTTTCCTCTGCTTATTTTTATACTACAAAAAATATCTTTTACCTTTCTCTCATGAAAATAATTCTTGCACTCCTTCTTTTTTTTCTTCCCTCTCACGCGTGTGTGGTGACCGTACTCCAGTGTAAATATAGTATTGATACGAATATCCTGCGCTTCTGGAAAGAACTTGTCGTTTTAG
>JAMIGJ010000004.1:0-5470 GCA_035905775.1 Candidatus Altimarinota bacterium
AAACCTGTCATCGACGATTACGGTTTTACCTTGTACTTCGAGTGTTTCTGCGAGTGTGAGTGCGGTTTCAAGATGTGCTTCTTGCATCACCAAAATACTGTGCGTGTATGGAGCGATATGAGCTGGCCACGCAATCCCATTTTCGGTCATGAAATATTCTGCCATCACTCCCATGAGCCTCGAAACTCCGATTCCATAACATCACATTTCGACTTCTTTCACTTCTTCGTTATTTTCATTGGTAAATGAGAGCCCAAAAGGACCCGCATATTTGGTTCCGAGATGAAAGATATTTCCCACTTCAGAAGCTTTTTTGAAGGTGAGTTTTTCTCCAGGAACATTACGAGAGAGAAATCCTTCTTTTGGTTCTGAAAAATCTCCAAACTCCATAATATCTAAATCTTCGATATTGACGTTCTTTGTTGATTTTGCGAGAGCATTTGCTCCTCAAAACATATTTTTTACGGTTTTGAGAGACTCATCTGCAAAGGTCATCATCGCAAGTTTTGAGTCCTTCAGTGGAGAGATAAACCCTCGCACGGTTCCAAGTTTCTCAAGATCTGCTTCATCTGCGAGCGCAATTTCCTCACCATAGGTTTTTCGGATATGTTTTTCGAGCTTGAGTTCGTTGATATCGAGATCTCAACGTATCGCAACCGCGATATATTGTCCTGATTCCTGCATCTTATAGACCACCGTTTTGAGCATTTGCCAATCAGGTGCCTTAAAATATGCAGTCATCTTTTCCATATTCACGATATCAGGAACTGAATCGATATATTCCATAGGTTGCGCTGCTTCAACGCTATTTTTATCATCTGCAATCCCTGATGCAAGCTCGAGGTTATAACAATATCCTGAAGAGTCTGAAACGATGATATCTTCTCCAACTGGGAGATAGGTCTGAAACTCATGAGAGTTTTTATCCGAAATTGCTCCTCCATCCGCATCTGCTATCACGGTATCAGCTCCCAGTCCAAGCCTTTCGAAACAACGCAAATACACTTTTTTTACTTCTTCGTAAAAGCTATCAAAATCTTCTCGGGTCGCATGAAAGCTATAGGCATCTTTCATGATAAATTCTCGTCCACGTAGGAGCCCTGACTTAGCACGTTTTTCGTTTCGAAATTTTTTCTGGATGTGGTACACACATACTGGCAGATCCTTATACGATTGGATAAATTCCCCCATAAGTGGAGTCACATTTTCTTCGTTCGTTGGTGCGATACGATACTCGGTATTTCCCCACCCTGGAACTTTAAAATATTCAGGGATATCCCAACGATGGGTGGTATCCCACATTTCACGTGGAGTGAGGATCGTCATCAAGGTTTCATAGTATCCAGCTTTATCCATTTCATCGCGGATGACATTTTCTATATTTTTGAGCACTCGATACCCCATTGGCAGAAACTCATAAGCTCCTGCCATCGCTTGTCGGATATAGCCTCCTTGGAGGAGCAGACTTGTTGAACGATTATCACTTACTTTTGGAGCCGATTTCAGAGTTGAAATCGGAAATTTTGAGAGTCGAAGCATAGAGAGTAATTTAAAAAATATTTTTTCTTATTGTATCGAGTTTTCTACATCTTGAAAATGTTTTTGTATTCTTTTCAGGTTCAATTTTCAATGAGATTTTCCTTTTCCTGCTACTAATATATTCCCTTGAGAATCAAGTGATATTCTATTTTTTTGAAGTGAAAGAATGATATGTATCTGATCTTTGGTCAACTGAGATATTTCTTCTTGTGAAATTTTTAAAAGCATAAGTATCTTTTGTCAGACTTCATTGAGTTCTTGGTACATATATTTTGGAGCAAGCGTAGTATATTGATTCATATGTAAAGAGTAATGATATAATAATAATCCCTTCTTTGACAAGAAAGGGATTATTATTTTTCAAAATTTTTATACTTCAAAAATTACCCCTTTCTCGAAACAGAAGGGAGGATGGGAGACAGGAAGCAAAAAGTGTGTTGAGTCATAGTGTTTTATATTTATATAATTTCATCATATGAAAAACAGAAGTTCTGTCAAACTTCTGTTTTTTTGATAGGTTTTTTATTAACCTGATATACAAAACCAACCTTTTTTTTGATTTGCTTTTGTAGTTCATCTTTCTCAACATACGCAAATTCATACCCTTGTTACTTCTCAATTAACATCTTGAGCCATTTTTATGTCTCATAGATTACAACTTGTCGACTCTTTCCAATACCCCTCTGCACCATCCCATCCATCAGTAAGTGACATTCAGGTAAAATTAGTAGACACAGGAATATTTCAATTACTTGCTACATTATCCACATATCCCTTCGTCGCAACGATATCAGCAGTATCAGATGCTGCTGTTTGTGTTCGCATTCGTATTTTTCCATTTACATCAAGTGATTGCGTTGGTTCTGTGATTCAGATTCAAAATCGCCCATCGGATCTCATGGTAAAAAGTTCTTCATAGTCGTTTCACCATGTTTCCATTCATGACTTTCCTTCTTTTCTTGCACCGATTGAAAATCTTGCGTTTGAAAATCACCCTTCTTCGCTCACCGCATTGGTATTCAGAAGCATTGTAACCCCTGCTCTCGCGGCAATCACTACATCTACTCATCAATTATCAGCTTCATCATCTCTATTTACATCTCTTGGATCACGAAGACGTCCAAATATTGCACTTCGTCAACCAGAATCAGAAGTTGGAGATAATATAAGTTGTCATTTCGTAAGAGTTGTATCTCATACAAGTGGGAGTCTTATATTTCCATCGATATGGAGCTTTTCTGCAGGATTTATTCCGATTCATACATTTCCTCCATCTGCATTGAAAATAGTATTTCAACTACTTCACGATGATTGAATATAGAGATTAGCCCCTGAACCATTATTTCTCGCAAGAATTTCATTATTATCAATAATAAGATTATATCATGTATGATTTCAGAGAGTCAATGCATGTCAGGTAGAAGTCAAATTTGCATCAGACGTTTCATAAATATGAAAACGTGCTTGTGGATTTGAAGTCTCGATTCATACCTTACCTCCACTCACTACAAATCTATCTGCAGTATCAAGAGTCATATTCACTATAGACGTTCCGTTTCAATATCAGAAATACGCTCATCTCAGACCATCATTTCTTTTCACTTCAAAATATCCGTAACGAGTATTATCTCCATAGCTAGCAGTGTATTTGTTTCCAGCTTGTATATTCCCATTTACATGCAGTTTTGTAGTTGGATTTGTAATTCCAATCCCTATATTACTTCCACTATCCGTAATAGTTCCTACTACAAACTTTTGCCCATCCCATTTTGGAAGCGTATTCGCAAAACTTCATTGTATACTTTGAAAAGCTGTAATGAATTCATTTTTTATCATCCCTGTTGCATGAAACATTTTTGAGATAATTTCTCCAATATACCCTTTTGAATCATTTCATACTGGTACTGAAGGAACTCCTGTTGTTGCTTGGACTTTCTGTACTCTTGTACCTACTTCACTCACATCTGAAGCTGAAACTCAAGAAAATATACTGAGACTTATAAGAAGTGAGAAAATGAATATTTTTTTCATAAAGAAAATATAAATATATAAAAATTATTTTAAGAGAGTTGGAGTCTGTTGCTGCACACGACTATCATACTCTATGACCACCGCATATTGTTCAAATTCTGTCTTTGCAGAGGTATTGCTGGTTCTTCACGCATAGGCATATTCTCCGTCAAATTGTGGATATCTCGTCGTTGCTCCAAACTCGTCTGTTTCAGTAACTATTACATATCTTCGAAGATAGTTGAGATCGTATTTTGCTGCTTTTTGTGCGGTATTACAGTTAGAGTTTGTAACATAAAATGGACATTTTGTGAGTTCAAATCCTCCAAGCGTATTTTCACTAAAGAGACTTCCTTTGATATAGAGCTGATTAGCAAGAACACTATCTTGAGTAGTACCATCAAGCTCTGCTCCATTATAGCTTATCACCGATCTATCTGCATAGATGACCGCATGGATGTCGGTAACATCTGGGTGAATATAGATATTTCCTCCGACTCCATCTTTTGCAAGTGCGATAAGAGCAAGTATCCCCGAACCTCGAATATTTCCAGTAACGTATATATTTCCTCCTTCAACCACGAGTGTTTTATTTCCTGCAAGATTATCCCCTGATATTTGTATATTTCCTCATGCTGTTGGAGCAAAATATCGTCCCTCTCCTTTCAAAATAGAAGTTCCAGCAACACTGCTTTGCCATCAAGAGTTTCCTGAAAGATTTGAAATCGTTCCCGAAGTCGCTACTCCCGTCACTCCACGTACTGCCGTTGCGACATTTTGTTGAATCTTTTTACGAAGTTCTGGTTTTGATGCTTTTCCAACGAGTTTTACATCTTGGAGAAATTGCCCTGGAGCGGTTTCAGAAACATTTTGACTGCTGGCGAGTCCAAGAATTTTTATCTGACGTGACCCGAGTGTTTGAGATCCCTCGCTTTGAGCTTCAACAGCTGTTTGAACCTGTATCCCATCAAAATTTTGAAATCCTATGAGTTCACTATAGGCATGCCCTCTGAGATATGAACTGAGAGTATTTCCAAGTTGTCCTGCAGTATTTGGGATACAGATAGAGACATAAATATTTGTATTATAATCAAAATCCATAAATCCAAACTCAGGATTATACGAGTATCCTGTGAGCTTCCTTCCAGTATAGTTTGGTTGGCATCCTGATGCGTTGCTAGTAGAAATAGATACTCCTGAACTGAGTCCTCCAGTATAGGTTTGAAATACTCCATAGGCAGAGTCATAATAATACCCAGAAAAATAATCACCTGCAATCGTGGTATCATTATCTCTATTCATAAATTTCAAATCACCTGTACTCATCGTACGAATTTCTTGACTTGGATAGGTGTTATTTCCTGTTGATGCTTGATTTCCTGCAATACTTGAGATAAGCGTATTTGCTGCATAGACTCCAGCTCAAAAGAGGAGTATCAGAGGAATCATAAAATATATTTTTTTCATCGTAATTAATCTGAAAAATTAAAATCCATAGTATTCAATACGTACTCCTCCTGTATCACCCGAACGATTCCAGTTTACTGATTTTATACCCTTAAAATTATTACATATATCACCAAGTCTTATTCTAGACTCTAAAGCAGCTTCACATTCTCCATCACTTCATCCACTTCACAAATCAAAACTTCTATTTTCAACACAACTTGGATGCTCTCCATTTTTTGGTATATTTATAGAAACACTACATCATTCACTCCAACCACTATAATCTCTTCATGTGATACGAGCTGTTCCCGTGTTGCTTGTTTTTATTTTTGCTTCTTGCTTAATGAGAGCAACTGCTTTAATACAGGTAACATTTTTATTAAACTTTATACAATTATTACCATTATCATTACATCATTGTCAGGTTTCATATATATCTCGACACGTTCTTTGTTCACCGGGTCTACATGTA
>JAMIGJ010000005.1:0-7823 GCA_035905775.1 Candidatus Altimarinota bacterium
ATATTTCTGGCACTGGTTTTTCAATTACCACTACCACTGTTGGGTCTTTATCCGTCACAGTTTTCCCAGAAATCACTCCAATTCCATTTACAGAAACTTCATTTGTAAGTCCGCTGGTGAGATTTGGTGTTTTACACGTATAGGTAAATGTTTCTCCAACTTCAAGAATATCATTGGTATGAGTTCCTGAACCTCCAAAAGTAATAGAAACTATTTGCCCACCTACATTTGTGAATTTCTTTCCTGAGAGATCAACAATGGTTCCTGCTTTCGTTGCACATGAAGTCTCCTGTGGATCTGAAAGTGTGATATTTTTCAGAGCTTCTGCACCATTATTTTTTACTGTAATTGTAAATACTGCTCCGCTTCATTTATACACAGTTTGTGTATCGTTTCCTACATTTTTATCCAAATCAAAGACGTTTGCATCTTTTTTATCTACAAGAATACTTGGAACTGGATTATCTACTTCAACTGTCTTTTTACAAGAGTTTCAAGTAATAGTGTTGTTTATAAAACATTGAGGAGTATAGTTTCGATCTCCTGCTGTATATTTACAGCTTGCAGTAAATGTTTCTGTTCCAGAGTTTTTTCCATCTTTTGTAAATACTTGCCCATTTCCACAATCTATTTTAAAAGTATCTACCTTAAATCATGTACAAGTTGCTGTAACATCCAAGGGATTTACTCATTTATCTGGAGTCACAGTAAGTCCATTACAGGTAGGATTATTGATTGGTTTACAGGTATTTACATTACATCCCCCATTTCCCCAACCAGTTTTACTTGCGTCCTCAGGATCACAGGTTTCACCATTATTTGTTTCAAGGATACCATCACCACAATAACGAAGTTCTACGTTGTAACATTCGTTTGTATGTTCACTAAAGGTTCCTAAACCAATATTACTTAAGTTTACTGTAGAGTAAGTTCAAGTTTTTGCTTGCGAAACATTTGTATAAACAAGTTTTGGATTTGGAGTCCAAGTACCACTTGTAACTCCATAAGTTCCAATATTATACACAAATTGAAGTGTACGTTTATTTTTATTGCTTGGTTTATTAAAAGTACAGTTAGCTCCTGTTGCAACTACCCAAGTATTTGCAGGAGCATAATCACTATATTTTTGCCATGCTGATTGAGAAGTACAACCTGATATTAGACCTTCATCCGCTTGCCAATAACGAATCTTTGTAGACTTGTCAGATACAAGCCTATTTTGGTTAGATCTATATTCATCATACACCCACCATGACTTATTTGCCCCATTAATATATACTACTTCATTTACAAGTGCTCAAGCACATGAATTTACTTTATTCGTAACCTCATTTACTTGAAAACCCCATGGGCCTGCAGCATAAGATTGGCTTGAAAAAAGAATGGTAAATAATCCTATAATCAAGGAAGACAATTTTGTATATTTCATAATAAAATTAAAAAGAATTATTACTTTGAGGTATTTCTTCTATTGGATATTCTATTGAATTAGAGCGCACATCTTGATTTCAAGATTGTGTTGCTTCTTGTTCAAAGGTACTTTGCGAAGCACATGAACCAATAAAGAAAGATAAAAATGCAAGTAGAACTGTTATTTTGAACATATATATGTTTTTAAATAAATAATCATAACTTGACAGAGTATTTATATCTAATAAATATTATCTGTCAAGTTTTTTTAGATTTAGAATGATTGTCCATTTCCATCCTCACCTTCCCCTTCTTCTCAACCTGGTCTTGATTCCTGTTCAAATCAACCACCATCACCTCCTCATCCACATGTTTCATTAGTTCTTTCCCATGGACCATAAGTTGGATTTTTTCCCCAAGTTCCAGCATCCCAACAATATTGTCTTTTCCATATATATCCACCCTCACATTTTTCCACCATCCTACATTGTCTTCATGTTTCAGGAGTTTCTGGAGTTTCTGGCTCTGGTTGTGGTTCAGGTTGTGGTTCAGGTTGTGAAGTTGGTTTTTTCGGTACAACTTTCTTTGGAGCTTGTGGATTCGTATCCAGAGGAATATATACCACATTTCCTTCACATCCATTTCCCATAAGCCCCACAAGGACATTTCCTACAATAGCAACATTCGTAAGTTTGAGTGCTCCTGTTTCTCGGATGCCTACTCGTTGATTTCCGTTTCCAGTTACGATAAACATATCTTCAGCCCGATCAATATCGTATTTTTTACCTGCAACTTGAAAGAATCCTCGTTCAAGAGAAACCCCCATATCCATAGGTTCTTTTGAGTTCAATATTGCTCTGAGTGCTGATTTTTTATCAAGTCGTGCAGTGATTTCTTGCCCTGACTCATCTTTCGTACTTGCAATCAGTTCTGGAATCGTTCCAAGCATTCGTGCAATAGCATCTCGACCTGGTTTTGATTCAAATTTTTCTTGAGCGAGAAGTCCTTCGATTACTTGTGACGCACGAATAGCAGATACTTCCCCTGCATCTACCTGAGACGCAAGTGAATCTGTGATATACTGAGCTACTACGAGTCTTCGTGCTTTTTGATCTTCATTCCAATCTTCTTTTCCGTCTCCATCTATATCTTTTATATCTGTGAGAAGAGCGATTTTTTGAATAAGTGTTGTAACAGCTCCGTCACTAATATCTAGAGCAAATAATTTTACTATTTTATCCGCTTCTGCTTTTTCAGTAGGAAATGATTCTATGCTTTTGCTTGAAGTTTCAAGACTTTTTTCGTTTCGAGCTTTTTGAGCCGCATCACGAAGAGATACCAAAGCATCTTCTCCAAAACCAATTTTTTCCATCGCAGCTTTTGTTCCTGGACCAACTTTTCCATCTACAGTGATAAGTGCCTCACCTTTCTGCACCAAAATGGAATTAATATCTCTTTGGAGTGCTTTTTTCTCAAAAGTATCCATATCTGCAATTTTCTTCCCTGAATAGTCATTGAGAGTAGATTCAACTTTCATAGTTGAAAGTGATTCATTTCCTGTAGTAGCAGTTTCAGCTGAAACTCATCCTTTTGTATTTACTTTAGTAAGCATTGCATCATATGTTGTTTTATCCACCACTCAGGTTTCAGGAAGTCCAGAATCAAGTTGGAAATCACGTACTACTTGTGTCATTGTCTTTCAAAAATCACCATCAACTCCGTTTTTATTTGGTCCAAAATCACCAATATCATAGTTTAAATATACCAACATTTCTTGTATATCAATAACTGCTTGTGTCGAAGCACCTTTTTCTATTACTTTGCCTGCATCAAGGATTTGCTTTGCGGCTTCAAGATTTTGAAGATCTTCTTTTGTGACTCCTTTAATAGATTCTCTATCTTCTCCCAAATGTTCTGGTCTTTCTTTTGGGCGAAGAGAAGTTTCAAGAGCCCCTGACTCAGGACCACTTGCCATTTGATTACTCATAAGATTTGCCATAAACATGTTTCTCATTTGACCGATAATATGTAACATAATATATATGTTAGAAAATAATATGTATTTGTGTTTTTGTATGAAAACAAATAAACACTTCTATCCTAACATATTATTCTTTGAAACAACAAATAAATTCGCTTGACGATAATATATTTTTCAGTAAGTAAATTCTTAATATCCTGCCTCATAAAAAAGTCCGGACTTTGAAAGTCCGGACTTAATACATGTAAAACTAGTTATGCTCGTTTTCGAAATTTCATGAACCCAAATGCAAGAAGCAAAGCAACAAATCCAAGAAGGATATGTTCAGGACCTGTTTGAGGGAGTTCTTTTGGTGGCTCTGGATTTACAGGAGTTACTGGAGTTGAGTTTCCTGAAGTAAAGAGGACACACTCTCTATGCTTTACTCCATCAAGCGCAGGAGTACCATCAGCATCCATCTGATGAGTTGTGAGATCATAAGCGAGGATACCTACAGATTTTCCTGCTTCAGCTGAATTAGATGTGAGTTCATACGCACTTCCAAGACTTGATTCAAGCCATATCACTGAATCACCAGCATCGAGAACATATCCCAGTGCGTCTTCATTATAGAGTGCGTCGAGTGCTTCTGTATAGTTCCAAAAAGCAATATCTTCACTCGCTTTTACCTGTGTCCAAGTAGCTCCATTAAATGGAATCATTGTTGGCATTTCTTGTTCTTCTTTAAAGAGAACTTGTCCTGCAGTAGAAGTATTTTCCCAAAGATCAGTGAGGAGACCTTTATTATCTCCTTGTGCGACAGTTCCACCATCAAAACATTGGTTACAGCTATTTGCTGCAAACTCAGGATTTGAGTTACAATTCAGCTCAGTATAAGCAGCCTGTGAGCTTGGTACGAATGAGAACAAGAGTGTTCCAAGTACGAAAGCTGAGAAAATATGCTTCATAAGAAAAATATTAAAATGTAGAAATACGCACCTATAGTATGAAAATATTGGCTTCCTGTCAAACAAAAAACACGAAAGTATGAAGATATATATATTTACTTTTTTATAATTTTATTTACAAACAATTGCTGAAAAATAGCAAAAAGCGTAGACATCCCCCAGTAGAGACCAACTCCAGCAATAAGTGTATAGGTAAATATACCTACCATTATTGGCATACCATAGAGCATGAATTTATTAAGTACTTCTGGATCAGGCATAAATGAGGTATAGTCACTCGCATCCTTTTTCTTTTCCAACACTACTCCAGCCTCGTTTTTTGCCTTTGATTGGGTATGAAGGGACAGTTTTACTTGGATATACTGTACGAGAGCAACTCACAAAGCAAGAAGAAGTCCAGTTATTCCCCCTGCCTCAAGAAGATTCATTCCAAAAAATACAGGATCAATTTGAGTGATATGAAATTCAGGAAGAAAATTATAGAGATAAAACTCATTTTTGAGAGAAGTAATATTGACAATAATATTATATATAACGAGAAGAAAGGGCATCTGAATCAAGAGAAAACCACAAGAACCGAGTGGATTGACTCATTCTTCTTTATAAAGTTTCATGAGTTCCAGTCCAATCTGTTGTTGATTTCCTTTATGTTTTTCTTGAAGTGCTTTTATTTTTGGTTGGATAGCCTGCATCTTTCTCTGAGACACGAGCATCTTATGCTGAGGAAAGAGAAGAATCACTCGAATAATCACCGTGATACACAGTATCGCAAATCCAAGAGAATTCCCAAATATATGGATAAGATACGCAAGCAGATTATACATTGGAGCATAAAAAAGTCCTACAAATATCTTTCCCAAAGTACCACGATACTCTACTTCAACGGCTTGAAGGTATTCTTTTTCTCCTGCCTTGAACTCAAAAATATACTTTCCTGGATTTGAAAACAGCGTATAGTATGGATTAAAATCGAGATCAAATGATTGTCCTGTAGTAAGATCTTTCTTCGTACAGAGCTCTTTTGGGAGAGGTATTTGTGCTCATTCATAGCGCAAAGAAATATCCTGACATACATCCAGACTCAGAGTTTCTTTGGTATTATTTTGAACCTGAAGTTGTATTCCAGCAGGGACTTTATACGATGACTGCATACCTTGAAACACTATCGTTTCAGGAGGAGTTTGCTCTTTTTTTTCAGAAAAATAAGAAAATAAAAGCGCAAATAAGAGAGAGAATAAGAGAATATCTAAATATTTTTTCATAACTTCGAATTAAAAATAGACTGTATTTCAGCAGAAAAGGTATTCAGGGAAGCGATATCTTTTTTCAGTTGCGTTTTAGCCTTGATGACACAGACGACATCTCAGATATTTTTTTGTGTATAGGGATGACACAGCTCATAAAACTTCCTTCGATACATATTTCGAACGACCGCAGAAGGGACTGATTTTGAGGATATCACGATCGCAAAACGGCTCTCTGGAAGTGTATGTGAAAGCACATTAAAAACAAGACTATAAGAAAAAAAAGGTTTTCCTTTCTGCAAAACCTTTTTTACTTCACGTTCTTTGAGTCTATATTTTTTTGCAATCACAAAAAAAAGATAAAAAATTACTTTCTTTTAATGTAATTTCCTTTTCCATCGAAAGGAGTTTTTCGTGCAGTACCACCAGCGATGATATGCATTTTTGCTTTTCCATCAATAAGTTGGAATCTCTTTGGATAACTCACAGTAAGTACATGTCGTCCTTTTCTTCTGCGATCTCGAAGCACTTTTCGACCATTAAAAGTCGAGCTTCTTTTCAAGAATCCGTGAACACGGAGACGTTTTCTTTTTTTCAATTTTCCCAACATACGATGATTGCGTTAGATATAATGTTTTTTTAAAGCCGGCTCATCTTATAGAAAAAATGTGCTTTGTCAAAAAATATTTAAAAAATCTTTGTCCCTTTTTTCCCTCCTGAAAGAATATCTTGTAATACGTTCAAATCACCAAGTTTTGAAACATAAATCGGCAGCTTCGCATCACGTGCCATGATAATCCCGGTCTGATCAAAGATCTTGAGATCCTGTCGCAAAAATTCATCAGGAGAAATTTCAGCTACATACTGAGCATCTGAATACTTCATCGGGTCTTTATCATACACCCCATCAACTTTGGTGAGCTTAAATACAGCTTCACAATTGAGCTCAAGAGCTCGCAGCACCGCATTCGTATCTGTAGTGAAAAATGGGTTTCCCGTTCCAGACGAGAGAATCACGATTTTTCTCTCTCGTAAATATTTTTTTCCCTTTTCACTCGTATAATCTTGGAGAAACTCCACATGCAAAGCATCAAGAATCACACACTCGATTTCCTTCTCTTGAAGAATATTTTTAAGAGTTACTGCATTAAATACAGTAGAAAGCATACTCATACAGTGTGAGTCACTCGCACTGAGTCACGACTCAATGAGCTTCGCTCCTCGATAAATATTTCCTCCTCCCACTACAATCGCTATTTCATAGTCTTGCAGAGAAAAATATTTGATAAAATCCCCGAGTTTTCGAGCTGAAATCATATCAATAGCCCCAGCTTCTCCACTAAAAGCTTCCCCAGAAATCTTGAGTAATATTCGTTTCATAATATGTTGCATTAAAAGTAGGGTCCGCAGTCCTGCGGACCCTACAAGTATAATTTGTATGAGATTATACAAATTTTTATAAATTTACAATATCTTTCATCAAATCATCAGTGATTTGCATAAGAGGGAAATCCTGATCTTTGAGCTCTGTATTTTTTTCTGCGATTGAGTCCTTATCAACTCCAGTACCTCTCTCGAGTTCTACTACACCATAGAGTCCATTCATCATATCGATATAGTGACGTTCATACACATAATTTTCTCCTTGGAGACGTATGAGGTTGAACTTAATTCCTTTTTCTTTCACGATATCTCGACAGGTATTCCAATAATAATAGGAAGCTTGAGATTCTTTGAGATATTCTGAAAGTGTTTCACACGTCACAGCAGGCAAGATCTTTTTTTCTGCTTCAAAGCCTTTTATCCCGCTATAAGTAAAGCTTGTTTCCCCGAGACGTATAGGTTCTCCATATTTTGATGCTGTTGGGAGATTTAAAAGCACGGTATTATCTTCCTCTCCAATAAGCTCCGTCTCTGAAAATCATTTTTCCTCTCCGCTTGATGTTTGCTCTTGAGGAAGTCGTACTATCACCTGAGTCTCCACTATTTTTTCTCCTGTTTTTGCTCGAAACGTATAGATATTTTCTCCAAAATCAAGGACCTTAAATCCTGATGAAGCTCGATACATAAATCGTTCATCTCCTGACGCAAAAGTTTTGAGTGTGTAAGTATCCTCTGGAAACTGTGAATCACGATTCGAAAAACTCACTTCTATCGAATCAACTTGAGTCAGCGTCTCTCCTGTAATTTCTGCTTCACCATCGAGAAAATCATCAATATTGAGATCATCAAATTTCAACA
>JAMIGJ010000006.1:0-4447 GCA_035905775.1 Candidatus Altimarinota bacterium
CAAATAAAACTTTGAATTATAGAACGAAGAGATCATTGGGAAGCAGGATATTTCTGAAATAAAACACGAACGGCACTCTGGTCCTACTATGAAAATAATATCGTAAGTATAAAAACAGTAGGTACCATACTTACCTTGAGTAGCTCTGAGAAACAAAAAATTGATGCATGACTCGAAGCAATCAAAAATCAGCTAAAAAAACAAGAAAAAAGAACAGGAAAAACAGTAGAGCAAAAGCTCAATTCACTCAAAAAGCAAATTGAAGCGAGTCTCCCTCAAATACAAGATACACAGATGAAACTGAAACTTCAATATCTTCAGCAAATAATTTAATTATTTTTAGAAAGAAGCTATGACTTGTCAATCAAGAATCATAGCTTTTTTTGAGTTTTAGTTGAGGGTATCTCAGAAATATATGATACAATTTTTGTGTATTTTACTTCACATGATTATTTATGAAACTGTTTTTTACTCTCTGTACTCTCATTGCTTATATATTTTCTTTCGCATCGAAGAGCTATGCACTTGAAACTGAAATTTCAGAAGAAAACTTTTTTGTGGTTACTGCATATTATTCTCCTCTTCCTGATCAAAAGCATTATCTTACAGGAAATTATGAGGATGAAATAATACTCAATGGTCAGTGAATTGCTGGAGCATCTGGGAAGAAAGTCTTTTCAGGAATGCTTGCAGCACCTGCAAAGTATAATTTTGGGACAAAAATCTATCTTGATGGCCTCGGAATAGGTGAGGTATCGGATAGAGGTGGAGCTATCGTTCCCGCTGGACAAAGATGATACAGCCACGACAGGATAGATGTATGGATGGGATATGGAGACGAATGACTGAAAAGAGCTCTCTTTTGGGGAAAACGTAAGGTTTATGGGCATGTAGTTGATTCAGGAAATGCAGTAACTCTCAAATATGATACTATCCCCTCTCCAGAAACTGCAACTTCTGGACTGAAAGAAACAGAAAAACCAAAAGCAGCAAGCATTTTTGAAAAAATCATCAATACTTCAAGCAGTAATCAAGATATTCAATCACTCCAAGAGATTCTCTTTACACTTGGATATCTCTCAGAAGAAAAAGTAAATGGACAGTTTGATAGTGCTACTATTTCAGCAATATATGATTTTCAGATACAGTCACAAATTATAACGAGTGAAAACGATCCGGGAGCATGAAATTTTGGACCAAAAACAAGAAAAGAACTCGAAAAACTCTACACAGCATATCAAGAATTTGAACAAGAAAAACACATATTTCTTGAAAAAGTCTCTCTCTTGCAAGACCAAGCTTTGAAACAAGCAGAAGAAAAAGTCGCGTCTTTAGAAAAACCAGTATTTTGAGAAATATCTCCTCGTGTACGTGAACTCCAAAAAACACTTACGAATCTATGATATTTTCCCTATAAAGACACCGCAATTTTTGGTACAAAAACTCAAAATGCGCTTCTTGAATACCAACTAGCAAAAGATATTATCGAATCAAACGCAGAACTTGGTGCTGGGACATTTTGACCACAAACACGAGCACAATTTGTAAAAGATCTTTCTGATATTTATCTCCAAAGCATACTCCGAGAGAAAAATCTCGTTTCTGACTATGAAACATTTATTCTCTGAAATACCCCAGTACCAACAGATGCAGCTATTGAAAAAGTAAGCTTGAAAGAAATTTCTCAAAAAATTTAAAAATTTTATATCATAAAAAAATATGGTTTCAAACCATATTTTTTTTATGTTTTAATTTCCATTTCCTACTACCACCTTAGCTACACGTAATACTTTATCACCGAGCATATAGCCTCTTTCGAACTCATCTATAATGATTCCATCCTCTCCTGGAACTTGTGTCATCACTTCATGGAGTTCCGGATTTACAGGATTTCATTTTGATACAAAACTCTGAACTCCCATCTTTTCTAGATCTTTTAAAAGAGTTTTCTGAAGGGCATTGATTCATTCATAGAGAACTCCATTTCTCATATCTTCTGGAGTACCAACTATGATACGTTCCAAATCATCGAGTCGTGGAAGTATTTTTCTGAGGATATCTCAACGCATAAATGCAAGCATATCAGCTTTATCACGCTCTGTTCGTTTGGTGTAATTTTCATAATCCGCTTGAGTGCGAGCCAGCAGTTCTTTCAGACGAGTTACTTCTTGAGAATCACTCCTCTCTTCTATACTTTGATCTATACTCTCATTTTGCACTGACTCATGATGCGCTGAACTTTCTTCTGATACTACAGAAGTGTCTTGAGTTTGTTCTCTATTTTCATCTTGAAGAGCATCTTCATCATGTATTTTCGACATATATTTTGTGTTTAAAAACTATTATTTTGCGTAAAAGATTGTAGAGAAAAAGGTAAAAAAATCAAGATAAATTGGAGAAAAGAAAGTTTTTGAATTTTTCTGAGATTTGCATATAGTAAGAGTAAATATTTCTCAAAAACTCTCGTATGAAAAAATATATCTCTTGGAATGTAAACGGAATCAGAGCCGTAATGCAAAAAAATTTTTTTGGATTTTTAGAGCAAGAAAACCCCGATTGTATTGGACTTCAGGAAGTAAAAGGGAGCTTTGAACAACTTCCAAAAAAAGATCAGGAAACACTGAAACATCTTGGCTATGAAATCTATTGGAATCCTGCAAAAAGGCCAGGATACTCTGGAACTGCTGTTTTATCAAAGATAAAAGCTCAAAATCACTGGTTTTGAATCAAAAAGGAAAGTTATGATTTTCAAAGTGTACGCTATGTGGATGAAACACTTCTCGAAGACGAAGAAGGACGTGTAGTGACACTTGAGTTTGAAAATCACTATTTTGTAACAGTGTATACTCCAAACTCAAAAGATGACCTTTCACGGCTTGAGTATCGCTACCATGTGTGGGATAAAGCATTTCTCCAATATCTCACTTGGCTTGAACAAACAAAACCAGTCGTGATATGTGGAGATCTTAATGTCGCACACCAGGAGATAGACCTGGCTCGTCCAAAACAAAACACGATGAGTGCAGGATTTACCAACGAAGAACGAGAAAGAATCTGAGATATACTCAAAGCTTGATTTATCGACAGCTTTCGACATCTCTATCCTGAAGAAACAGACAGATATACCTGGTGGAGTTACAGAGCTGGAGCACGAGCTCGAAACGTTTGATGGAGAATCGATTATTTTTTGCTCTCTCACAATCTTGAAAATGCTCTTCATGATGCAGTGATTTACGATGCAACTGTATGAAGTGATCATTGCCCCGTAGGAATAGAAATTGATATATAAATCTATGAATTTTTATAGAAAGCACATCCCCGAAGAGCAAGAAATACTGCAAGTATTGCATCAACATTGGATTGTGGTATTTGATCGCTTTATTTTATGGCTTTCTTTTGGTGCCTTTATTCCGGCTTTTCTGTATTATCAATCGGAGAGACTTCGGGAAATTATTCCATTTTATGTCATGGAGATTTTTCTCTTTTTGGTATTTACAAAAATACTGTATGAACTGTATAACTGGTACTATGATGCCTGGGTTATCACAGATACTGCTATTTATGATATAGAGTGGTCACTTTTAAAAACGAATGTTGAAAGTGTACATTTTGAGAGTATTGAATGAGTGGAAGTAGAAAAACATCGTATCTGGGATAGTATTCTTAATAAAGGAGATATCGTCATTCATAAATTTTGAGATGACGAGATTGCGCTTCATAATGTATTTGCACCCTATGCGGGAGCAAATCTTATTGAAAGCTTAATAAGCCACGAAGAACCAGAAGAAGAAGTGGATCGATTTGATATGATTATGGATACACTTTCATGAGTGGTAAAAGAATATCTCGAAAGAAATGGAACAGCGGATATTGCGCACCCATGATTCACACATGAAAAACAACAAGCTCTTGACCAAGATGAAAATGAAATAGATGATTATACCCTCGATTTACGCAATGAAACATCTCGATAATATCCTTTCTTCCCTTCCTCATAGTTCTGGAATCTACAAGTTTTTTGATGCGCAAAATACCATCATCTATGTTGGAAAATCAAAAAATCTTAAGTCTCGTGTAAATAGTTATTTTAATGGAACCTCAAAACTCAATTTTGCGAAAAAATTGATGGTAGAAAAGATTGCTCACATCGAGTATATCGTGACGAATAATGAAACAGAAAGTCTCATACTCGAAAATACGCTCATCAAAAAACATCTTCCGAGGTACAATATCCTCCTCAAAGATGATAAAAACTTCTTGTATATCAAAATCACAAAAGACGAATTCCCGCAAGTAATAAAAACTCGTATCGCACCAAGTCAACAAAAGTACTCGGACTGAAAATATTTTGGCCCATATATCTCGTGATATTATGTATTTGAGATTCTGAAAGTCATAAAAAAAATATTTGGATACTGAGTGGGAAATCATCATTTTTTTAAAAGAA
>JAMIGJ010000007.1:0-3392 GCA_035905775.1 Candidatus Altimarinota bacterium
ATGAACTTGAAATGACGGGAAAAGAAAGTTTTGAAGAACTTGAAATAATCATTGATTCCTATATCTTTGAATACAATAACCATAGGCCTCAATGGAACAAAAAAAAGATGACTCCTGTACAATACAGAAATCATCTTCTAGAAATACAAAACACATACTAAAGGTTTTTTATTTCCACTCCACTAAAGAGGGTGCAGTTCAATTTCTCAGTTTTTTATATTGATTTTTTAAGTCAAACATCAGGTAAGAGCTTTTATTCGCTTCGAGCAAGTTTTTTGATGCTGGCCCGTATAATCTGATTTTTTTCAAGAAAGCTGATATCTTCGGTAGACATCCAAAGTATCTGAGAATAGATATCTCCCTCATACGTTACAATGTCCACAATAGTATTTCCCATCTCATCAATATACTTATAGTTCTCATTCGTAGCTCCTGTAAAGATTTGATATTCTCCAGTGGTAGTATTTCTGTGGAGGTAAAATATCTCATTTTCTTGTATCATCGAAGTATCTATCTTTTGTACCACATTGGTGAGATTTTGTTTCAGTACTTCGATACGATTGGTTTCATTGTATTTTGCCGTGACATCAGTACTAAATATCAAGATATTGATGATTCCAAGCATCACAAATGAGAGGATAAATACTCATACAATAATTCCTGCAAATGACTCGGCTTTCTTTGAGGTCTTCATTTGATTTTTTGAAATGAAATATATACTACTAATGTAGTATTTTTTACCATCATTGCAAGTTTTCTATGCAGAAGCGTCTCGACAAAAATACAAATATCTTTCTTTCTCAAAAAGGATTTACACTCGTTGAGCTTTTAGTTTCGATTATTATATCGGTGATACTCTTGGGATGAGTATTTTACTTTATGAGTGACACGATTCTCGGGATAGCTCGAGCCTCTGCTCATGCAAAATTTTTGCAAGATTTTTATGGTTTTACCAGTGTGGTGAAGACTGGAAATCCTGATATCGTACAGGACTTTGCCCCAGAAGTTGCATCAGATGTACTCTTAATACAGGATTATAGTTGAGAGAGAGGAATAATTATTTGAATAATTGACCAAGATACTCGCAGACTGACTGCTACAGGGAGTGCAAATATCTATAAAAAAAATTCACTTGCGTATCGATCTGTTATTGCTTCTGAAATCGCACAAATTACGAGTAATCCTGATGTAGTATACTCATATGAATTTTTTCCTGATAAGATTTTTTCAAATTTTTTTATGAGGAATTTTCAAATTGATTCATTTAACTCAGGTTCTATTATGGATATGAATCTTACGATTTTTCCAAATTATTACGAAGAGTATCAAAATACTCCGTGGTCAGATATCCCTCAGGATGAATTATTTGGATACACTATAACGTTTTAGCTATGAAATATGTTTCACAAATCAAAGCAACCGTACTCGTATACACGATGGTTTTAGTGGTACTTGGTGTATTTATGGCAACGGTAGTACTCAATATCGCGATGCAGCTTTCGAGTGAATATGAAACTCGTAATATCGAACTTTCCCTGAGAAATATTATCCAAAGCAAAGCAGATCTTGCGATAAAATATGCGAAAGATACCAATAATACTGGAAGTGGTTTTATTGATAATATCGGTTGTCCTGCAAGTGTGACGATGAGTGGAACTACTTTTTCAACAAATATACGATTTTTGACAGGAGGAGTATTGTGTGTAGGAAGCTATAATAGTACGAGTGTGAATCTCTATTTCAACTCAAATTATACCGATATAGAGTTCGCTCAGTATCTCTGATCGCAAATCTCTATAAATAGTGGAAGTACAGCTGGAACTTTTGCTGATGGAACATCTTTTTCATTTGCAGCTTCATATCCTCTGATTGCTGATGGGATAGATGATAATTTTGATAGTGATAATTATAGTTCTTATTCGACAGGAACGATTTTCTATCCAGATGGATATAGGGATAATGATGATGAAAGTCGCAGAATGATGTATGGGTATATTATAGAAAATTCGGGGCTTTATAATGTATTTTGGAGTAACACGAAAATGAAAAACTATGTTTCTCAAAATCCAGCAAATCTGCATCCAAGTGGACTTCGTATCGGAAGCTCTACTGGGTCATATCTCTATCTTGATATAGATACTTCATTTAAGCTTATTTTATATAGATTGGATAAAAATGCCTATGATACGAGCAAAGAGCTCCTTATTACAGAGCGAGTTACTGGAACTGGAGAAGTTGCAAGTATCTGATACTTACAGACTGATCTGTCTTTAAGTCCAGTAAAAACAGGTACAGGAGAATATCTCTTTGATTTTGTGAATCATGATTATGCTCTCTTTGTCGAAAATACAAGCTCAGGAGCACTGTTATATCAGCTACGCGCTGAGCATGCAAGCTCAGGAACTGGACTCTATATCAATCCTCTCAAAGATCAAGATGTCTCTCTCATATCCTATCTCTGAAGCCATATGTTTATCGATGATGAAGGAAAACTCATTGCTGATCAGTACGAAGTTTCAGCACTCAAATAAATATAAAATTATTTGAATCTTTTAGAAAAAGCTTATAATAGGGAAAGTTTTTATTTTTACTTCAATTTAAGAAGATTACCTCCAATGGAAATAGTTATAATTTTTGCACTCATCCTATTGAATGGGATTTTTGCTATGTCTGAAATGTCTTTGGTATCATCAAAAAAATATAAACTTGAAACAGCAAATAAAAAATGAATGAGTTGAGCACGCACAGCTTTAGAACTTTCTGAAAATCCAACAAAATTTCTGTCTACAGTTCAAATATGAATCACTGGTATTGGAGTTCTTCTTGGTATTTATAGCGGAGATAATCTTACTCAAGGAATTCAATCATTTTTTGAACAGTTTCCTTTTATTGCTGCATATGCTGGAAGTTTGAGTACAGCTCTTGTCGTAATAAGTATTACTTATTTTTCTATTGTACTTTGAGAATTACTTCCTAAAAGAATTGGGATGGTCTTTCCAGAAAATATCATTATGGTTGTTGCTAAACCGATGAGTATACTCTCTTTTGTGACTTCTCCTTTTGTATGGCTTCTGGCAACTACAAATAATGTATTGTTAAAGATATTATGAATTCCTCATGTAAATGAATCTGCGATTTCAGAGGAAGAGATAAAGACTATTTTAAAAGAAAGTGCAGAATGATGAGAAATTGAACACATAGAACACAATATTGTGGAAAGAGTTTTTGAACTTTGAGATAGGAGAGTAGATAGCCTTTTTACTCATAAGAGTGATATAGTTTTTTTCACTTTACAAGATTCATGGGATGATATAAAGAATAAAATTAATGCTGAAAAACATTCAGCGTATCCCGTTTCTAAAACTTCAAACTTAGATGATATTATTGGAATC
>JAMIGJ010000008.1:0-16978 GCA_035905775.1 Candidatus Altimarinota bacterium
TTATCAAAGCCATAGAGCCGCAAAAGTGCTTCGATAAAGTGAAACAAATAGGTATATCAGATATCCAGGAGAAGATTTTTTACATCACATTTTGTTCTCGGCGATCTCTTGTACCAACCTATTTCTCGAAAATAATCCGAGAAAAATATTTTTGAAACATTTCCCTCATAGCCTAAGAGAGAATCATATTGACTTGCGTATGGGATTTTTTCTATAAGTTTTTGGATTTGAACAATAGCAAGTCGAGTTTCCGTACTCGGATTTCGAAAAGATTTGAGAAGAATCATCTGATTTTTTGCTTTCACTAAAACTATTTCTTTCGCGAGTGAAAGCATTTCTTCTTCTGTTTTTTCATATTGCTTTTTACGAAGTATAAAATTTCCTTCTGTTTCATTTCCTATAACCAGATATGGAGTCAGATTTTTTTTCATGAGGACAACCGTAATCCCAAAATCTTGAAATTTTCGTATGAGAACACTTGTAAGCGTCGTTTCTCCGATGAGAAATATAGCAAATATTTTATAGAGCGAGACTTTGGTTTTTATCCGTTCTTCTTCTTTGATAATCAGGTTTTCATTTTGAAAAGAAATATTTTTTATATCAAAGGTATCGATAAAAATAAGTTGTTTTTCATCAAAGTCTGGAAATTGCATCATAAAGGTTTTCTTAAAAATAAAATACTAGTTTTTCTCCCAAATTTCTTTCTTCTCTTCCTCAAAAAGAGAAAGTTGAGGATATATCTCCCCTACGAAATAATCACAGAGTTCTCGATAAATACATTTTCGACATTTACTGGTATTTTGTCTCCAGTTTTCTTTGAGAATATCAAACTTTCTATATCGTGCGAGAAGTGTAAAAAATTCTTCTTTTTCTTTTTCAGAGGGTAAATAAAGCCGATATCTTTTATTATCTTGCATCGAATAAAATTCCATAGACTTTATCGTATATCACATTTCTTGAAGGCAATACATTTGCCCCCAAAGCTGGTATTTATAGCCTTGATATATTTTTTCAATTTTATTTTTTCTTTCGATGAGTCTCCCCTCTTTGATATAGAACAAATCTATTTTTCCTGCAATTCCGAGAGTTTCACTGTATACATCAAGTGCTTGCAGGATATTTTTTCTGCTTGAGTATCTTTTCTGATCAATTGCTTCGTGAGCGATACTTCCCGCAATCTGAGCTTCCTCTTGATACATGCTTTTATCGTAACTATCATAAATATTATGATAATAAATAGACTTCGGGCAAAAGATAAAGTCATTGAGATTGGAGAGACGGATGTAGGTTTCCATAGTTTTTGGCATAAAAAAATATGCTACACCAAAAGTGTAACATATTTTTTAGGTTTTTAGGAAATTTATTCTCTATTTATAAATACTTCCGCGACTATCTGCATCATAGAAGTATATGATAATTTCTTGTTCTCTCACTTCATAGAGAAATCTATATTTTCAAATACGGAGTCTACAGTGAAATTTTTCTCAAACAAGTTTTTTTATATCAAGAGTATTTTCAAGAGGATTTCGAGAAAGTATTTGTATTTTTTCATAGAAAATTCTTGCAGTATCTTCATGTTTTGCAAGAAACTTTTTCACATCTTTTGAGAGCTCTATTATATACATACTATGATTTTATAAGTTTGAGAAAATCATCTACCGATTTTATTTTACTAGGATCAATCTGAGTAGTATTTCCATTTTTCAAATCTTCTTGTGTCTCAAGCCAAGCTTGATGATTCTCAGGAGTATACTGCACATCCCAATCATCCTCAATCTGATTTCCATGAAGTGGATTCACTTCAAAGATAGGCTTTGAGTGAGCGAGTACGACATATTTTATATTTTCTTTTTGGGCTTTTTTCCAAAGAGTAGAAATATTTTTTCGGTATTCGTTGAGGCTGATGAGTTCTGTCGTCATATATTACAAATTTATGTATACTATTATGTACATAATTATGGTATGAATTATGAGTGGTTTGTCAAAGATTTTATTATTTTTGAGTGAAACTATCCCAATCAGTAACAACTTTATCCCAGTCTTCATTACTAATAAAGAGTTTATCTGATTTAATTTTTGGATTTTCATGAATCCTTTTCAACATCATAAGACCTTTTCTTGCAATATTGAAAGCACCATTTGCATCTCAAGAAGTGGGAAGTTCTATACTATTTTGCTTTTCAAATTTTTCTCAATTCATCTCTGAGAGTTTTTCAAAATATTTCCTACTATCAAAAAAAGGTTCAACTGGAGAAATTAAAAAATCTTCTTTTTCTTTACTTGTGTTCCTGATTTGAGATATAACATCAAAAATCCAAATAAAAGTTTCAAAAAATTTTGCGGGTAACTCTTTTTCGTTTTTCTCTTCTATTTGACTAGATATTTCTCTATTTTTATCTATTGAATACATAGAAAAAAGTTTATCGAGTTCTTGAGTCGTAAAAATTTGGTTATTTTCCCATTTTCAAGAATTTTTATTTTGCCTTCCTCTAAATCTTTCTAATCCTGAGTAAAGAGTAAATTTATTTCAATGCAACTTGAAAAAATAAGCTTTTTTTGATTCATCAAATCATATTTCACTAAAAATATCTATAATTTGGCTTCTCATCTCATCAGCTTTTCTTTTTTTTAAATAAGTACTTTTTCTCCATCAGGTAATAGGATCCGTTACCGAAGTATAGGCTGCCGTAGTGTAAAACATGATTCCCCATTGTTTTGCTGTTTCAATATCTACATAATTTTTTGCAAAAGGACAAAGTTGATATGGTTGTGTTATACTTCCAAGTTCTCATTCTTTTCTATCTTTTAATACAAGATACGAAAGTTTCTTTGCGAGGGCAACTTCTAGGTTTTGATATACTGACTGCTCAATTTTTTGTCTTCACTGTTTGAATCATTTATTGAGTTTTTCCATTACCACTATTCAGTTGTAATCTAAGACTAAATCAGCAATTTTTTTTACGACATGGGAGATATATCATTCTTTAAGGTTTTTTATATTTCCTATTGTTTCCCATTCTTGTCTTGCTTTGAGTCTACTTCATGCTTTTTCAGTAAGAAGTTTTTCATAATTGATTCCATTTACTATGTTTAGACTTCATTGTTCGACTATTTTTCCTGTAAGAGCATTGATAACGCTATAGAAAGCCAAATGTTTTTCTCCTCTATCTATTCAGATAATGTGGAGGCTACTAAGTTCTATTCAAGATAAGATTCAATTCGTAAATTCATTAAACTGTTTTGGTCATTTAATTTGTTTATTTCCATATCAAACGATTGTAGGACAATGAAAAATAGTTTTGTTTTCAGTATACCGCTTACTTTCTATTGCATTTTCGTTTCTCTTTTTTAAATGTTTTTTTATATCTTCCAAATCATTTTTATTTTTTACTTCTTTACTAGCTCTTCTAAATAGTATTTCTGCCTTTCAGTTTAATTTAAACTTCGGTGTTCCACTTAAAATATTTTCCCAATAAATAGTTTGTAAATCTTTATTTGGCTCTTTAAAATCTTTTATATTCTTTCAATTCTCTATAAATCTTTTCTTCTTTTCTTCTATTGAAGTACTGTCCTTACTTACTATCTCAAATAAATAGAGGAATTTATCACTATTTTCTCAATATACTTGTTGTTCTAAATATTTTCAATTAACAAATTCAAATGTTAAACTATAATCTCAATATAGATTTATATCACTTACAAAATTTCACAATTTTTCATAAGTTTTATTTATAACTTCCTTTAGTCACTTATATTTAGATACATATTTCTTTCTTAATACTTCCTGTACTTTTTTAATTAAATCAATCTCTGATAACTTTTGTTTATCTTCATTATAGCTGTTTCAATATTCAGACTCATAACTACTCCCAAAAATACTTGTAGTTTTTAAAGCTAAAATATTCATTTTTTCGTATCATTTGTTATCAATATCTCTTACTTTTGGATTCTTATTGTGATTAAATATTTGGGCATTATTTGATATTCAAAGATAGTATTTAAATATATCTCCATCTTTTTTTCTAAAAATGTATCCATTATATTGAGCTCCATTTGAGCCAGCATAATCTTCAGACCATCATCCAAGCAAATTTCATTTATCAAATTTAAGTTTTATTTTCTCTTCACTAAAATCTTTTTTTGTAAGATAATTCCTAATCGCATCATAATATTTTGTAACAAAAAATTTTTGAGTAAATTCATAATACTTCTCATAAAATTCTCCTGTTTCTCAATCTATTTTATCTTTATCAACCTTGAAAATTCTCAAAAATCAAAAGATGAAAATTGCTTTATCTGCAAATGCTTTGAGAGTTTTTCTATGTTCTTTATCTTTTGTACCAAAATTATCTTTTATGACCTCTACTTCTCAAAGGAGAGTAGTAAAAGATTGAATGGTGTAAGTTTTATCTACTTCTTTTCCATTTTCTAATTCTATTTGTATTACATTTTCATCTTTTCAAGAGTAGCGTTTTTCTATATCTTCACGAAATATCTTCTTAAAAAATTCCCAGTTATTTGTCATTCAATTTCTATTTTCTTCGAGATGCTTTTTGAAAAAATATACTCTCTTGTCTTCATCAATTTCAGAATTATCGATATATAGAATTTCTTCTAAAATTTGTTTAAAATCTTGAAGTGAAATAAAGCTTGGAATACTATAATCATCTCATTCTTCACTTTTCTTTTTTGGTTTAAACACTTTTAACTGGACTCCCTTTTCAGCTACAGCATACCAATTCGAAAAATAACGATTTGAGAGAAAATTTAACTTATTTTTTGAAATCCATATTTTATCAAGTTCATTACTTTCAAAAACTTTTGTAAGTTCACTCACTATCAATGGGACATTTTCCACAGAAGTATCGATTATTTTTCTCAAAGTTTCCTTAAAATCCTCATCAGTTTCGATAAATTCAAAAGGGATAACTTTTGCCTTTATTGATCAAATTTGTTTATATAGTGGTGTAAGCTGAATCCTTTTTTCATTATTTTGTTGAGAGTATTCATTGAGTCTTTGATTGATTCATTTTTCTCACTCGTTTTTACTATCACTTTTTCTTCAAATAATAGAATTGTAAGTATCAATTCAATCTTGGGAAAGATAGTGGCTATAGTTATTTGCTTCAAAGATTGCTTTTTCCTCTTCTGTAAGAGAAATTTTAATCTTTGAAAGGAGTTCAATATTTGAAAGAAAGAATACGAAATTTTGATTTACTATACGATTAGCAACTCATGTAGATTTATCATCACTACTATAATAGTTTTCACGATTTTGATTAAATCATCAAAAGTATGTCCAAAATGATTCGAAGTTTTCAATTACACTTAAAACTTGTTTTTGAGTTTCTTCAATATTTTTTTCTTTTATTTTTAATAAAATCTCATCCAAATAATTTTTTGCTGATATTTTGTCAAAGTTTTCTTCTAATGATTCTTGCTTCTCTCATTTATAGAGCTTTCACCACCAAGAAAAATCATTTTCTTTATCTATCTTTTTTTTATAATATTCAATTTTTTTTCAAAGCATTTCTAATGCTTTTTCATTTTCGTGTATAAGTTTCTTTACTTCATCTTTATTTTCAAAGGTTTTTTTGAGTACTTTTAAAATTCATGCTTCTGTAAGTATTTTATATCATTCTTCTTTAATAAATGATTTTCATTTTTCATCTTTCCAATTATTTTTCCACTTTTCAGCAGTAATTTCATAATTTTTCGTTATTTGCTTTCTTACCTCTTCTAGTCTATTCTCATAGTCTTTTTCTAATTCTTGTCTTTGTTTTTCTAATTTTTCACTTTCTTTTTCTTTATTCGTATTTCTCTCGTGCTGTTTTAATTGCTCTAGAGCTTTTTTATGATTCTTTATAAGTACGAATAATTCTTCCCAATTTATTGAAATTCTATCTAAGCTTTCTCGAATAAATGTATCATGTAGTTGATCAAAAATCGGCTTAATAATATCATAATCTTTATCTCTCAATTCATCTCTTTCTCTCAGTCAATTCTCGTAAATTAGTTGTTCTGTAACTCAAATTGGCTTCAATTCAAATCTCAAAGTTTTACTTAACTCATACAAATTCGTAAACTCTGCAAAACTACTTTTTGTGGTCATTGGAAAAAAGCTAAAAAATAAAGGGCTTATATTGCGGCAGCCCAAAAAATTACAATCCTATAAGATATCTCTTTTGGCACAATATAAACCCATCATTTGAGACATCTTGAAAAATTTCATAAATAAGGATTTATAAAATAGTAATTTTTGGCTGCAAAAATATAATATTGATATCTCTAAAAAATACAAGAATATATTCTGTATATAATAAAAAGGAGCTTTTTCTTAAAAAGTTCCTTTTTATATTTACATCCTCTCCACTACACTTCCCTCTTTCGTATCTCGTATCACATAGCCAAGTTTGGTGAGTTCTGCTCGTATCTCATCTGCACGGCTAAAATTTTTTGCATCTTTCGCTTCATGTCTCTCGCTTGCAAGGGCAATAATCTCTGCTGGGATATCCTCTTCTGGCTCAAAAAGAGTGAGATCAAGTATTCCGTATACTTGGTGAAATGATAGAAGCATATCGATACATGATTGTCTTTCTTGCTCTGAAAGAGCCTCAGAAGCAAGTTCTTCTCTCACATATTTGAGAAATTCAAAAAATACAGCAAAAGATTCTGGAAAGGAAAAATCATCTTCCAGAGCTTCGATATGACGCGTCATAATTTCTTGGAGATAGTCTCGAAATTCTCTGCGCACTCACGAAAGCTCAGTTTCATAGCGAGAAAGTTTTTTACACAGTTCATCGATATTTTCGAGTGTTTTTACATTTTGCTCGAGTTTTGAAAAGGAAAAATCGATCTGATCTCTATATTTTCCATTGATAAAAGACAGTCGTATCGCTCGATAGAGTCGTCTTTCCCCTGGGAATTTTTCTTCAAGGTCACGGAGAGTATAAAAATTTCAGGCTGATTTTGACATCTTTTTTCCATCAACGAGCAGATGCGCTACATGGAGCCAATAGCGAGAAAATACCTTTCCCGTACAAGCCTCTGTTTGAGCTATTTCATTTTGATGATGCGGAAAGATATTATCCTCTCCTCCCATATGGATATCTATCTGGGGACCATAGTACTTCATCGCACACGCAGAACACTCGATATGCCATCCTGGTCGTCATTTTATAACTATTTTAACCCCTCAATTCCCCTTATCAGGGGATGAGATTTTTCCTCCTGATAAGGGGGGTAGGGGGTTATATATTTCAAACTCTGCTTCCCAAGCATTTTCTCCATCTGTTGCTTTCCAAGCTTTCCATAGAGCGAAGTCTGCTGCCACTTCTTTTTCATATTCATCATTATCGATACGAACGGAAGTCTTCATCCCAGAAACATCGAGATGCGCGAGCTTTCCATAGTTTTGAAATTTTGCGATACTATAGTAGATACTTCCATCCTCAGCGAGATAGGCATATCCTTTATTAAGCATCGTCTGTATCATGCGAATCATTTCAGGGATAATTTCTGAAATAGGTTTGATATTTTGAGGCAAGATAGCTCCAAGTTTTTGGAAATCTTCGAGAAAAATATCACTATATTTTTGTGTAAAATCTAGGAGATTCATTCCTTCTTTCATACTGTCACGTATCGTCTTATCATCGATATCGGTGATATTCATCGTTTGAGTGACCTGATATCAGAGAAAATTGAGCGTACGAGCAATCACATCTTCGAGGATATAGGTACGAAAATTTCAAATATGAGCATAATTATATGGAGTTGGACCACACTGATACATTTTTACTTCTGGAAAACGCAGAGGTTTAAACTCTTCTTTTTGACGAGTGAGGGTATTATAAACTTTCATAGAGTATTATTTTTGTGATATAAAGTGTTTTTGTATAAGCTCTGAGGCTTTTATTGGACTGCATTTTTCTTGTATATTTCCATCTATCAAGATATTTGGAGATCGTTCACACTTTCATAAACACAGACAATTTTCGATTTCGATATTATCCCAGGCATAAAAGTGGATATCATTTTGAAGACGTTTCTCGATATACGCGCTTTGTTTTTCACGACAACTTCGTCAGGAACAAATATGAATTTTCATATATTTTTTTAGATTTTATGGCTTCTATTCTATCGCAAAGCATCGTATTTGCAAAAAACTTTAAAAAATATTTGCGTAATAATATTTTTTTATATAATTGGGAAGCTTTCAAAACAAAAGTTTTGTTTGCCAGGGTAGCTCAGTGGTAGAGCAGAGGACTGAAAATCCTTGTGTCGGCAGTTCAATTCTGCCCCTTGGCACCATGTGCACTCGTGGTGGAATGGTAGACACGCACGATTGAGGTTCGTGTGCCTAACAGTGTGAGGGTTCAAGTCCCTCCGAGTGCACCAAAAACATTTTTTAAAACTCTCTTAAGATAAAAAGAGAGTTTTTTTTTGATTCCCCATCGCTCCTTTGGAGCGATGGTTAATTGGTGGTACTTTTTGGGATACCATAATATTTAAGTATTTCAGCTCCAATCTCAGCAAACATTTTGGTGGTGGTGCTTCACCCATAGATATCAGTTCGAGGTCTTTCCAGTTTTACAACCATGACGAATTTAGGATTTTCTGCCGGTGCAAGACCTGTAAATGACCCTACTGTAGATGCAGTTCCATCTTCATATCCTCATTTATACGCTATTTGAGCGGTTCCCGTCTTTCCTCAAACGGAGTACCCTGCAATAGCAGCTCCTTTCGCTACTCCATTCACTACCCCATCAACGAGCATTTCTATAACTTTCTTTGAAGTTTCTTCTTTGAGGACTCTCCGAAGCATTTGAGGTTCAAATACTTCTTCTCTCCCGTCTGGATGAGTAATTTTTTCTACAATATAGGGTTTCATATATACTCCTCCATTTGCAATAGTGCTATAGGCTGCTGCCATTTGTATAGGAGTTACGCTGATTCAGAGCCCATAAGAAGTTGTCAGGAGTTTTGAGGTTGGCCATCTCTCATAGGGATCTATTTTTGGAGACACTTCTCATGAAAGAGTAATCCCCGTTGGTTCACCAAATCAAAAGTCAGTCAAATATTTATAAAAAAGGGCTCTTCCAAGTTTTTGTGCAATACGAATCATCCCAATATTACATGAAAAATTGAGAGCATGAGCAAAAGTATGAAATCATAAACACTCTTTTGAAACATTTGAGATTTTAAAAGTATCAATTTTTACGAATCATTCATCCAGATATGAATCAGTGGCTTTTATCTCTCCTGAATCTATCCCTGCGGCAACCGTCATCGTCTTCATGATACTCCCCGGTTCATAGATACTTGAGATAGAGTCATTGATATAGGCTCCTGCTCCAAAGCTATTTTTATAGATATATTTTTGGAGGGTATAATCTCCATATTCACTCCTTTCAGCTTCACGCAGATATATCTTTTTCCCGTCATAGACATATTCTTTTCCATACGCGATATCCTCTACAAATACCGTTCTTCCGAGAAGATCTGTTTCTGGATTTGGGTATTTGGTATAATTTACCTTTTCTAGCTCATAGACTTCACCTGGATTATTTGGATCAAAACTTGGATAAGTTGCCATAGCAAGGATTTTTCCTGTATGAGGATCCATGACAACTACTGTACCTCTATTGGCACGAAAATTTTGTACTCAACGCTCAAGAACCTCCTCTACTTTTCGTTGTATCGTACGATCAATCGTAGTATAAATATCCACTCCTTCTTGCGCATCTGTATCATCTTCTCAGAAGGTAGTTGTTTCAATAGGTCTTCCTTGGCTATCTTTCTTACCTTTTTGTTCCCCCGGATTTCCACGTAATATATCATCATAATATCCTTCTAATCCGTAGTGTCATTTTCCTTCACTATCTATAAATCCTAACACTTGTGCTCAGATAGTTCTTTCAGGATAGATACGTTGCGATCTTGGAGTCAAGATAAAAAATCCTCCTATCGTCTCATCTTTCGAAATAGTTCATTGAGAAAGCACCTTTTTTTCGTCTTCAATATACTTTTGTACTTCATCAGAAGCAACGAGTGAGAGCTTTTGAAATATGGGAACATACCGTAAGTCTCTTTGTCTCACGGTAATAAGAATATCTTCTATAGTTCCTCCATAAAGATTTACATATTTTTGAGCAAAGAGTTCACGTTCTTGCAATTCTTCTGGGTTCACATAAAGTCAGTTCGGAGTCGGATATACTCCTACTATCCCCCACGAAAGTATACTTTTTTCATCTTCAGGAGTGAGTTCGGATCGAACCAGAACACTGGTAATCTTATTTTTAGAAATACGCTTTACCACTTCTTCTGCTATTTTTTCTTTGAGATAGCTTTCATTTGTTTCAAAATCTGGAATTTCTAAAACTTTGAGAAATCGAAGCATATCACTATAGCAGTCGTCTCGTTCTTTCAGAGCACAAATTTCAGTATATATAAGATTCGTGAGATATTGAGCCAATTTTCATTTATCTCCTTCTACTTGTGGGTCAATAGCGATATCATTGAGATCTACTGATGTTGATAGCACGGTAGAGCTCAGTAAGCTTGGGCTTTCCGCAGAATAAATACTTCATCGTGTTACCGGGATTTGATTTTCTCCTATTTGCTGTTTTTCCGCAAGTTCACTATAAAATGTATAATCTATCACCGTATAGGAAAATGTTTCCCAAATAATAGAAAAAAAGAAAATCCCGAAAAATGCAAACACAAAATACTCTCTTGGATATCGATCAAAGAGTTTGAAAAAATCAGTCATTAGATTTTGTTTTTTTCGAGAATTCATATCAAAAAATCACTTCAAAATGCAATGAAGTGATTGTAGTAATTTTTTTATTTTTTGAAAGAGAAATTACGGTTTTTATTGCAACTGATTAAAATATTTTAAAACAGTGTTCGCATAATTTTCTCTGACTTGTTTTCAGTTATTTGCTATTTGCGCATCTCCGTTATATCTATATGCTGTTTGCCAAACATCATTTCAAGAAGAATCATGTAAATACGCAAGATACACACTCCCAATAATCATATTAGTTTCATGATCATGAAAATCCTTTCCATTTTTTTTAATATAATGAAACAATAAAGTTATATTATCCTGAATTTCGGCAATATTTTGTGATGTTTGGATAATATAAAAAGCTTTTTTTATTTCTCATGGTATCTTATCTTGAACTCGTCATTTTTCTCATATTGGTATCTTCATAAGTGTATCAAAATCTATTTTTTGGAATATCTTCTGATATCGAAGGACTGTATTATGTGAAATTCAAATTTTGTTTCATACATCCCCCCTCATATCTTTAAAAGGCCATTTTGTAAGCTGCATCATTCCATGTGAACCTGTTGGACTTACCAATGCAGATCCATAAGTAGTTTCTTTTTTAATAATTGCTTCAATAAATCCATTAGGAAGTCATAAATCATTTCACAGTTTTTTAATATATTCTCCATACAAAGCTCGAAAAACTTCAGGATTTCCATCTTTTGAAAGTACTCCATCTATATCTGTATTAATACCCGCTACATCGAAGGCTTCTTGAAGAGATAAGACATCAGAATATTCAACAAGAAGTCTCTCTATTGATTTAGATCAAAATACTCAATCTACACTTAATTTTTCAAGATTTTTTGCTTTGCCTCGTTCGTTGAGATGTTCTTGAAGTTGACGTAAAAGAGATTTTGAAAATCATTTTGCTTCTTCTTTTAATCGAAAGATTTTTTCTTCTTGAGTTTCATTTAAAGTATTACTTTGTCCTTCTCATAAAGTAATAATATTATCAGGATGTTGTTCTCCTGCAGTTTTTGAAGGAGGTATATCTGCAGGAACAGATTCTACAACTGGAAGAGGTTCAGTAAACTCTGTTTCTGTACTAGCTCATTCATCTCATATTTGTGCATACGGAACGCTTTTATCTCACACTGTTCAAGTTCCTGATTCTTGTTTCAAAAGATACTTAAAAGTTGTTTGTCCCCATTCACCATCTTTTCCACCTTCAGGCTGCATTTCTTTTCTTTGCTTGAGAGAAAGTTTCATAAAATCAATTCTCATGCTCGCGTATTTTTTGACGAGTTCAGAGATATTCCCAGAAAACCCCGTTTCTTTGGAATAGCTCAAAAATTGTGCAAAAAGTGTATCATCGAGTTTTCCATTTCTTTGGTTTTTTGGAACTGAAAGTATTTTTTGTAATTCCTTGATATCCTCAGATGAGAGAGTTTGTGCTTCTTGAAAGTGGGAGATATATTTTTTCAGTTCTGAAAGGTTTGATTGGCATGCTTCTTGTACGTTATATTTTTCTTGTTCGTGTTCTTTTAAAATTGTTTCTTGTTCAGCCTCTGAAATACCTCCCTCAGCATGCGCTGTAGAAAGGTCATTTGAAAATTTCGAAAAATCAAGCTGTTCACCTGCCATAAAAAGAAACTAAGAAATACTCCTATACAATAGCATATGTATGAAATCTATGCAAAAAAAGTGCAATTTTGCGATATTTTTTTGCAAAAGAAATATTTTCTATATAATCCTTCTCGTAATTTACGAGCGTATTTTTCTGGTTTATTACATTTTTACTTTCTAAAAATACAGATTATGGCAGTTACAAAGGCCCAAAAAAAAGAACTCATTGAGAAATTTGCTACTAAAAAAACTGATACTGGTTCAGCTGAAGTACAAATCGCGATTATGACCGCAAAAATAGAAAACCTCAAAGAACATCTTGGAGAACATAAAAATGATAATCACTCTCGACGAGGAATCATGATGATGGTAGCAAAACGAAGAAAAATGCTTTCGTACCTCAAAAAGAAAAATCCAGCTAAATACGAAGAAGTGATTGCTGCTCTCGAACTTCGAAAATAATATATCACTCAAAAAGAGTTCTCAAAATTGAGAACTCTTTTTTTGAAATTATGTTTTTACTTCTTTGATTTTGTAATTCAATAAACTCTGTCACAGGAGTGTTTTGATACGCTCTATAAATCGATCTATCACGAGATAGTCATAATCCAAAATCTCAAGCCCTAAAGTGACTAAAGTTTCTGAAGAGGAAAGTTTTTGCGTATGAATTTCATCGATATTGATTTCCATTTGAAACAGGGTTTCACTGATGACTTTCATCATCCCGATTTTATTTTCGAGATTGAGACTCAGTCGAAAGAGTGATACACTTTCAGAACCTTTGATATATGCATTCATGAGTCGTTCTTTATTGACTCCAGTAAGTACCGGACAATCTCTTGCGTGTATGGTAAATATCCCTCTCGAATTGATATGTGCTACTATCTGTTCTGGAATCTTACTTTTACAGCATGTTCCGCACGTTTTATAGGAGATATTTCCCTCTCCTCCGATAATAATCTCCTTTTTTTCCTCAGGAGTATCATATCAGCCTTGAGATTCTGGAGAAGATTTTTTATTTTGGTTTTCATACGCGATATTTTGTTCTCGGAGAATCCGTTTGAGCAGAGAAGCTGGTGTATTGCTAAAATTTCCAACTTGTTCCAGTAACTGATAGCGCTCCTCCATGGTATTTTCTCGACCATCAAGGACTCGTAAAAGCAGGAGATCTTTATCAAAAATAGGAAGTCCTGACTTTTCCAGATATTTATTCATGATTTCCTTCCCTCTTTCACGATGTTGATCTTTATCTCCTTTTCGAAGATAGGCTTTAATATTGTTTTTTGCCTTTATTGTTTTCACAAAAGAAAGCCAATATGGACTTGGTTTTCTATTTTTATCTATAATCACTTCAATCACATCTCCATTTTGTAGTTCTTTATCCAGAGGTTGTACGATTCCATTGACTTTTCCAAATGCAATATGATCTCCTAAATCACTATGCACATGATAGGCAAAATCAACCGGAGTGGATCAGGTTGGGAGATTAATAAGATCACCTTTGGGAGTAAATACAAAAATACGATTTTTAAAAGTATCTATCTTGAGTGAAGTCATCAGGTCGTTATTAGCAACAGTATCAACCATCTCCTTAAGATCACTCACCCAATCGATTTCTGTCGCTATTTTACTTCCACGTTCTTTATACTCAAAATGCGCTGCGACTCAGATTTCTGCTCGTTTATGCATTTCCTCTGTACGAATCTGTATCTCTGTTGGTTGAGTGGTAAAGTTTTTCAAAAATCATACTACAGTAGTGTGAAGACTTTGATACCCATTTGGCTTTGGAAGTGCAATATAATCCTTAAAACGATATGGCAAAGTATGCCATTTTCCATGTATTTCCCCTAAAATTCTATAACAGTCTGCAACACTCGGAACTACAATACGTATTCCATAAATATCATAGAGATCTTTTGCTCGCTCTATCCCCTTTGACTTCATTTTATTATAAATAGAGTATGGAGATTTTATACGGAAGTCTATTTTATGAGGCATATCAATATGCGAAAGAAGTTTTTGAATCTCTATAATCGCAGAGTTTTGAAACTCTATACGAGTTTTTGCAAGTTCTTCCAATTCGAGATTAAGTTTTGCATAATCTTCTGGATAAAGGATCTTAAAACATTCATCTTCAAGTTTATTCTTCATCTTATAGAGCCCCAATCTCCCAGCGATTGGCACATAGATATTAAGCGTTTCGAGCGCAATTCTCTCACGTTTTTCTGGTTTTGGATGATGAATCAGTGTCTGCATATTGTGCAGTCGATCAGAAAGCTTTATAAATATCACACGTAAATCATCTGCCATGGCAACAAACATCTTTCTCAGGCTCCCAATTGCCCTATCCTCACCTCGATAACGAACCTTTTCAAGCTTTTCCATCCCCGCACAGAGATTTGCTACATCATCTCCAAAAGCTTCTTTGATATCTTCGTAGGTATAGGGAGTATCCTCGATCACATCATGCATCAAACATGCTTGTATCGTAGAAATATCTGGATTGAGAGAAAGAAGTATTTCCGTTGCAGCAACAGGATGGGAAATATATGGTTCTCCTGAAAGTCGGATATCTTTTTTATGCGCTTCTTTCGCAAACTCATAGGCAAGTGAAATATGAACCCTGATTTCCTCTTGTGGAATATTTTGCATATAGGCTTGAGCCCTCTTGATAATTGACTCTATCTCTGCGTCCACTATTTTTATATGTTCATCATAGCTTTTTTCCATGCGTGAAAATTTAAAAAATCATACAAGAGAGTATAGCAGATTTTTATACTTTGAAAAGCTTATTTTTGGAGAATGGTGATAAAATTTTTTTGTGTTTCAAAGAGTCTATTTTCACAAACAGCAAGTCCTGCATCTTGAGCGAGATAGAGTAATTCTTCCAAAGTAAAGCAATGATAATATCGCTCATATTTCCCTATTGGGATCATATAGTCTGAAGATCATAAGAATGCATTTTTATTCTCCAATCTATAGATTTGATATGTATTGACATTAAGAGGACTCTCCAGTGCCCAATTTGTGAGAAAAATCTTTCCTCATACGGGAAGTATTTTTTTCCAGTCTTTGAGGGTTTGTATTCTTTCTTGCTGAGTATGCAGGTGATGGAATCCTGCTATACAAAAAATATGTTGAAAGTTTTTATGCTTTATATATTTCGATGCTTCTTGCATATCTCATTCTTGAAATCTTTGATTTGGAAAACTTTTTTGAGCTTCAAGCAAAAGCTCTGCGGAGAGATCGAGTCCAAGATACTCGTGTGGATTTTTTCAAAAATATTGTCTATACTGCTCTAAAAATCTCCCACTTCCACAGGCTATATCAAGAATATTCTCATCTCCTTCAATGCAAGAAAAAAAATATTCCAACTCCTCCCACTTCATATTTTTACGAGAAGCAGCAAATGTTTTTGCAAAATTATTATATTCTACATTCATATTTTTACATTTCTTGAGCAAGTGGTATCGCAAGAATATCCTGAAATGCCGTTTCTATGATGATACAGTACATTTCCAAGAGAGCGATACGAGCATTTTTCTTTTCAATATCTTCCTCTTGAATAATTGCAACATTCGCATACAAAGAGCTGAAAAGTTTACTTGCATCATACACATATTGACATAAAACATGAGCATGATATCCATCTTGCATAGATAAAGTTACTTGAGGAAAAGTTATCAGGTGAGAAAGTAGTTCTTTTTCCTCTTTTTGTGATATTTGTATATTTTCATAATCACGTATTTCAATTTTTTGAAGTATCTTTTTTGCACGAACGTAGCTATACTGGATATATGGACCACTATTCCCTTCAAAGCTCATAAACTCATCCCAGTCAAATATCACATCACTTTCTCGAGATTTTTTCAGGTATCCATATTTGATTGCTCCTATCCCTATGATTTCTGAGAGTTCTTTCAATGTATCTCCTTGTATATCTTCTCTCTTTTCGAGTATGATCTTTTCTGCTCTTTCACGAGCTTCGTCTAAAAGAGCATCGAGCTTTATGATATTTCCCTTTCTCGTACTCATTGCTCCTTCTTTTAAAGTCACAAATCCATTATAGGCATGATATATTTCATGATGTTGCCCGATCCATCCAGCAAGTTTTGCTATGGTAAAAGCCTGAGTAAAGTGAAGCTGTTGACGTACATCTACAAAATACAGTATTCTTTCTGGATTCCAGTTCTGGACTCGATACTTTATGGCTGCAAGATCACTTGCAAGGTATCCATGGGTCCCATCACGTTTTTGCAAGATACAACTTGGGATTTTGAGCTCTTCTGGAAAGACTACTCCAACAGAATGATCTTCGTTTTTTGTGGCAATTCATTTTTCAATCAGTTCCAATACGATATCGTGCATATTAGAGCTGAGATCTGGATAGTCCTGCATTTTTGGAAGCCCGAGTCATTCATAAAAACTCTCTCCTATGTCATAGTCTGGTTGTACATATATACGAGAAAGTGACTTTCTCATCCCGTCAATTGAGTATTTTGTAAATTCTCTCCAAAGCTCTATTGAGTCAGGATTTCAATGAGAAAGATGTTTAAATTCGCTTCGAACTTT
>JAMIGJ010000009.1:0-3865 GCA_035905775.1 Candidatus Altimarinota bacterium
ACCGAGGACTTGGGAACGCATTTCGTTCTGGGATGGAAAAGGCCTTGCAAGAAGGAGCTGATATCCTCGTCAATACTGATGGTGATAACCAATATCCTGGAAGATATATTTCAGATCTGGTACAAAAAATGCAAGAAACAGGAGCTCATATCGTGATGGGAGACCGACAAACCAAGACTATTTCCCACTTTTCTCCCCTCAAAAAGTTTTTTCAGTGGCTTGGGAGCTTTCTCGTACGACTGCTTTCCGGAACTACAGTGCCAGATTCGGTGAGTGGCTTTCGTGCCTACAGTCGAGAAGCTCTTTTGAAACTCAATGTCACGAGTGAATTTAGCTACGCAGTAGATACGCTCGTGCAGGCAGGCAGCAAAGGACTCCATGTAGTTTCCATCCCTATCACCACCAATAAACCAACGCGTCCCAGCAGACTCTTCAAAAACATGTGGCAACATATGTACAAAACTTTTTCTATCCTCATGAGAGTCTATGGGATGTATCATCCGCTTCGGATGTTTCTTGGATTTGCGAGTATATTTTTTGTCCTTGGAAGTATTGGGATTTTGAGATTTCTCTATCTCTATGTCACTATAGATGGACCAACAGGGCATGTGCAATCACTCATCCTCTCTGGAGCCTTTCTCACCATCGCAACCGTGTTTTTTGCACTCGGGATTATCGGAGACCTCATCGCGAAAAATAGAAAGCTCATCGAAGATCAGCTCTATCTCAGTAAAAAGATGATGTATAAAAAAACTCCTCAAGATTAATCTTGAGGAGTTTTTTTTAGATGTATACTCTAAAAAGCAGAAAGCCCCTCTACGGGGGCTTTTTCTGTTGTATTTTTCAAAGCGCATACCGAAGTAGGCCTCAAAAAAAGATACGTGGAGGAGGAGTCTTCGAAACAAGCGCAGGCGAGCTCTTGTTCGGTACAACTGGATGTCATCGGGTTGGATAACAGATTCCAGAGGGCCTCCTCCACGGCATGTGAAACTCGATCTGCTCGATCAACCTCAAATGCCTTGAGAGTTTATTCAAAAAAAAATAATTGTCAAATATTTTTGACAATTATGTTTAATATTATTTTATACAAATTATTAAGTTATTTCTATTCGTTGAAATAAAGCTTCTCCCTTTTCCAGTATAACAAAAGTTTCTTGTCTTTGCAAGAGTTCAGCAAGCTTCCCCGCTTCGAGCTCTTCTGTGTAATTTTTAAGTCCGAGTTTTACAAACATCTCACTCATCTTTTCTGGGAAAAATGGATAGAGCGCGAGTCCAACTTGCCTGAGTCCCTCTGCAAGTGTATAGAGCACTTCTCGAGTCCCCTCTTCATCGGTTTTTATCATCTGCCATGGTTGCGTTTCGTCTGCGAATTTGTTGAGTTTATCGAGAAATGTAAAACATGAATCCAGAACAGATTTTAAATTAAGCTCAGTAAAATCGATACGATTATTTTCTTGAAATGCTTGTATTTGCTGCCCCCAAGAAAGATTATTCTCATTTAGTCACTTTACAAAATCATCCACTCATGATGTTATCTCAAAAATACTCTTATCATTTGCTTCTAACACTCCACTCCTTTCACTGAGTTTCAGTGCAAGCACCACTACCCTATTCACCAAATTCCCAAGATTATTCGCAAGTTTTGCATTGTAGGTCAAAACTGCCTGTTTTTGGTCAAAATCTCCATCTTGTCCAATGTTAAAGGTGGAAAGCATATAGAGCACCAAAAGTTCTTTGTTGTATTTTTCGGAAAACTCAACAGGATCGATGACATTTCAAAGTGATTTTGAAATCTTTTGCCCATCTACGGTGAAATATCCTGTGGTGAGTACGTGTCGTGGAAGCTCATATCCAGCAGACAGGAGCATCGCAGGCCAGTATATCGCATGAAAACGAATAATATCTTTACCTACCACATGCACGTCAGCTGGCCAAAATCTCTCATCTCCATTTTCGCACACTGTGACATAATTAAACAGCGCATCATACCAGACATAGGTCACTTGGCTCGGGTCAAAGGGAAGAGGTATTCCAAATTTATTCGTTTCTCGTGAAATAGAAAAATCCTCAAGTCCTCGTTTTACAAAGGCTTTTACTTCATTAAATCTATCATTGGGAATGACGAAATCAGGATGTGCTTCATAATACTCTTCGAGGTTTTTTTGGTATTTTGAAAGTCTGAAAAAATAATTTTTTTCCTTGATAACATCTGGGGCTTTCAGATGGTCTGGACACACTAAAACTCCATCTTTTTCTATGAGATCATCATCTTTTTTAAAGGCTTCACATCAGACACAGTACTTTCCTTCATACTCTCCCTGATAGATATCTCCCTTATCAAAAGAGATTTGCAGTACTTTTTGTACGAGTGCATGATGACGTGGCTCTGTGGTTCGTATAAAGTCGGTATACTCAAGTTTGAGTCCATCCCATACTTCTTTATGTTTTTCTGCCATTTCATCGAGATAGCTCATGATTTCTTTACCCTCTTTTTCGGCTGATTGTACTATTTTTTGGCTATTTTCATCTACTCCGGTAGAAAATTTTACTGCTTTTCCTGAGATTTTGTGATAGCGTGCGAGACTATCTGCGATAATCGAGCTATACGAGTGCCCAATATGAGGAACTCCGTTGGTGTAGTAAATAGGAGTAGAGATAAAAAAAGTATCTTTTGCTGACATAGAAAAATTTGCAGTAAATAAAAATCCCTCTCTTTATACTGAAAAGAAAGGGAATTTCAAGACTTTAAAGGAAAAAGAGTTTCTTACGGAGTTCTCGTTCGAGCTCTTTTTGTCTTTCTTTTTCGCTGAGTTCTGGAAACTCCGTTCCTCCACAGTTCATACAAAACTTTGCATGATCAGGGTTAAATGTCTTACAGGATCCACATCGTTTATGCTCATATGATTCATGGGTTCGCTCAGCCACATCCATAAATACGAGAACTGTCACAGCAGAAACGATAGCAAGTAATACTGGTCAAAGAAAAACTATCACACTTCCAAAGAGTTTTCATAAAAAGGTTATGGGATACATATCTCCATACCCTACTGTAGCCATAGTTACGAGCCCCCACCAAAGAGATTGTGGGATAGAGGAAAATTCAGGATTATGCCCTGTTTCGAAAAAATAGACAAAACTCGAAAATACTACAAGAAAAGAAGCAAAAATAGAAAATACTGCCTTATACTCATTTTTATATTTTTGAATTGTAATCAAAAATCAAATAAAGAGAGGAGAACTCAGTGAGATATCAAAAAGTTGAAGCAAACGGAATATTCTCAAAATCTTAAAAATATCATATCATATAATTGGGATAAAAAATATTCCTACAAAGAACGGAGCAAATGAGAAAAAATCTATAATTCTACGAGGATGAAAGAAAAATTTCAATTTTTTCTTTGCTCGAAAAAAACGATAGAGGTACTCAAGAAGTAAAACCGTAGATACTATAAAATCTGTGATAAAAAGCTCAATAAAATATTTTTTTTCTATATCTCATATCGTAGAAATAAATACGGTAGATATCCCAATAAATATAGAAATATACATCACTCGATTGAGAAAAATACCAGTTTTACTGTCTGGATCTTCTAAAATATTCTCATATTTATTTTTATAATAGAGATTTTCAAAGCGTATAGAGAAAAATGTATATACCGAACGAAGCATAAAAATCCTTAAGAAAGTAGTATATACAGTATAGCATAGAATATCAAAAAAATACAAAAATCGGAGATATAATAGTACTCCTGCTTCTTTTTTTGAGATATTTGATGTATTACGAGAAATATGCTATGCTATGTACAGTATAATTTTATATCTTTTCTCCGTTCGTATATGCTGAGTATTGTAAAGGATTTTACAA
>JAMIGJ010000010.1:0-4271 GCA_035905775.1 Candidatus Altimarinota bacterium
CGAAGAGTTTTTTAGTTTCCATAATAAAATTTATGGTAAAAATATAAAATTGAGATGATACACTCACTTTGATACACTTTTACCATTTGAAAAACCAAAGAAGGAAAAGTTACTCTCGTAGAGTAGATACAATAATCTCAAGCATCATTATGAGGTTTTATCACAAAAATGCAAATATTTTTATGAAAATCTCGCTTGAGAAGTAAAAAGAGATTAATAATCTTTTATGTGTAAGATGTTTCTTTGTTCGTCTTGGAGAAATTTTTGGTGAACCACTCCAACAAAGCTCGTTGCGATATTTTGCAAGAGACGCTCATCATGTTCTAAAAATGCTTTCTGATTTCGCTCGAAAAGCAGAAAACCGTATGAGATATTTCAAAGCAAGAGTTCTACACTGAGAAAATATTCATGCTCGAAAACTCCATCAATATGTATGAGATTTGGGTTCAAAGTTCATATTGGAAGTTCTATAATCGTGTTTTGTACTTTTTCTTTGAGAGAAGAATTATATCTGACTTTATAATATCATTCGAGGGCAAAGTTTTTTTCTATGTAGATAACAGTATCTGCTTGCATTATGGATTGAAAAATCTCTAAAAGTTCAGTAATCGACTTAAAATCTATCTTTCACATTTGTGAAATGGCTTTTGACACTACGTAATGTGCGGTGAGTTGTGAGTTTGCTTGTAAGAGACGTTTATTAGAAAGCTCTATGATTTTCAGTAAGAGATGATACGCTGCTTGCGGATGTCATTTTACAAATGAGGAAAAATTCTGTACTGCATCGATGGAGAGTAAACTACATTCTGTCAAGGCACGTACTTGAACTTCTTTGATACTTGATTGTGTGAGACTTCATTCTCAAAATATATCTCCATCAATGAGTATATTGAGGAGTTTAAAGCTGTTGTTATTTGAAGAAATTGATTTTTCAACTGCGAGTTTTCCGGAAAGCAAAATATATAATGAATCATCTTTTTGTCATTGGGAAAAAAGTATTTCATCATTTTGCAAAATACGATCTTGAAAAAATCATGATGTTTTTAATAGTTCTATATTTAGCATATTTTATGATATCAAATAATCAATATTTTCAGTATCTCGAAGAGATCACATAAGTATCTCTTTGCTTATAAATCCTTTTTTATACAGTACTCAGAGATATGAGTCCATCAATATCATTCCTTGTTTTTGCCCAATTTCAATCACTGAGTAGAGTTGATGACTTTTTCCTGAGATGATGAGATTCCTCACAGCATCATTATTGAGAAGTATCTCGCGCGCTGCAATCTTTTCTTCTTTGTCCATTCGAGGAAGAAGTCTTTGAGCAATAACTCCAACAAGACTCATCGCAAGCTGCATACGAATTTGATCTTGTTGTTCTGCTGGAAATATATCTACGATACGATCAATCGTTTGTACGGTATCATTGGTATGCAGGGTTGAAAATACGAGATGTCAGGTCTCTGCAAGTGTCAAAGCTGCTTTTATAGTTTCAGGGTCACGCATTTCTCAGACCATGATGATATTCGGGTCTTCACGAAGACATGATTTCATTGCTCGTTCAAAACTTTTGGTATGTACCCCCACTTCTCTTTGGCTAATGAGAGACATTTTATTTTTGAATACATATTCTATAGGATCTTCTATAGTGATGATGTGTTTTTTAAAATTTGTATTAATATATTGTATCATTGCAGCAAGATTTGTTGATTTTCCTGATCCAGTTGGACCAGTCATCAAGATGAGTCATTTTGATTTTTCACACAGTCTTTTAATAGTATCTCCAAATCAGAGAGATTCCAACGTTGGTATTTCCTCACTGATGAGACGAAATGCTATTGAATTCCCATTGGTATCTTTAAAGCAGTTGACACGATAGCGTGTAGTTTCTTTATTTGCATAGGAAATATCAATTTCATGTTGTATCATAAAACTCAGGTAATTTTCTTTACTGAGAATGTGCATGAGTATCGCATCCATATCTGCTTCACTGAAAGGTGAAATTTCAAGAACTTGATCCGAAAGCTCGAGTCTTTTGATTTCTTCTATTTCTCAACTATTATTTCGTACTACTGGATAGTGCTTAGTAGTGAGGTGTATATCAGAATATTTTTTTCTTTCACACAGGAGCAATATCTCATGAAAGACACTTAAAATTTCCATATAGATAATATTGAGAAATATATATATCTAGACTATCATATATTTTTAAAAAAATCCAATATTTAAAAAACTCAAAAATCTTTGATAAATTCTTGATTATTGCTACAATATTGCCATATAATTTTAAGTATAATTTTGATGTCAAAACCAAAGAAAATACAGGACGTGTTTTGAAAAAATACTCTTGAAGAGCAAGTACAAATAAAAGATCTAGACCAAAACTGAGAGATTCTTCTTGAAGAAATACAAGATATCCCCTTGATACAGGATATTTCACTTCAAGAGAATTCTCTTCCGGTAGATTTGAGTGTAGAGCAAGAAATTATACTTTCTGAAAAAAAGTGAAAAAATTTTGATGCGCTTGAAATTTCCAGTGGAGTAAAAAAATTCTTTCTCAAAAAAAATATCATTTTAAAGAAAAAGAAAGAAACTTTTCATTTTGAGCTTCTCCTGCTTTCTTGTAAACGTTACCTTAAAAGTCTTTCCAAGCTTGCTTTACTTCTCCTTGGAATAAGTATATTTTGAGCAATTATTTTTTTGGGATATCTTGATAAAGTGGTGGTTGAAAATAGAGTGAATGCAGGATATCAAAAACTTCTTGATGTTCGAGAGGGAAATCTCTGATTTCATGAAACTCAAAAAAAAGTAAATAATGCAAGATTTGATCTTCTCATTGCTGACACCCTCTTTTTTCCTTTTGCACTCTTTTGAGGGGATAAGATAGACTCTGTCGAACATGTGATATCAGGGGGAAGATATCTTTCAGAGTCACTCGACTCCATACTTTCTCTTACTCAAAAAACAAAAGATTTTGTAGAAGAAAAAGAGTTTTCAAAAGTCATGTTTTCTCAGCTCTTTCTCAATATATCTCCTGAAGTAGAAAGTATAGAAAAATCCCTCAAAAATGCCCTCTCTCACTATGAATCTATAACCTGGCTTCCAGATGCTTCTTTGGAAGAAAAAAGACAAGGAAATATTATAAAAATACAAAAAATACTTTGATACATCTCTACTGTGAATAATAATTTTGATGCATTTTTAAGTTTGCTTGGTCACGAGGAACGCAAGCGCTATCTTATCGTATTTCAAAATACAGATGAAATACGTCCAACCTGAGGATTTATGGGAAGTATGGGACTCTTAGAGATATTTCGATGACAGGTACAAATATTTCAAAAAAAAGATGTGTACGCAATAGAATGGGATTTGAAAAAATCAGACTATGAACGACTTCCTGCACCGAAATGACTGAGTGAACTCACCGATACTTTTGGTCTGCGAGATGCAAATTATTATGCCAATTTACAGGATTCCTCAGATGCTATAAAATTTTTTACGGATAGAGCAGGATTACAAATTGATGGAATCGTCTATATCAATCAAAATATTCTCTTGCGTCTTTTGGAAATTACATGACCAGTTTATTTTGAGCCACTTGGGAGAGATATCACTGCACAAAATTTTTCAGAGCTTATGTCTCTTGCGGTTGAGGCAAAAACATTTAAAGAATGAACGCTCGGAACTCCCAAACAAGTACTTTTTGATTTTATGGAAGTATTTTTTAAAAAACTACAACAAGATGCAGCATATTTTGACTATGTTCAATCACTGCTTCAAGATGTGGAAAGCAAAGACCTGATGGTATGGAGTTTTCATTCTGAGCAACAAAAGTTTTTACGAGAACTTAAGCTTGATGGATCTATAGAGTATGATAGAACTCTCGATTATCTCTTTCCTGTATATACTTCACTCTCTTGAAATAAATCCGATAGATACATGAAGAGAAAATATAGACAAAGCGTAACGCAAACGGGAAGTTGTGATTATGAAGTGAAATTTGAAATCCAAAGTACTCATGATATGGGAAAAAAGAGACGAGACGCGATAGAGAGTTTTATAGCAGAGTACAATCTCGATACTCCAAATCTCTTGCAAATACAGTGAGCCGAGAGAAATAGACAATTCGTGAGAATAATACTTCCTCAAAATGCAGAAATTATCCCGCAAAATGATGTAGAACTGGTAGATTACGGAAAACGAAAATGAGTTGAATTTTTTCTTGAAACGCAGCTTCAACAAACGAGCTTTTTTACTCTTGAGTATCT
>JAMIGJ010000011.1:0-7899 GCA_035905775.1 Candidatus Altimarinota bacterium
CAATCTCAAAAAAGTATTTCCAAAATTGCACTTTGATCACTATGTCTATAGCGAAAAAAATGCAGACAAAATCTTTGAAAAGATAGCACATGGGAAAGCAAAGGTATTATTTTCTACTCTTGGGATGAAACGACAAGAAGCTTCGATTCTACACGGACTCAAAAAATGCCCCAATATCCGACTTTGACTTGCAGTGGGATCAAGTTTTGATTATTTTACAGGTTTTCAAAAGAGAGCTCCTGATATTTTTCGAAAAACAGGATTTGAGTGGCTGTATCGTATCTTTACAAGTCCAAACAAACTTAAACGTTTCGGGAGGATTTACCAAGCAGTGGTAGTATTTCCTCTCACGGTCATCTTATACCATAAATAATACCTATGAAACTGTATTTCCAAGGAGAGCCTTGAGCCTATAGTCATATCACCGCACGCGAAGTAGCAGGGTTCTTATGAAAAAGTGACGCTGAAATCATTGGCTGTAAAACCTTTGAAGCAATTTGGGAGCAAATTGAGCAAGGGGGGATAGGAATTCTTCCGATTGAAAACTCATATGCAGGTCCGATTCATGCAAATCTCTTTGCATTTTCTCGGCATGATGCAGTGATTATTGGAAGCTATGATTTAGAGGTACACCACTGTTTGTTGAGTCTTGAAACAGAGATTTCATCTGTAAAAAAAGCACTCTCTCATACTCAAGCCCTTGACCAATGCTATCATTTTTTGAAAGAGAAAAATATAGAAGCTGAAAAATTTTATGATACGGCAGGAGCTGCAAAATACATTGCGGAAAATAATATTTTTGGAACTGCAGCGATTGCGTCGAAGCTTGCGGCAGAAATATATGGACTACGTATGCTCCAAGAATCGATACAAGATCAGTCGGGAAACACGACTCGCTTCCTCATCGTATGTCGTACCCAAGATATAAAAAACTATTCCTACGAACAGACATCTTGAAAAGTAACCCTTATTTTTGAAACACGAAATATCCCAGCCAGTCTCTATAAATGTCTGGGGGCATTTGCGACCAATGGAGTCAATCTTACAAAAATTGAAAATCTTCCAAGTTTTGACAAACCGTTCTCCAGTCTCTTTTGGATAGATTTTGAAGGGGAACTTGAGGATGAAGCAGTAAAAAAATCACTCGAGGAGCTTCGGTTTTTCACGAGTGATATAAAGATATTATGAAGTTATTAATTTTTTAATCTTTTAACTATGAAGGCATTTTTTCATCAGTTTTCTTTTGGGGTACTCAGAGAGAGGATGATATCGAGTTATAGTCGTTTTCCTCTCGCGTTTTTTTATGTTTTGGTTTTCACTGGTATTTTCTTTTTCTTACATCATACGAGTGTAGAACAAGTATACCAAACGATACTTCTTAAAATTTCTTTGTGTCTCATACTGATGTTTTTTTTGAGTCTGATTTTCTCACTTGCCAGTGAAGAGCAATGATATCACAGGGTAAAAAAAGGAGCTCTCTGCGGACTTTCTCTCCCATTTGGAGCGCTGTTTTATGTGAGTCTCTCAATAAATTTTTTCTCTTTTGAGGATATTGTATCTTTTTTACTCCTCCTTACTTGATTTATAGCTGCACTCTTTTGTGTACGAGAATGGAAAAATATATGGAAAGGTCAGCCAAATGAGCAAAGATTTTACCAAGATTATCATCAATACTCTAGTGTTATGCTACGTGCTGCAGCCCTTGGAGGAATCTTATTTGTATTATCCGCAATCGCACTTCAGAGTATCGTGATTCTTTTTGATGTGTATATTAATACTCTTTTTTGAGATATTGCGATTCTCTCTTTTGCTCTTTTTGCTCCTCTGTATGGGCTCTGTGAACTTGATGAGGCAACACAAAAAACTCAAAAACAAGCAGAAACAGAATCAAAAATTGCTCGCTTTGTGATGCAATATGTAGCACTCCCATTTTTTGTTTTTTATTTTGCGATCCTCTACGTGTATAGTACCAAAGTACTTCTTAATTTTTCTCTCTGGCCGAAAGGAGAGGTGAGTTGGATGGTGATAGGATTTTCACTCTTTGGATATCTCTTTTATCTTTCGAGTTGGAAATATGAATCTGAACTTCCACTCATAGCTCGTGCACGAAAAGCACTTCCATATATCATCTTGCCTCAAACCTTGATGCTCTTTTATGCACTCTATCTGAGAATTGCACAGTATGATCTCACAATCAATCGATATTTTGTCATTGTATTTGGGATATATATTGTCATCGTTTCCCTCTATTATATTTTCTCCAAGAAAAAATATATCACGATGCTTCCTGTATTGCTTGCATTGGGAATTCTCTCGATTTCAGTTGGGCCTTGGGGAGTATTTTCACTTCCTGAAAGCAGACAAGAAGCTCGACTCGTGAAATACTTGAGCGAGCTTAATATCTTGAAAGCAGATGGGAGTATTATTCCTCTTCCTGAAGGGAATACGAATACTGGAGCAGAAAATCAAGTCTATGATATTGTACAGTATCTCTGTGAAATGCATGAGTGTCGAGTCATCGAGAAAATATTTCCCGTACAATACCATGAATTTTTAGAAGAGTACGCATCACAAAAAGACGATTGGAATGATTTTTCCTATGCGCGAAACTCGGCTCCAAGTTCATGGGAAATATCTTCCGCGATTCTCTCAAAGATACAAGTAGAGAGATATTATGAATCGGGGAGTAGCTCCTATATTTCATTTTCTCCAAAATATGATGTCACTGCTCAAGTGATAGATATACGAGGGTATGAGTCTTTGTTTGATATAGATTCCTATAGTTCTCGAGATTTTTGAAATACACAAGAAATACCAGTATATAGTAGCTCATTTTCGAGTGCAACTCGAACGATCAGTGTATATGGAAGTGATGGAGGTATTTTAGAAAATATCAAGCTCGATGAATATTTTTGAAAACTTCTCTCTCAAGCAACTCAAGAATATAATCAAGTAGAAAGCAGTGTCTTAGAATATGCATTTTCTGGAACGATGCTTGATGGAAAAATCATATTTTCAAATATATCTTTTTCATCAACGGTACTTACGTCATCTTCTTGATCTGAAAGTGTATGACAAACAAACTCACTTGTTGATTTTGACAGCATTTCATTTTCAGGAAAGATGCTTCTCAAACAAAAATAAAAGGAGACTTTTGAAGTTTCCTTTTATGCAACAATATAACTGAGTTATACTTCTTCAACTTCTGCTCCAAGAGTATTTCTCATTACCGATTCTATTCCATTTTCAGCACTTTCTTCGCTTGCATACATTTGTGATACTCCGATGACTTGGCCGTTTCCTGCAAGTAGGTGAAAATAAAATTTTCCATTTGCAGATTCCATAATTTCAAATCTCTCATCTTCTTGACTATTTTTTCTCACCGATTCTATCCCATTTTCACAACCAGCTCTTGAGCTGTATCCCTCACTTGCGAGAATATTTTCCCCATTTCCTGCCTTGAGTCGAAATCTATATTCTCCTGAAGCATCCGTGTAGAGTTCAAATTTTCCCATATTTTTGAAAATTAAATAGTAAACGAGAATATTTTAAGTATTTTAGAGAAGAATTCAAATTCCTTTTTTATATATATGATAAAAATATTTATTTTTGCTGACTCGCATAAACATTTTTCGGAAGCTCTTTGCGAGTATCAAAAACGACTTTGAAAATCTTTAGAACTTCGAGAACTTAAACCAGTCAAAAAATGAACCCCAGAGAAAATTATTGAAGCAGAAACTGAGATTTTGCGAGAAAAGCTTTTGGCAGAAAAGGGGTATAAAATTATTCTTTCTCCTAATGGAAAACAGTTTTCTACCGAGGATTTTTGAATACTCATAGAAACGCAAAAAAACGCAGGACAAAAAATCATATTTGGGATAGGATGAGCAAACGGACTCAATTACGAAAAACTCAAAGGTATCTGTGATTTTGAGTTTTCTCTCGGAAAGATGATAGTGCCTCATAGTCTCGCACTTACAATACTTCTTGAACAAATATACAGATGTTCTGAGATAGAAAAAGGAACTGGGTATCATAAGTAATATTTTTCCCCTTGCAAAACTCCTGTTTTTCCTACAATCGGGAACAGGAGTTTATTTTTTACACTAAAATCTATGTCACAGATACTCAAACAAAAAATAAGAGCTGAACTGCAAAATCCAGATTTTCCAAACCTGGGTTTTCTCTATAGTGAAGAAGTACTCAATGTAGCACCAAAAGTATTGAGAGAACTTCTTGAGGAAGAAAAACAAGATTTTGAAGCAAAAATTTCGAAAAAATATAAGGGGCTTGATAGAGACCGGTCTCAAGAGATCGGTCTCTGGGAAGAACTTTCTTTCCAAACTTTTGAAGACTTCTCAGAGCTTGATTATTTTTTCTCCCTTTTAGAACACTATCAAGGAGTGCATAATGATGAGATGATTCGTCAGATCATCGAAGACTTTGAACCTCATTACATCGATTTTGGAAATGAAGTTGCCTACAACAAGCGACTTTATGAGATGTATCTCTTTTGTGAAAAAAATACTGACCTCAATCCACAAGAACGCAGAATTATCGAAAAGACCCTGAAAGCCTATGAAGTTCGATGAATTGCACTTCCAGAAGAGAAGCAAGAGAGACTCAAAGAAATCTCCAAAGAGCTTTCAGAACTCTCACAAAGATTTTCCAATAATGTTCTGGATGACCGAAAAAACTTTGAGTATATCATCACTGATGAAGCCTGCATCTCTGAAATGCCAGAAGACGATAAAGCTGTTGCACAAAAAAAAGCCGAAGAAAAATGAAAAAAATGATTTCTTTTTGACGCTTCCGCAGCTTCTCACACTGCGATTATGAAATACTGCTCTGACGCAGATATCCGTAAGTATTTTTATGAAGCTCGTATCCAGTTTGCGAGTTCTGGGAAATATGATAATCGAGAAATTATTCTGAAAATATTGAAACTTCGTGAAGAAAAAGCTCACATACTGGGATATAAAAACTACGCAGAGCTTTCACTGGTGTTTAAGATGGCAGAAACTCCAGAGCAGGTAAAAACACTTTTTGGAGAGATCTCACAGAAAGCTCGACCAAAGGCAGAAGCAGAACTCCAAGAAATTAAAAGCTATTTTCAGCTTAAAAATCTTGATGCTTGGGATAGTAGTTTTTATAGTCGTAAACTCCGTGAAGAAAAATATGCACTAGATGAAAAAGAGCTCAAAAAATATTTTGTGTTTGAAAATGTTCGAGATGCTCTGTTTGAAACAGTGAAACGACTCTATAATCTCGAACTCAAAAAAATAGAAGTACCACTATATACAACAGAAGTTGAGCTCTACGAAGTATATAAAGATGGAAACTTCGTATCATATTTTTATACAGATTATTTTTACACTCCTCTCAAACGTCAAGGAGCTTGGGCAGATATCCAAAGAGAAGTTTTTGAAAATAGGAGAAAAATAGTCGTGAATGTATGTAATTTTCAAAAGAATACTGACGGGTACACACTTTTGACCCTTGATGAAGTCGAGACGATGTATCATGAATTTGGACATGCGATTCATGAAATGCTTTCATTTTCTCCCTATAGTGAACTTTCAGGATTTCATGTCGAGTGGGATTTTGTGGAACTTCCAAGTCAGCTTTTGGAAAACTGGTGTCGACATCCTGAGGGGATGAAACTCTTTGCTCGACATTGTGAGACAGATGAAATGATTCCTGATGAGATGCTTCTCAAACTTCAAAAACTTGATACCTTTGGAAATGGAAATATGGTTCTCAAACAAAATGAATTTGCGATGCTGGATATGCGATTGCATAGTGAAGAAGTGCCTCAAAGTTTGGAACAACTTCAAAAAATATCGGATGAAATATATAGAGAAAACTCTCTTTTCCCACTTTCACATCTCTATAAACACTATGCGAGTTTTTCTCATATTTTTGATGGAGGATATGCGGCAGGATACTACAGTTATATGTGGGCAGAGATTATTGAAAAGGAGGTATGGAGAGCATTTGTAGATTCATGAGATATTTTCTCCCCAGAACTCGCACACAAATTTTATACAACGATTCTCTGAGCCGGAACGACGAAAAAAGCCTCAGAACTGTTCCGAGACTTTTTGTGACGTGATCCCCAGATTGATGCGTTTTTGCAGGAGAAGGGGTTAATCTAATATTTTCTTCTTCTCTTTTCCTGAAAATCCATATCATAGAACATATTTGTCACTTTATTTGCGAAACCTCGTTTCCTCATATGCAAGAGCAAGAGTACATCCTCGCATTTCAAGCCTGAGACTTTGAAGCATTTGGAAATCTCTACGAGACCTATGTCGATGCTATCTTTGCCTTCGTGTTTCGTAAAACTGGAGAGCGAGAGATTGCAGAGGATCTGTGTAGTCAGGTGTGGATGAAGGCTATGAAAGCGCTGGAGCGTTTTGAAGCACAGGAAGGAGCAAGCTTTAAATCTTGGATTTATCGAATTGCTCAAAATACGGTTATTGATTATTATCGAGCAAAAAAAGAGCAAGTAGATATAGAGGAGATTGCGGAAATCGGCTTTCATGAAAATATTGCAGAAGTGATTGATAACAAAGACAGACTCAAACAGGTAGAAATGTTTCTTGAAACACTCAAGCCTCTCGAACGGGAAATCGTGATACTACGAGTGTGGGATGATCTCTCCTATAAAGAGATAGCAGATCTTACGGGAAAAACCCAAGATAACTGTAAACAAATATACAAACGAAGCCTCGATAAGATCCAAGCAAATGTGACTTTACTCCTGCTTTTAATGTTCTTTTTCTAAACTATGACGAAAAAAATAGAACATCTCACGCGCGAACTCCTAGAATTTTTTCCAGAAAAAAATTCGAGAGATATTGTAAAAAAACTCTGAAATCTTTGAGATATGCAAGAGGACTTTTTCGCGTCACCATATTTTAAAAAGCAGCTCAAAGCTCGTTTGAAACATATGTATACGATGGAGAAAAAATCCTCGTTTTCACTTCTCTCATTTTTGAGATACAGTGGAGTATGTGCGAGCTTTCTTTTTGTGTCAGGAGCGAGTTATATGTACTATACGATGCAACAAGACAATCTTGGTTCTGGGATAGAGATGCGTCTGCAAGATGAAGATGTGCAAGTACCAAGTTCTCAAACTTTTGAGACTCAAATTCTCGCTCCAGAAAGCAAAGACGATGTATCGTCTTTGGAGACTCGCTCTTCATCGCAAGCAAAAAGTGCTTCACCGGAGGTGAAGACTCCAACGCAAGCTTCTCATAACACACAAAAGCAGACTGTAAAAAATGTTTCTGAAAGCGTATCTGATACCTCAGAAGTTCTCCCTGAAACATCTCAAAAACCTGTAGAAACATCTCAAAAACCTGTAGAAACATCTCAAAAACCTGTAGAATCGGCAGCTTCTTTAAAACTACAAGAATCAAATGAACAAAATACTGTTTCTCAACCTGAAATCTTTTCTGAATCTGAAATGACACAGATGAGAAGATGAGGATGAAATGATGAATATATCATCACTGATATTATCAATACCTTTGAAGTTCCTATACAAGAGCAAAAAGCTCTCCCTTCGAGCGATGTGCTTCCTGTATGAGACCATATGATGCTTAAAGAAGTAAGTCCCATGATGCTTCCAGTGAGTGATTCATTTATCGATATCTGCTTGAGTTATAGCGGAAGTGTTTCGGAAGATGGAGAAAAATGTATGTTTGATACACTGTGATTTTGTACTCGGGAAAATATATTCCCAGAAAGCGAAACTCGCTGCGAGTATCTTCCAGAAACTCCAAAAGAAAAATAAAAATATGTTCGTCAAGAGAGAATTCTTTTCTCAAGTATAAAAAATGTTTATACTCCCATGCAAGTATTTTGTCACGAAAAAGGAAAAATATCGTT
>JAMIGJ010000012.1:0-7307 GCA_035905775.1 Candidatus Altimarinota bacterium
CGAGAAAAATATTTGAAGAGCGCTATGAAAAACGTTTGGAAGGAGTTTTTAGTGATGATACACTTGGAACTCTTTCAAAGATTCGTACGATATTTTGTGTGCAACTCTGCGAAGAAGCTCAAGTATGAGAACAAAACTATGAAACTTTTTTACGACAAGCGATACAAAAAGCTTGCTTTTTCCTCCCACTCTCTCTCGAAAGTCGAGAAATCCTCTTTCAGGCACTCTTGGAATCTCTCTCTGAATCAGATTCGCAGATTGATTTTTTTCGAGAAAATACGGATTTTAAACGTGATCCTATCTTTCCTCTTTTGGAAGATATCTTTGCGGATGGAAAACTCTCTGGGGAAGAGATGCTGCTTCTAGAGAAACACTATCGCAGGGATAAAAATCTCAAGAATTTGGTACAAACACTTCCTGAAAAATCACGAAATCATGTCAGCTGTGAGCTCGGAGATCTCGCAAGTTTCAGTCTCTCAGAGCGAAAAGAGTATATGCAACAAGAATTTTCCTCTGATCTGCAGCATCTCAAAAAAAGAGGCTATGAGACAGAAGCTCTTATGGTATTTGTTTCTCAAAGCTACTACGTTCCCAAAAAACGCTTTGAAACTCACAAACAAAGACTCAAAAGAACCTTTAAAATGGCTTTGTTGCGACTCTTGTGCTATCGTTTTTGAAATATTGATATCGAAAAACTCTTGAAACAGTTTGAAACGCTTGAAAATTTTCAGGACTATTTTTTGCTATTGTACCGTCTCTTTGAGATCTTAGGAGAAGAAACGGAGGTACAAGAAGTATTTCATCGAGAGGAAAAAAAACAGGTGGTGAAACATCTTTTAGAAACAGCCTCAGAGCGCAAGAAAAAAATCCTTGCAGGAGAAAAAGTCACTGCAAAGATATCAGACCTCGTTTCTAAAACGGATAGTAACATCGAAACGTGAGTACTCACCGCACTTTTGGAGGATGATACGCATTTTCTCGGGCAAGAAATCTACTTTGCTCATAGTGATACGCTAGCATGAATCTATGCTGAAAATCAAAAACTGGAAGAAGAAGATGAACAGATAGAAGAAATTACCCAAGGAAAAGATACGCTTTTGTGAAAATATGAAGCTCTCAAAGCCTATTTTTTTGAACTCGATGAACGCAAAAGAAAAGCCTTTGCACAGGGAGAATATGATGAAATCGAAAGACTCAATGATATCCTCTTTCGACTTGATTCTCAGATGCAAAAGCTTGCTGTTTTACTTGGTATATTTGACGAGGAGGGGGAAGAATCTTAGCTCATTTTTTACTCAATGTATTTTCGTGCACATCCTGAAAAAGTTCGCTCATCCTTTTGAAGGAGCACTTTATATTGGTAGCTATTTTCAGTCATCCCATCAGTACACTGCGCATCTTCTATAAGCGTTGCTGTAAAATCCCCAGCTTTGAGAGTGATTTCTTTTTTTTGCGTATCTTCTGTTTTGCTTCCAGATGCGGTATAACTCTGCGTCCCATCATCTCCAGGTTCTTGCCAGAGAAGCTCGTTATTTACAAATCGAAAGGCCCAAAATGGTTCTGTTCCTGCTCATTCGTAGCCGATGTCTGCAGTCACCACACTTACTTCCTCAGCAGGTATCACAAGAGATTCTCCTTTTGATCCGCAAGAGAGGAGAAAAAAAGGAAGCAGGAAAATCAAAAATATATATTTCATAGAAAAGGTATTATAAAATAGAAAAGAATATTTTGTAAAGTATAGCTGTTTCAAAAAATATTCAAGTGAAAAAAGAAAACTCCTGAAAGCTGTATCTCTTCAGGAGTTTTCTCGAAAAAATAGAGTTTTTACTCAATCGTGAAGAGTTCGTCTATAAGTTTCTGAGCATCATCATTACTCATTTCTGAATCGATTCGATATCCGATATCCCAAAGGAGATTTGATCGAGAGTATACTTTTCCATAATCCTTTACAACTGCATCGAAATCAGCATCAGAATCAATATCTGCTACCATTTTTTCGATATTTGCATTATAATCTTCTGTGAAGGCTTCTACTTTTGCTCGTACTTTTTTCAAAGATGCGAGGTAGGCATCACTGTCAGCACTTGCTGCACGAAGTTTTGTAAAAGCATTTTTGAGCATACTATCAAGATCAGGGTATCCTGGAGTTGGATTGAGGCTATAGTAGTAGTTTGCGAGGTGTGCTTTTTTTCCTTCAACATTATCTGCTTGGATGTAGAGATAGGTTGGATGAGAAAAAGGGATAACTTTTCCATTTTGCATTACGAGTTCTACTTGAGCTGTAAAGCTTGAACCATACTCCTCACTCATCGCACGCAATACCTGAGGATCATAGCTTACTGAACCTTCACTAAGAGCATCAACGGATACTTCAAGAGTCATATCTTTTTGCATAACACTTTCTTGTGGAGTACTTGTTGCTTCTTTTGCCTGAGGCATATCATACATGATTGGTGACATAGCCTCTCGAGTGATTTGGATTTGAGCTTTTGATATGTATCTTTTGAGTCCTTCAGGGATATATACATTTGTTTGGAGCTTTTTGCTATAATAATGCGTATTATTATACTCATAATCGTCCCAAAGTGTATTTCCTGAAATCATATCAAACTCTGCTTCAATCACACTTTCTCCATTGCGTCCTGCAAGCTCTTTTTTAATATTTTCAAGAGTAAAGTTTGAGTAACTCATTTCATCTACTGCAATTTTTTCTACTGATTCAACCATCATTTCATCAGCGTATACTCCGTGAGCGCCAAGGCCCATAAGTGCAATAAGACCTGCAGAAAGAACATATTTCTTCATAGCAAAGATAGATTAATAATATAAACACCTCTATTATATATCTTTCTGACTTCTGTAAAGAAATTTTTTCAGATATATGTGAGATACTTTTTGAAACGTAATTGAAAAATAAAGGTGACAAAAATTTTTCAAAAAATCGATTTGATTTTTTTATGACTCTTTATACACTATGGGGGGCTTTATAAAATATGGATCGATAGCTCAGTTGGTAGAGCGCAGGACTCTTAATCCTTAGGTCCCGGGTTCGAGCCCCGGTCGGTCCACCATGATATACATTTTGAAACCTCCCGTTATAAATGGGAGGTTTTTTATATTAAAATTTCGCTTTATTTTGGAGAGGATAGGAGTTTTGATATAATATTATATATAAAAATATATTATATTTTGAAAGCAAATCTTAAAATATGAGAGGCAATGATAATGTATTAAAAGATATTAAAGAACTTGTAAAACAAGATGGCTTTTTTTATGCTCTATGCATGATCTTGACAGAAGATTTTGTTGTTGATCCTGAATCATTACAAGATTTAAATATCGAAGATAGAGTAAGCAATAATGAAGCTATGCTATTACTCTGATTTTTAATTCAAGATAATATTAATTATACAAAGCCTGTAGACCAGTTTTCTTTTATAGATATAAAGAAAAAGATTTACTTGTTACTCAAAGAATTACATGAATCATTTCATGTCCCATTTATAAAAAGACTGGAGGAAGGTATAAAAAATTGATTTCAGACTGAGAATTATGAAGCAGATAAAAAGGCATTTTTTTGAAGTTGAGACATGTTACAGGAACCTATATTTTATGCATGATCCTGAGTATACGATTTTCAGTTTACAGAGTATCTAGAAAGAAAATATAAATGTGATAAAGACTGGCTTTTAAAAAACAAATGCTTTGATATTGAGGAAGTAATAAAAATAGTTTACAGAATTAAGGAATTATTACATAAAAAAATAGAAAAAATTCACTTTAAATCTTTAAAGGAAAGGAATGAATGATTGATTCAGAAAATTCAGAAGAAGTTTCCAAAAGAAGATGTAAGAAAATGAATTGAGGATATAATACCGATAATGGAAATACACCAATATGTAGAGTTATTTTTTGAATGAACTGATTTTGATAAGAATGATACGGATGATACTTTTAGGCAAAAATCTTGGAACTCTTTTTATGAATGACTTATAGACTTATTAGTAATAAGAAAAAGTGAACTTTCAGAATTGAAAAATATTGATGCATTTTTCGATAATTTTTCTACTGAATTATGAGAATGAATAAATCTTCATTTTACAGATATATGAAAATTTAATATTCTTTCAGCAAAGCCAATTATTAAACTTGATGAAGAGAGGTATTTTGTCCCTATAATATTTAAACTTTTTGAGGCAATATATGAGACTCCATACTATTGGATGATTCAAGATAAAGATTATAAAAATGTTCTTAGTGAGAATAGATGAAATTCATGAGAAGAAATTACATACGATTTTTTATCTCAAGTATTTTGAAGTAAAGATACTTTTAGATGAGTAAAGGTAAAAAAATGAAAAGAAGATATAACAGATATTGATGTTCTATGTATTCTATGAAGTAAAGCTCTATGTGTACAAGTTAAATCTAAAAAGTTAAGAGAACTATCTAGAATGTGAGACACAGAGAAGTTACACGAGGATTTCAAATGAGCAGTACAGGATGCTTATAATCAATGATTGAAATCAAGAAAAGCTATTATCGATAAAGACTGTAAATTATTGGTCAAAGATTGATGAGAAATTAAACTTTCAGAGAAAATAGATGAAGCATATATCGTATGAATTACAACAGAGAACTATCCATCGCTCTCACATCAAGCTAATATTTTGCTTGAAAAAGATAAAGACTGACGAAATGCTATGTTTTTATCTATATTTGATTTAGAAATATTAGTACATTATCTGAAAGATCCGTATGATTTTATGTACTATATTCGTCAAAGAATTGATTTGATGAATTATTTCCTAGCTGACGAAGAAATTGTATATTTGTGATATCATCTTCATCAGAAATTATGGAAGTTACCGAATGCAGATTTATGCCCTATTGATAAACAATTTTGAGCTATATTGGATAGAAATTATTATCCCTATAAATTATGACTTTCTCTTTCCGATAAGTGAGATGTAATACAAAACAGATGGAAAAATGAAAGCTTAGATAAACTCTTAGATGAATTAAAATCTATACAAGAGGATAATATAGTTGATGTTATATTTTCTATATTAGATCTTTCTTGAGAAACAAGAGATAGATTGATGTCATTGATTTTAAAGGTAAAATCAATGACATCGGAGGACTGAAAAGACCATAATCTTTCGTTATGATGATGCAATATAAGCTATATATCATCTTGAAGTTCAGATGATTTAGATAGTTTAAATAAAGCAGTTATTATTATAAGTGAGAGAAGAAAATATAGAGAGAAATCAAATGTATGGATATGATTATGAAGTTTAAAGAATAGTAAAAATATTGTAGATTCAGTTTTTTATCATAAGGAAGACTGGTTTCAAGATGACAAGTTAGATGACTTATTTAAAGGTGATATTCCTTGAACAATAGTAGATAAAATGAGCTGAAAAAAATTAAACCGCAAATCTCCTTGTCCATGTTGAAGTTGAAAAAAATTTAAAAGATGTTGTTGGGATAAATATTTTTCATAAATTATACTCTCAACCCCTTGATATCTCTCTTTCCCTCCTCAGGCATATAGTTGGTTTTACATCCAGGACAAAAATGATAATACTCATAGTAATAGGCCTTTCCCAAGGTCCTTTTTGTATGTTTTGGGATTTTTTTCTCAAGCTCGTGACCACACTTTTTACAGTTAATTCATGTGCTTGTCCCTTCTCCCTTTGGGAGAAGGTGAGGATGAGGGCTGGAAGGGGAAGGCAAAAGAGCTTTTTCTTGCTTTGCTTCTTCCTGCAGAAATCCTTCATCGGGCAGGAGATTTTTTTTCTGCATCGCAAGGGTGGCAAGCTCATCACAGCGTTCGTTCTCTGTATGTCCTGCGTGTCATTTTATCCAGAAAAATTGTACTTCATGTTTTTCTAAAAGTTCGAGAAGTATCTCCCAAAGATCTGCATTGAGTGCAGGTTTTTTATCCGATTTTTTCCAATTATTTTTTTTCCAGGATTGTGCCCAGCCTTTTTCTATCCCGTTGATGGTGTACTGTGAATCGGTGATGATCGTCACTTTTGAGCGTATTTTGAGGGCTCTGAGCCCCGTGATAACTCCTGTAAGCTCCATACGATTATTGGTGGTTTTGATGTATCCTTGTGATAGTTCCTTTTTTACTCATCGACACTCTAAAATCACTCCGTATCCTCCAGGTCCTGGATTAGGATTGGCTCCACCATCGGAGTATATAGTTACTTCAGGAAGTAGGGAAGAAGACATAGGGTATTCACATTGAGATAATACATTTTTGGTGAATTGTATTTTATTTTTTAGAAAATGCCAATATACTTTGCGCTGAATTATTTTTGATTTTTATACTCCTATGAAAAAACAAGTGAAGCGTTGATTTCGTCGAATATTTGTGCGATGAGCATTTCTTTCAAGTGTTTTACTCTCACTCACTCTCGTTCTCATAAAGCTCTATATACCAGAACAGTATGAGTTTATTGAACCGATTTCTCTCTATGGTTCAATCCTCTCCTCAGTCATATTTATCTACTGATTTATCCTCGCTCCTGCGATGAGCGAGTTCAAGGAGAGTGAGCGTATCCTCTCTGAGGTCGAAAATGCACTGGGAAATATCGAGTTAGATGCTCATTATTATAGTGGTCTTTCGGCTCATTTTGATGCCAAGAGATTTCACCGAGCCCTTGCAGATATGACGGACACGTTTTATCATATGATCGCAGATGATACCCAGGCAAAGTATCTACATTATATCGATGAGATGAATGAAGTATTTCTCCACGTAGAGAAAAATGGGGTTCCACCCAATCACATCATTCGTACCAAAAATGAGATTTCGACGCTCAAACGATGTTTTATTCGTATCGAGGATATCAAGTCTAAAGATGCAGTCCCAAAGATGATCCATCACCTCAAAAATTTTGTGACCTTTATGGTGATTGCTACTTTATTTTTCATCAATATTGGAAATGACACAGGAACAGTACTTATATATCAAATAGAAGAACTCTTTATGCTCTTTCTCGTTTCATTTCTCTATATTTTTCTCTCATTTATCATCAGTGGATTTGATAATCCTTTTGATAAGAGACGATTTTCTGGATATATTGATATTAGTTTTATCAAAGATTTTTCGGCGAAACTTCGATCTGAAAAAGATCTGGATATCTAAGATATTTTCTCGTTTTTTTGCAAAAATAGGAGACTTCCATATACTCGGGAAGTCTTTTTTATTTTTAAAAATTATATTGCTATGACGTATATCCTCTTTGTTATCGGATTTTTTATCCTCATAAAAGGAGCTGATTTGCTCG
>JAMIGJ010000013.1:0-29685 GCA_035905775.1 Candidatus Altimarinota bacterium
GAAGACGGTCCGACTCGAAAACTTCTCTCTGATGCGAGAAGTTATTGTCAAAGCAGGTATGATATCTCATTTTTAGAGCAAGACTTGAGTCTGTGTAAACGCGTAATTGCCGGGAAAAAACAAGATTTCGAAAAAGAACTTCTCGTGCTTGATGGATTTGAAACCGTCAAAGAGTCATGTATTTCCAAATACCTCACCGTGAGTTTCACTGGATGAACTCTCTTTGATGTGAAACAGGATTTCAAATCAGAAATTATTGTAAACTTTTGACTGCCATTTTACTATGATGTGGGAGATCCGAATTCACAAGACTTTATAGACCATCGAATCGAAGCAAAAAAACGACTCATCTCACTGCTCGAAATAAGTCCAAAAGTTGAGTTTGATATCGATGATATCGTACTGCATTCAAAACAAGCTCGTATTTCCCTCGATTTACTTCCAAAAACGAAGTATACTGTTTCATTGAAGAGTTATGATTCTGAACTTGCAGGAGAGCAGATGAAAGCTACTCCTTTCACTCTTACCACTCCAGATTTTCAATATTTTTGACTCCAAAGAACAGACGGAGTCACCCTCATCCCTGATACATTTCCTTCACAGTTTCAACTGCTTTCCTATAACTCGGATATCACAGAGACCCAAGTAAAAATCTGTAGAATCCCCAATGAAAGTTATGCAAAAATAGAGGTGTTAGAATCCACCAAAGGGATGGATGAAACGGTGCGAAAATTCTTTCTTGAAGGAATTGATCGCTTGGAGAGTTATGACTGTAAAACAAAAAAACTCACGCTTACGAATCCTGAATCAAAAAATCTTCTCGTGAAAAAATTGAGCTTTGATTTTTCTGGGGAAATCGGAAATCCAGCTCGAAGTGGTCTCTACTACGTCACATTTGTAAAAAAAGAAGACCGTAATCGCTACGAAACGATTCAAAAACCACACTTTTTTGGAGTAATCGATGCTCATATCACGATGAAGATCGCAAAAAATGGGAAAGCATTTTTCTTCGTCAATGACTTTTCTGGTCGTCCTCTTGCAGGTCAAAATATCCGTGTGTATGCCAATGAGTTTCAAGAAAAGAGTACGCAGTATAGCTATGAAAATAATGAAACTCAGAGACAAGAAAGCTATTTTTCTCCGCTTGAAAAAAATATTTTTACCTCTGGAGCGCTTCTATGAAAGACTAATGAGCAGGGGATACTTGAGGTAGATATGCAAGGAAAAGTCAAAGACTATTTTGAAAAAACTTTAGATTCTTGGAGTTATAGTGAGGATGGAAATTGGAATTCATTTTTTGTTACCTCAAGCAGTGATACCAACTTGAGTTATGTGTCTTCAAAGTGGAATGGAGGAATCACCCCGTGGAACTTTGGATATACTCTGAACTCCGGATGGTGGTATGGAGAGGGAAATGATCAAGATGCTCTGTCTCTTGATGCTTGGGGAGAGGTAAAATCTTATATGTGACATAGCTTTACCGAGAGACGACTCTATCTTCCAGGAGAGACCGTACACTATAAAGCGATAGTGCGACATGCAGGAAGTCTCACTCTCCCAACAGGAAAAAAATTTGAATTCGTGGTACAAGATAGTAGTGGAAAAGAAATAGTGAAAAAAACAGTGAGCGTTTCAACGCAGTGAAGTATCATAGAGTCATTTGAACTTGATACCAATGCAGCACTCGGAAGTTACAACACCTATCTCAGAGAAGGAGAAAAAACGATTGTATACGGATGATTTTCGGTAGAAATCTTTAAAAATCCAAAATTTCAAAATGAAGTGATGCTGCAGGTTTCGTGACTCGATGAGGAAATCGTGGATATAAAAAAACACAGAAAACCGTTTCGCAGTGGGGCTATGAATATGAAACATATCAGGGAAATTTTGAGATAGAAGCCACGATTGATTCAAAATATTATTCTGGAAATCCAGTATCAAAAGGTAAACTCTCCTATAAAGTGTATAAGCAGGCCTATTATGACGCAAGCTACTGGCAGGATTGTTTTTATGGATGTTACTGGGAGCCAGAAAAAGAGTTTTATACCGAAGGAACGGGAAGTCTCGATGCATCAGGACGTACCCAAATCCGTATCCCAGTTACATTTGAAAGCTCCTACGATGACTATAGGTATATTGTGGAAGCAATCGTCACTGATGCTGCAGGAGACACGATTGCCGGATCAAACTCGGTCATTGCGCGACTTCCAAATGCCTATAAAAAATGGAATCCACAAAGCAGAATCCAATTTTCGAGCGAAAAAAAATTTTATAAACAAGGGGAAAAAGTAGAGCTTCAAGGAAAACTTTCGGTGGGGAAATTTTCTGAAATCTATGAAAATCAAGATGTTCTGATTATCAAGAAAAAAGAATACTATACCGATTACCTGAGTGATGTAAAATGATTTGTGCGTCCTAAAACTCGCATGCAAGAAGTACTCAAAGAGGTATATCTCGTGAACAGAGAAAATTTTGAAATACAAAAAAACGGAAGTTTGACTCTCAAATATCCTTTAGAAGAAACGGGAGAATATGTCTTTGAATATGGAAAACTCAATCCAGGAATGACAAAAATGCCAAATGGAAAGACATCTTTGGAAAATGCTCACATGATCGTTTCGAAATTTCAAGAACAAAAAACGCAAAATATCTATCTTCCGAGTCAGACTTTTGGAGTCTATGACGATCCAGAGATAACGAGCTTTTTAGTACAAAGTTGTGATAATGGAGAAGCAAGCTGTAACTACACGACGATAGAAAGTGCTCTACTGTGTCAAAAACATAAAAATCCTCTTATTTCAGACGAAGTACAGATAGCAAACCTGTGTGAAAATAAAAATGGAAGTTTGCAGTTCTCTCAAAAGATCTCTCTCGATATGCTCATACAAGGCTATGATAGAAATTATTTTACCCTCGTCAGTTATGGGGAGCAAAGCGCAAATAATCCGATAGAAAGCGATAATAAGATTACGGTACTGAGTGAAAAAACGGTATATAAAGTCGGAGAAACTGCTCGTATCCTCGTGCGGCTTCCATTTTCAGGAGGAAAAATCCTCTGGACCGAGGAAAAAAATGAAGTCATGCATTCTGAATATATCGATGTCCCAGGAAATATCTTTTTCAAAGAAGTACTCGTGACCGATGCACATCTTCCTAATACCTATATTTCTGTCGTAGCAATCCCTACAAACTTTGCATGTAAGGAAAACAAAGATAAAAAATGTATTCCAGAATATAAAGTCGGATATACGGAAATCGTCGGAGATAAAAGCGATAAAAAATCCAATATCAGTCTCAAAGCAGACAAATCGGTCTATAAACCCCGAGATACTGTCACACTTGATGTGCAGGTTGCAGAAACATGACAGCACGAGCTTGCCGTGATGGTTGTAGATGATAGTCTGATTGCGCTTATGGGAAACATAGATTCAGGTGTGCTGGAAAAAATATATGAAAAACTTCCATTTCAGCTGCAAACCAGTATTTCCAATATTGCGATGCTCGCGAACTATTATTTTTCACGTCAGTGAATCGTCGGAGGAAGTGGAAATAGAAATCTTAAGGGAGGAGATAGTGCGGTTTCGAGTCGTATGATTTTTAAAAATACAGCCTACTATAGTGGAAGTGTTCTCACAGACCAAAATGGAAAGGCAAAAGTCAGCTTCACCCTTCCAGATAATCTCACCAATTTCCGGGTGATGGCTCTTTCACAATCAAAAAATAATCTCTTTGGATACACAGAAACCTTTTTGGAAGTCCGAAAAGAAGTCTTACTCGAACCACGCATCCCATTGATGCTGCGAGCAGGGGATAAAGTAGAACTCTGAGCCAATGTCTTTAATGCAAGTAAAGAGTCTCTTGAGTTTGATGCATCATTTACTTCAGAAGGACTTGAAATACAAAAACCCGTACAAAAGATACACATCCCAGCAGGGAAAAATGTATTTGTCAGCTGGAGGACTGTAGTCAAAGAGGGATGTGATGCAGAGCTCTTACAAAAAAATTGTAGCAAAGAGTTTACGATGAAAGCTATAGGAAAAAATGCAAGCTACAATGATATCTTTGAGGGAAATTTTACCATCGCACAAGATCCGATTATTGTGCAAAATATCGTTTCAACAGCTCAAATCGATCCGACTCAAAGCACCGATATGACTCTGAGTAAGACTGCAAATACCAATCGAGAAACATCAGTCTATAGCCTCACTCTTTCAAATACTCCTCTTGCAGGGATACAAAAAACCTACGAAAGTCTTTTTGTCTACCCCTATGGATGTGTCGAACAGCTCCTCTCGAGCACCCTCCCCAATGCGATTTTAAAACGAATTGTGAGTCTCAAGGAAGTGGTAAAAGTGGGTACAAAAGATATCGATACGAATCTCAAAAATGGATACGCTCGTATCATGCGACTGCAAAATAATGACGGAGGATTTAAGTATTGGGAAAATGATTTTACTTCTGATATACAGATCACTCCGCATGTCTTGCGTCATCTCGTAGAACTTGCAGATGCAGGTTTTGCAGTGGAGCGGGAAAAACTGCAAGCAGCTGCAGAGTATCTGATGCAAACGGTACGTGAAAATACTCCTGTACACACTCGTCTTGAGGCTCTTTGGGCTGTTGCAAAATTTATGCCTCAACAAGAAGCAGAAGTACTTTCTGGGTTTGCACTTCGAGATATCGCTTCTCTTCGTCCTACAGCGACTTCGAGCCACGAACTTTTGAGTTATACCTATGCTCTTTACTATCTTGATGCAAAAAAATACGCTTCAGAAATCACAAAAAATATTGAGACCCTGCAAAAAAATATCCTTCCTATCAGAAATGAGATGTACTATTCTTTCCTTGAGGATAAAGCCCTGCTTGCTGCACTGATGATGGATGTAGGGATGAAACAACACGAACTTTCTGGTATTATGCTCGAAATCTATGAGAAAGACTGGGAAAGTTATTGGTACTCCACCAAGGAAAAAAATGCAGCGTTTCTCGCATTTGTAAAATATATGGAAGTCTATGGGACAAGCTCTCTGAGTGAGGCAGATATTGATCTGTGAGGGAAAAAACAAAGGATACAGCTTGATTCAAAACTTGGGAACTATCATGTTGAAAGCAAGCTTTCAGAGCTTCTCTCCGGAGAAAAAGTCCCACTTCGTATCACCAATACCAAGGGACAAGCAAGTATTTTTGCACAAAATGATATCAAAATCATTCCTCTTGATCCTCTCAAAGTAACAGCATATCAACATAATATGAACGTACAAAGAAGTATTTATGAAGTCACAGACGAGACAAAAATAGCAGATGAGTGTGATTGGTCTGGTCCAAATTACGGATGTAAACCAGGAAAATGACTCAAGCTGCATTCTGGTGATGTCTTTGAAAAAGGAAAGATGTACAAGGTGATACTCAAAGCAAGTTTTGAGGATGAAGCACAAAGAAATAATCTCACGCTTGAAGATTATATTCCAGCTGGATTTACGGTCCTTAATAGTAATTTTTTGACTAATTCTACAAGCATCAGACAGGAAGGACAGCAAAATAGTTGGCAGTGGAATCAAACCCAAAATCGGCCTGAAGTCGTGATGGCAAATGCGAGATACTCTTGGGGGAAAGAGGCTCAATATGAATATTTTGTCCGAGCTGATTTTGCAGGAGAATTTCTCTATGCTCCCCTTGCAGGATACCTCATGTACGAACCAACCGTGAGAGCCAATACAGAATTTCGAAGGATTGTAGTGAAGTAACTTATGCGAATAAAAATATTTATTGGAATCTTTTCAGGATTCACTCTCTTCCTGCTCTATTGCTTTCTCCCTCTTTTGCAATACAAAGCCCCATGACTTGATGGAGCAGGGAGGATATTGCTCATGGATCGAAATGGGGAAATAATCTCCGATAAAGCCTATCCAAATGGCTACCAAAAGGATATGGAAATAGATTTGCAGAGTGAGTTTGTGCAAGCACTTCTGCACATCGAAGATAAACACTACTATACCCACTGGGGAGTGAATATTCCTGCAAAAATGAGAGCTCTGAGAGATAATATCGAAGGAAAAAAACTCTCAGGAGGAAGTACGATTCCCGAGCAATATATCAAAAATACCTATTTTCCTAAAACTCCTCGAAGCTATGTGCAAAAAGCTCGTGAAGCAGTGCTTGCATTATATGTAAGTCTCCCTCATGGAGGGAGATGTCGCGTGAGCGACAGAGGGAGTTGTGCTTGTGAGAGCATTTTGAAATGCCAAAAAGAAACAATACTCCAACAATATCTCTCTTCGGTGTATTTTTGAAATCAACTCTATGGAGTATGAGCTGCGATGGAAGTCTATTTTTGAAAGTCAGATATACGCACTCTCACCCAAGAAGAGCAGGTACTTCTTTTGACTCTCTTACATAATCCCTGAGTTCAAAGTCTCGAAGAATCATACTTTCAAAACTATTTTTCATCAGTACAAAAGAGACTGGGATATGATTTTCAGCGCAGTTATTTTTGAAAACTCCCGAAAAAACAAAATCTCGATCGTTTTCCTCATGTCACGCAGAGGTGGCTCTCTGGAGATCTTGGATACCCAGGTACTCGTACCACGATAGATGCTCGCATGCAGGACTATGCTCTCTCGATGATCCAAGAAACTTTAGAAAAACTCAAAGGAAAAAATGTAAGCAATGCTGCAATGTATGCACTCAACCCAAAAACACAAGAAGTTCTTTTGTATATCGGAAGCAAGGATTTTTCAGCAACGGGTATCGATGGTCAGGTTGATGTCGTGCAGGCTCATAGACAGCCCGGAAGTACGATGAAGCCCTTTCTCTACTTACTTGCTTTACAATCGTGAATCCATCCCGATAGTTTGATCCTCGATCTAGAGGGGCAGTATGAATCCTTTCAAGAGGGAAAAGTGTATGTTTCAGAAAATTATTCTCTCAAAGAGTACGGGCTCGTGCGACTCAAAAAAGCCCTAGGAAACAGCTTCAATAATGCCTCAGTGAGACTCGCTCGAGAGCTTGGTCTACAAAAAGTATTTGATTTTTATAAAGAGTACGGATTTGATTTTCCCTATGGAGCAGAGCACTATGGCTATTCCCTCGTACTTTGAAATGCGGAAGTAACACTTCAGTCCCTCGTAAAAAATTATGCGAAACTTTTCGATCAAAATACTCCAGAAAAATTCCTCCTCTATGATATCCTCTCTGATCCTGATAATCGAGATATCAGCTTTTGAGTGAATTCTCTGCTTTCGACCTCAATTCCTCAGGCTGTCAAAACAGGGACGAGTAGTGATTTTCGAGATAATTGGGCTGTTTCGTATCATCCGGATTTCGTTTTTGGAGTGTGGGTGGGAAATAATGATAATTCTTCGATGCAAGGAGTAACAGGGATTACGGGAGCTTGATATATGTGGCATCAAGTGATAGAAAAAGCAATCGAGCAAGGATATATTTCAGAGTATCCTCTGGCCACTCCATCGTGAATCACCGAAATATCCTATTGCCTTGATGTTTCCTGCATTCGCAAGGAAAATGTATATGCACTGGAAGGAGTTATCTATCATTCTGCTCTCATGGAGCAAATCTATGATGCGCGAGATATTGCCCTGCATCTCTCTCCCGAAGAGGTACAAAGACTCTGAGAACTCGGGATACACATTCAAAAATAAAGATTGCTTTTTTTCTCATTTTTTTTAGAGTCATTCTATACTTCTTAAAAAATATATATGAATACTCCAGAGAGATATGAAGATATTTGAGAAACTCCTGCTCAAAAAATTGCTCAAGTTGGGAATCATATCACTCTGACGCGAGGAAATACACACGTATCCTTTCAAGCAGGGAAATGAGGACATATAGATTCGTGTGTGATAGAAGGAGTTGAGATATTTCATCCTTTTTTTGGAGATCAAAATAAACCAAAAGGAGGGATGCCTTTTATGTTTCCCAATGCGGGGCCTTTAAGCGAAGATCAAAAAAATATATCTAGACTCAATCTTCCTCAGCATGGATTTGGGAGAATTTCAAAATGGGAATGTAATTCTGAAACCTGAGAACAAAGACTTGTCTTTTCTGAAACTCCAGATTTTCCTTTTGCTGGAAAAGTCACTCTCACAATAGAGATCACACAGCAGGGAAGTGTACAATTTCTCCAAACTATACAAAATATAGGAGACAAAACGTTGCCATTGGCAACAGGACTCCATCCGTATTTTTCTGTTCCGAAAGGAAAAAAAGATGCTATCACCTGGGATTTTGAAGGATGAGATGCAATATATACTCAAAGAGAGATTTGGAAACAAGGGGGAACTGGAAAATATAATATCCCTCTCAATGCTCCCATCTCATTTACGATTCCAAAAATTGGAACCATACAGCTTGAAACCAGTAGAGACTACAAACGTTTTTGGGTATGGTCTTTGCCTGAAAAAGATTTTGTTTGTGTTGAGCCAGTGATGGGAGATGAAGGGATGATTGTAGATGCTCCATTTCTGCTTCCTCCTGGACAGTCTCACACCAGTTTTCTCAAAATTTCGCTCAAAAAATAATCACGCAGAGAAGCGTGATTATTTTTTATAGCATCAAACAAATTATTTCTTCCCAAGAAACTTTTTCATAACATATCCAAGACCAAATTTTATAGCATCATTTTTATCTACATCTCCGTCTCCATCTTGGTCAAAACCTTTGAGAAATCCTCCAGATTTTGAAGCTCCAGAAAGCATCTTGGTGATATCGTCTACTCAGAGTCCAGCTTTTTTCTGGTCTCCAAGCTTTTCCATCACGAGGCTTGAAAGCATACTCATCACATCAGAAGATTGCTCTTTACTCACTCCTGTTGCTTTTGCTATGTTTTCTATTTCACTTTCTTTGTCATTTCAGAGGATATGCCCGAGTATTTTTGCTCCATCCTCAAGGTTGATTTTTGTTTCTCCCGTATGTTTGTCGAGAGCTATATCGAGAGCTTTTTTCCCATCTTGCGTTTGAGTATTTTTTTCAAGTCCAGACAGGATACTTGGAAGAGCTTTTTCTATCACAGCTTGAGCCATTTTGTTATCTCCTCCCATTTGTTTCGCGATTTGAGACAGAGCTTGTTTTTTGAGTTCCCCAGTGAGCATTTGAGAAAGGTCCATAAAAATTTGTAAGTAAATTAAAGTTGTGCAGCAGGAAGTGCCTCACACACGATTCAATCTTTGTCTCGATCAAGACCATAAATATCCAGTGATTTTACATCCCCGATATTTGCATTGTTTTGTGCGATTTCATCAGCACAAGTATTATATACTTCTTGTGCTTCGTTTTGAGTTTTAAAATTATCACAATTCACATCAGCTTTCACACATTCTCCGATAAGTCGAACCGTATTTCCATCTTTATCGGTCACAGATTCTACCCGAGATTCTTGATAATTTCCTGTTTCCCAAAGTTTTTGGAGGTCTGCGTCATAATTAAACCCTTCAAGTCCAAGAGCAATTGCAAGCAGTACCAAGATTACGGTAAATGCGATCGTTCCTTTTTTAAGTACGAGCATCAAAATCACCACGAGAGCCATAAGTCCAAGGATGATTCCCATACGAACTTTTTTCTTTTTTCTTGCATCCGCAAGGGTATCTTTTACAGACATAGGAAATATATAAAAAATAAAATCCCGTACATTGTAGGGATTTTATAGGATGTGTCAAAAATGCTAATACAGATACTTCTGCTTATTTGCTTCATGATCAGCATTGCTCACTCCATAGTGAATCTTTCCTGTGGTATCATGCAGGTAATAGTAGTAGGGTGAATCTTTGCTCTCTACCGTTGCTTTGATAATATCTGCTTCAGGATTTGCGATAGGTCAGGCTGGAAGTCCGACCATTTGACGGGTATTATACTCATTTTTATCATAGAGATATGTGAGAACTTCGTCTGGTCCACAGTCTTGAGTTGCTATTTTAAATGGATAGCACACAGTTGCGTCAGCCCCAATTTGCCATCATTCTTTGGCTCGTTTTTTGAGAATTCCCGCAATCAGTGCGATTTCCTCTGGATTATCTCGTTTATTGGCCTCTTTTTGGACGATACTTGCCATATTGATAATATCCAACATCTCGATACTTCCCATATCAGTAAGGATTCCAGAATCTATCACTTTCACTTGAAAGTTAGAAAGCATTTTTCGTACTAAACCTTCTATCGTGAAGTTTGCAGGATTTATCGCATACGTATCAGGATAGAGAAAACCTTCCAATGTTTCTACATCCGAGATAAATCCATAATTTGTTTTCAGAGGACAAAAACTTTCACAACTCGTTACAAAGTCTACAAACTCTCAGGATGAGATGAGTCATTTTGATACAAGAGTTTTATCTATATCGTAAATATTCCATCCCTCCAGAAAGGTTATATTTTCATCTCATTCATTCATCGGTTTCTTGAGAGCTTCGATGATTTCCTCGATAGTTCCACTGGGAATTTGATATTTTCCAGCCTGGAGTCCAAAATCAGGAGGATTTTGTCTCAAATACAGTTTCACAAAGAGTTTATTTCCAAATATTTCAGACAGTACAGAGCTAAAGTTTTCTCACTTTTCTACCGTCATATATCCCTCTACAAAATCTACAGATACTTTTTGAGACTGAAAACTCCTATATTGCCACCAAAATATTCCTCCAGAAATTACCACAAGCCACACCAGAATTTTTATTGTTTTCAGCATTTTTTATTTTTTAAGAATCAAGTACCAGGATTTTAGAGAGAAAATATTTTAAGTAAAAAAGAAAGAATTGACAAACAAACATATGTATATATTATATAAGAGTTTAGTTTAAAATAGTATTATGGAAGCTCCGAAAATAATTTGAATATCAAATTGAAATGTACGTACAGTGATATCATGAACTTCTGAAAGAGTTATTCATATGATTGATGTAATTATAAAATGACTTAATCCTGAAGATACTATTAATCGAACTACTTTGTTGTATTGAGGAGAAAATCGACCTCATAAGATCACCAATAATGAAGTGGTTGAACATGTAATATCCACTTTAACAGGTCAAGTGTATGATTTAACTAGAGTCTTGGAAAATGCTGAACAAAAAATTATAGATTCATCTACCAAGAGTCAATGAACTCAATTATTCGATTTTTTAGAACACAACTGATATTTACAACAATGAATGTGAAGGTTCAATTATGTACCCAAAAATGGCTTAGCGAGATTAAGTGTTATGCCTTCATATCAAATTTGGAATGAGTTAAGTACAAAAATGTGATATCGTTGAGTAACATACGGGGATAAAAAACATGATTTTTTCCTATCTTTATTGTGAAAAAGTAAAGATATTCCAATATACTCGTGTTCTGAGATTATTTGACGACCTAAAAAAGTAGATGACATAGTTAAAGAGGCACAAAAAAGATTGAAAGTTAGTTGAAATAAAGAACTGATAAAACTTTTAAGAGATTTTCAAAAACGATGAATAATTAGTGACTTAGATGTAAGAAGTTGATTTTTTGTTCCCCTACATCTTTTTTATTCTAGAGAAAAATATTCCAAATTAGAAGAAATTTAATAAGAAAATCAAATTATTTCTCTGTATATTTTTAAAATTTAATTTCAAGAAAAAATCTCACAAAAATTGTGAGATTTTTTAGTTTTTAAACAAAATACATATACTCACACAGTCATTTTCTAACGCGAGAAACATATGAAAATCATAAAAGGAATAGTTATAGCGTTCAGTATTATTTTATGCTCTCATGTATTTATATTTTTGTATAGTACAAATAAACCGTATCTTGTATCTTGCAACTCATTTTTAGAAATTTGAAAACTTGAGGACTGGAAAAAAGAAAATGCGGAGATAATATGAGAAATCTCAAAATATGCAGATGATATAGTCTATGATACTGATATCTGTGCATGAAAAGTAGGAATTACTTTGTACCATAGTACTACCAAAGAAAGAAATGCTATTATTCATATTGCAAAGAGCATTTTTCGAATTGAGTGAATCCCATATCGTTTTATAAATTTCTAAAATCATTTCTCTCTCTTCTTTTAAGAAAAAATCTCACAAAAATTGTGAGATTTTTTCTTGACTTTATGGCATTGTGAATATACTTTCCACGTTCGCACAAGCGTATGATGAGTTCTAGGGGAAACGCTTGGGCATTTTTTTGCGTATAAAAACGTGAAAAACAAAAAAAGAAAGTCTTTGCAAGAACCTGATTGTGTAGCAAAACCGCAAAAAACTCTTTTTAAAGAAATTTATTTTTTTAAAAAACTCCACGCTCCATGGCAAAAGCTACAAAAAATCCAACTCCACAAGAGGTTGGAGGGCTCTACGAAATACGAGGAAGATACTACTTTACTGATGATAGGTCAGTAGCAGGACTTCCTGAACTTCTTGAGGTGCAGCTTGATTCGTATAATCATTTTTTGACGACAGGACTCGACACTGTATTTCAGGATAGTTTTCCAATATCTGATTTTTCTGGGGAAAAAATAGATATTTATTATAAAGGTCTTCACATTGATGAACCAAAATATGATGCTGAGACATGTAAGAGAAAAAATCTCAATTTTGAAGCTCCATTTAAAGCAAAACTTGAGATGCTTAATAAAGAAACCGGGGAAATCAAAGAGCAGGAAGTGTATATGGGGGGAATTCCTCTCATGACAGCTTCAGGAAGTTTTATTGTAAACGGGATCGAGAGAGTCATTGTGAATCAGATTATCCGTTCTACGGGAGTGTTTTTTACTGCGGGAGATTCTGGAATCGGACTCAAATTTATCCCTGAAAAAGGTTCTTGGTTTGAAATTGATATTGAGAAAAAAGGAATTATTAACGTAAAAATTGATAAAAAACGAAAAATTCCAGTTTCTATTCTTCTTCGAGCATTTGGTCTTGAATCAAATGCTGAAATCATGAATGCATTTAAAGGAGTTGAGGATACGATTATGGGATCATATATCGCTCCAACTCTTGAAAAAGATAAAACCAGTAACCGGCTTGAAGCACTTCATGCACTCTATAAGCTTCTCAGGCCAGGAGATCTCGCAACCGATGAGCGAGTAGAAGATCTCTTTCAGGCAACATTTTTTGATGAAAAGAGATTTAATCTCGGGGAAATTGCGCGTATCAAGATGGCTTCAAAACTCGGGCTTACGAAAAAATACTCTGATGAAGGAGGAAAATTTTTAAGTATCGAAGATCTCATCGAATCACTCAAATACTACCTCAATCTCTATATTGGAAAAGACGGATTTGTGCTCGATGATATCGATCATCTTGAGAATCGACGTGTTCGATCCGTAGGAGAGCTTGTAGAAGATAAGATTAAAGTGGGAATTGCTCGTATGGAGCGAATCGCAAAAGATCGTATGACGATCGTGGATCTTGATGATGCGACACCAGGAACGTTTATCAACTCGCGACCAATTGTAGCGATCTTGAAAGAGTTTTTTGGATCGTCTCAGCTCTCTCAATTTATGGATCAGTCAAATCCTCTTTCTGAACTTGCACATAAGAGACGTATTTCGGCACTTGGACCTGGAGGTTTGACTCGAGAACGAGCTTCATTTGAAGTACGTGACGTACATCCAACTCAGTATGGACGTATCTGTCCGATTGCGACTCCAGAAGGACCAAATATCGGACTTGTTTTGCATATGGCAACATACGCAAAGGTAGATCGATTTGGATTTCTTTTGACTCCATTTCGAAAAGTAGAGCACTATGTGAAAAATGATGGAAAGCAAGCAGTAAATAGAATCGCACTGGGAGATATCAAAGATGCAAAAGGAAAAGTGATTGTTGCTGATAAGATGATGATCAGTGAAAAAGATGCTTGAGAAATTCAAAAAGCTATAAAAGAAGAAAAAATACTTGTTCGAGGATTTTTGACTGCTGATTTTGACTATTTTGATGCACATCAAGAACGAGTTCTTACGGTTGCAGAAGCTGGTTCTGCGGTAGATGCATTTGGAAACTTTACCGATACTCGTATCTCTGCTCGTGCTGCAAATGAACCAACAATTGCCTACGTGAGTGAAATCACCCATATCGATGTTTCTCCAAAACAAACGATGTCGGTGGAGACATCTCTGATTCCATTTTTGGAGCATGATGATGCGACTCGTGCGGAAATGGGGTCAAACATGATGCGTCAGGCTGTCCCACTTATTCGAACGGATTCCCCAGTTGTTGGTACCGGTATGGAACGTGCTGTTGGAGAAGATAGCGAATATTGTATCGTTGCAAAAGATGACGGAGAAGTACTGGGAGTGGATGCAAAACACGTGACACTTCTTTATAAATCTGGAGAAAAAGTATTACACGAACTCGTCACATTTAAGCGATCAAACCATGATATGATTATTCACCAAACTCCTTTGGTGTCTCATGGACAAAAATTTAAAAAAGGTGATATCCTTGTGGATGGACACTCAATCGAAGATGGAGAACTTGCTCTCTGAAGAAACCTCACGGTTGCCTATATGCCATGGAAAGGATATAACTATGAGGATGCAATCATCATTTCTGATAAAATTATGAAAGATGACTACTTTACCTCTATTCATATCAAGGAATACTCACTTGATGTTCGAGAAACCAAACTTGGACCTGAGCAAACTACCGATGATATTCCAAATGTCTCAGCAGCAAAACTCAAAGATCTTGATGTAGATGGGATTATTCGAGTAGGAGCCTATGTTGAGGGAGGAGATATATTAGTTGGAAAGATTACTCCAAAAGGAGAACAAGAGCTTTCACCAGAAGAGAGACTTCTTCGAGCGATTTTCGGTGATAAATCCAAAGATGTAAAAGACTCATCTATGAGACTTCCATCTGGGCAAGGAGGAAAAGTCCTTGATGTACATATCCTCAAACGAGAACTCTGAGATAATCTTCCAACGGGAGTATTTAAACAAGTAAAAGTCTATATCGCTCAAACTCGAAAAATCGAAGTAGGGGATAAGATGGCTGGACGACATGGAAACAAAGGTATCGTTTCTCGAATCGTTCCAGTTGCTGATATGCCATTTATGGCTGATGGAACTCCGGTTGATATTATCCTCAATCCACTCGGGGTAGTATCTCGTATGAACATCGGACAAGTTCTTGAGTCTCATCTCGGTATGGCAGCTCGCAAACTTGGTATTAAGGTAGCAACTCCAGTACTTAATGGAGTTACGATTCCTCAAATCCGTGAACTGATGGAAAAAGCAGGGATGGACAGCGACGGAAAAGTACAACTTTTTGATGGTGAAACAGGAGAAGCATTTAAAGAAAAGACGATGGTCGGAGTAAAATATATGCTCAAATTGCATCACTTAGTTGAAGATAAAATCCATGCACGATCTGTGGGGCCATACTCTATGGTAACCCAACAACCACTTGGAGGAAAGGCTCAAAATGGAGGACAAAGATTTGGAGAAATGGAGGTGTGGGCACTTGAAGCGTATGCCGCAAGTAATATTCTTCAGGAAATGATCACGATTAAATCTGACGATGTTGCTGGACGAACTCAAGCCTATGAAGCAATTGTAAAAAATATGCCGATTAAAAAGCCAAATATTCCAGAATCATTTAACGTTTTGATTAAGGAACTTCAAGCAATTGGTCTTGATGTGAGTCTTCTTGATAAAGAAGAACTTGCAGAAAATGAAGCAGAGGCTCGAACTCGATATGAAAAAATTATCGAACTTGAAAAATCTATTCCTGTAGGAGATATTGCAGCGAAAGCGCTCGCACTTGATGACAGCAGTGAAGAAAGTGATGAAGAATAATATTCCTCTCCATCTTAATTTTTAATCCACAAAGAGACTATGTTTGATAAACAATTTGATAACTTCCTCAATGATAAAATCACTGACTTTTCTGAAATCGGAAAAGGAGTCGGAAAACAGGATGTTACCAAAGGAAAAAATCTCGACAATCTTGCAGGTATCGCTGTAGGACTTACATCACCAGAAAAAATCCGAGCGCTTTCTCATGGGAAAGTTCTCATCTCAGAAACGATAAACTATAGAACGCAACGACCAGAACGTGGGGGACTTTTTTGTGAGCAAATTTTTGGGCCACGAAAAAACTACGAATGTGCGTGTGGGAAATACAAACGTATTCGCTACAAAGGAGTCGTATGTGAACGCTGTGGAGTAGAGGTAACCAAGGCAAGTGTTCGACGAGAACGCATGGCGCATATTGATCTCTATGCACCAGTAGCTCATATCTGGTACCTCAAATCTGTACCTTCTCGTATTGGTCTCTTTCTCGATCTTCCGGTAAAAAAACTTGAGCAAGTGGTATATTTTGCGAGCTACATCATCACTGATGTATATCAAGATAAAAAAGACGAATCACTCAAAGCCTTAGAAGAAAAATACAAAACTTCAAAGGCAGAAATGCAAAAAGAGATGCAACGAGAAATGAATGATCTCAAGATTCAAAAAGAAGAGAAAAAACTCACTCCAAAGAAATTTGCAGAAGCAGAAACTCTCGTGATGTCAAAACTTGATGCCCTCACGGCAGAGTTTGAGTCTCTTCGAGCAAATCTGAAATCACTTGAAGTTGGGGCTGTAGTCGGAGAGCTTGAGTATCGTGTTCTTCGAGATAAATTTCCTCATGTCTTTGTAGGAGGAACCGGGGCACAATACCTCAAAATCCTTCTTGAAAGAATAGATTTGCTTGCTTTTATCGAAGAAAATCAAAAAGAGCTCCGAACGGCAACTCAGGCAAAAACAAAAAAAATCTTACAAAAGATTAAACTTGCTTCAAATCTCCTCAAATCAGGACAAAGACCAGAATGGTTTATATTGGAGGTACTTCCGATTATCCCACCAGATCTTCGACCAATGATCCAACTCGATGGAGGACGTTTTGCAAGTTCTGATCTCAATGATCTCTATCGAAGAGTCATAAATCGAAATAATCGTCTGAAAAAACTCATCGAACTTGGAGCTCCAGAAGTTATCCTCAAAAATGAAAAGCGTATGCTTCAAGAATCAGTTGATATGCTTATTACGGGAGAATCTCGAAATAATCGTTCAGGATACGTTACGGCAAATAAAAAGAAACTCAAATCCCTTACGGAAGTGTTGAAAGGAAAACAAGGACGTTTTCGTCAAAACCTTTTGGGGAAACGAGTAGATTACTCTGCTCGTTCGGTTATCGTGGTTGGTCCAAATCTTCCGATGGATCATTGTGGCCTTCCAAAAAAGATGGCTCTCGTTCTCTTTAAGCCATTTATTATCGCAAAACTGATAGAAGAGGGGATTGTCTATAACGTAAAACACGCAGAAAAATATATCGAAGGAGGAAGTAAAGAAGTATGGGATGCACTCGATGAAGTAATTGAAGGAAAATATGTACTTCTCAATCGTGCTCCAACACTTCACCGACTTTCGATTCAAGCATTTAAACCAGTACTCGTTGAAGGAAAAGCGATTCAGCTGCATCCACTTACTTGTACGGCCTTCAATGCCGACTTCGACGGAGACCAAATGGCAGTTCATCTTCCACTTACGCAGAAAGCGCAAAATGAAGCACGAGATTTGATGGTTACTTCTCGAAATCTCCTCGCTCCTGCTTCTGGGGATCCAATCGTTGCTCCATCTCAGGATATGATTCTCGGATCATACTATATCACTTCTCTCAAAAAAGGAGTGAAGGGAGAAGGTGGAATCTACGCTGGAATCGATGATGTCTCTCATGCCTATGACGCGGGAGTACTTTCTATTCATGCACTCATAAAAGTTCGAGTTGGTGGAAAAATGATAGAAACAACCTATGGACGACTCCTGTTTAATGAAATCGTTCCATCAGAGCTTGGATTTATCAATGAAACCCTCAAAAAATGAGTTTTGAAACGTATTCTTTCTGAAAGTTTTGAACTTTTGGGATCTGAAAGAACGGCAAAATTTGTAAACGACATTAAGGACTTTGGATATAAATATGCAACTCTTTCTGGGCTTTCTATTTCTGAAGCAGATATGATTCTTCCAGAAAATAAAAAGGCACTTCTCGATGAGGCAAGTGAAAAAGTGAAATATATCCAGAAAAAATATTGGAATGGATTCATGACCACTGATGAAAAATTTGCTCAATCTGTTACGGTCTGGGCTGAGGTAAAAAAAGTCATAGAAGGAGAAATGAAAAGCTTATATGATAACTCAAACCATATCTTTAACTTTATTGATTCAGGAGCTCGAGGAAACTGGGGAAATATCACTCAGCTTGCGGGAATGAAGGGGCTCGTTGCTTCTACTACTGGTAAGACGATTGAACTTCCTATTAAATCTACTCTCAAAGAAGGATTTTCAACACTCGAATACTTTATCGCTACGCATGGAGGACGTAAAGGTAAGTCTGATACGGCTCTTAAAACAGCTCAGTCTGGATACTTGACTCGACGTCTCGTTGACTCAGCTCAAAATATCATCGTTCGAGAAGAGGATTGTAAAACACTTCATTATAAAACCGTATACCGAGAAGATCCAAAATCTGGATTTGATGAAAAATTCGAAGACAGAATCTACTCTCATACTCTTGCACTTGATGTTACAGATACAGATGGAAAGATACTTCTTGAAGCAGGTACCGTTATTGATAAACGAGTCCTTGCTCTCATCGAAGAACATAAAGTCGAAAAAGTAGCTCTTCGCTCTGTACTTACCTGTGAGACAGAAGGAGGAGTATGTCAAAAATGTTATGGACTTGATCTTGCAGCAAATGCTCGTGTAGAAATCGGTTCTCCAATAGGAGTTATCGCAGCTCAGTCTATCGGGGAACCGGGTACTCAGCTTACGATGCGTACCTTCCACTCTGGATGAGTCGCAAAAGAAGGAGGGGATATGACTCAAGGTCTCGCGCGTGTAGAAGAACTCTTCGAAGCACGAAATCCAAAACTCGTAGCAGAAATCTCTGATATTGATGGAGTAGTTCAAGTAGAGCATACAGGAAATGGAACTTCTATTAAAGTGACCGCACATGATTTTGTAGAGGATGAATACTATTTCTCTGAAGAGATGGAAGTGATGGTAAAAGAAGGACAACAAGTAAAGGCAAAACAAATTCTTGCACGAAATAAAAAAGAAAAACAACGAGTCCTTGCAAATTTCTCTGGAGAAGTAAAAAAAGTAAGCGCAGGAATGATTGTGGTAAAAGATACAGAAAAACGAGTATACGAGTATAAATTTGATCTTGGACGAACGATTCTCGTGAAATCAGGAGATACCGTAAAAGTAGCTCAAAAACTGACAGAAGGAAATCTCTCTATCGGAAAACTTATGCAGGTTGGAGGAGTGCTCGCTGCTGAAAAATACATCGTAGATGAAATTAAGTCTATTTATTCTTCTCAAGGACAAACCGTAAACTCAAAACATATCGAGCTCATTGTACGACAGATGTTCTCTCGTATTCGAGTGCTTGATAAAGGAGATACCGAGTTCTTCCCTGGAGATATCGTAGATATCATTACCTTTAAAAAGGAAAACGATAGACTGCTTTCAGAAGGAAAATCTGCAGGTATCGGAGAACGACTCTTGCTTGGTATTACGAAGATTTCTCTCTATACTGAGTCTTGGTTGTCATCTGCTTCATTCCAGGAAACCGTTCGTGTTCTCGTAGAGAGCTCTGTTTCAGGAAAAATAGATAAACTCAAAGAACTCAAAGAAAACGTTATTATCGGACGTCTTATCCCAGCAGGAAAACAGTATAACATCATCAATGGACATATCGCTCCAGACAAAGATGAGTATTTTGATCCTCGAACAGACCGAGATATCGACCTTTCACAAAGTCATATCGACGAAGTGATGGTTGAGATGGAACACGAAAGTGATTTCTAAAATACATTCCTCATCTAAATCTTCTCCCTTTGCAAAAAAGGAGAAGACCTACATAATAAATCTGTAGTCTCTTTCCTTTGAAATCAAAGGAAAGAATTCAACATAGGAATTATTGCATAAAAAAATAAAACAGCTCCTCACAAGCTGTTTTATTTTTTCGTTTTATAAATTATTGAGCATCGCGAGAATCTCATCTGGATCTTCTTCTTTGATATTTGCATCTTCAGCTTTTGCTGCTGCAACTTTCGCTTTTCCTTCTTTCACTTGGAGTTCTTGCCATTCGATGAGATGTTTTTCATTGAGAGATTTGATTTCTTTTTGATACTTGATTTCAAGTTCTTGGAGTTTTTTGCGTTCGGTTTCGAGGATATCAAAGAGTCTATCGATTTGTGCATCCGTCATAGATGGCATAATATCAAACCAGTACTGACGTTCATCGTCATCCATAGATTCCGTTGCGATAATGAGTTGTATGAGCTCTGGGTATTTTGCTTGAAGTTCGTCACTTACTTGAAAGACTGTGTCATTTTTTTGTATTTGTGCCATAGAAGAATTGTGTAAACAAATATATACTCCTCCATTATAACAAGCTTTTTAAAAATTTGCAAAAAAAAAGAAGAAAGCTATACTTTTTTTGTTGATATTCTTTGACTTTTTACCTATGCTCCCAGTCTATCTCGGTATCTATATTTTTTTACTTGCGATTTTGTGGGCTTTTTTTCTGGTGGCACGACATCATACGTTTAGATTTAAGGATTTTAGTACCAATATACAACCGGTAACCCAGATATTGGGAGTGATTCTTATTATTCTTTCGCTGCTAGGTTTTGTTCTTATTTTTACTCTTGATGATGTTTCAAAAAATATTGAAATAGATACTCAAAAACCTAGTTCAAACTTCTACTATTAATTCATTTTTATGGCATCGATATTTACTAAAATTATCAATCGTGAGATTCCAGCATCTATCGTCTATGAAGACGAACATGCTATTGCGATTCATGATATTGCTCCAAAAGCAAAGACACATATTCTCATCATCCCGAAAAAAGAGATTCCAACGATGGATGATATGAGCGGAGAAGATACCGAACTGATAGGACATCTCTTTCAAGTAGCAAAAAAAATAGCAGCAGAAAGATGACTCACTTGAGCCTATAAACTTCAGTGCAATGTAGGTGCAAAAGGCTGACAAGAAGTATTTCATATTCATATTCATCTCACTTCTGATTTCTAATACAAACATAATATGACCAAAAACAAAATCTTTTTCATTATTTTAGGAACCATCTTACTTATTGGGATATTCTATTTTGCGATACAACTAAATTCTTCCACCAACAATAATAAAACTCCTAAAAATACAGCAGGAGCGCTCAATATATGGATTTTTGAAGATGACAAAGAGAAGATGAAACAATATGTGGATGAAAATTTTAAGAAAGCCTATCCTCAGTATGAAGGTCAGGAGATTATAGTAGAAAGTTTTCCAGAGATTCATAGTTATTATACGACGCTTGCAAGTGCCTTTCTTGCTGGAACGGGACCTGATATTTTTATGCTTCAAAATAGAGAGAGTTCTGTATTTGAAAATCAAGTTGAGGCACTGAGTCCAGATACTATTGCTCCGAACGATTTTACGGTACGATTTAAACCTATATTTTCAGATGATTTGATATTTGCTTCAACGCAAGACGATACTGCAGAATATCTCAAAGGTGTACCACTGTGATATGAAGCGCTTTGAGTCTATTTTAATAGACGATATTTTTTGCGTCCTACGGATTTAGATACTTGGGAAGCACTGCTTGCGGAGATGAAAAATATTTCAGAAAAATATGAAGATATCGTCCCAATTGCTCTGTGAAATGGATCATCTATCACTCGAGCAGGGGATATTTTGGTACAACTTTTTGCACTTGAAGGAGCAACAAGTGTCTTTGATCTCGCAGCCAATCAGATAGAGCAAGCTCTGGCTCTTTATACAGGTTTTTGAGACCCGCAAGGAGAAAATAAATATAATACACTTTCTCTCCCATATATTGGAGAGAATGATATCGATCACTTTACACAGGGAGATGTTGCTGCAATCATTGGATATCCAAGGGATTTACTTGCTATAGATAAAATTGGATATCAAAAGAGTTTTTTGCTTGCGCATAGTTTTCCAAGCTACGCAGGAAAAGAAACAAAAGTTTCGATACAATATAATTATCTCGCACTAAATAAAGATTCATCAAAGAAAGAAATTGCAGGTGATTTTCTCGCATATCTTGCTTCCGCAGAAGGACAAGCTCAAATTTTAGACTATTTTCCATACTACCTTCCAGCTGAGACTTCTGTAGAGGCAGAAGTAGGAGAAAAAAAGATTCTCCCACAGTATAATATCGTGTACAATAATTTTATAAATCCAACGGCAACACTGGTAACCTTTTGACTTTCGGATGCAAACTACTTTATGGAGCATGTAGGTGAGATTTTGGATAATAGCTCACAACAAAGCCAAAAAATAGAAGCGCTCAAATCCTATGTGATTTGTGCAACTGCAAAGCATCAAACCTTTCTCAATCTCTCAAGTCCTTGTAAATAAATGAATACCCAATTTTCGCTTGATTTTTGAGAACATTTTTCTCTGTGAGAGTCACGAGTAGAGTATCGTGATATTATCGTAGATCGAAAATCTCATTATACCGTAGTTGCGTTTCAGATTTCACATATCGAGGATGTGAAACAGTCTTTCTCAGAGCTCAAAAAAGACGACTATTTTCGCAAAGCAACACATAACAGTTATGCCTACAGATTGAGGCAAGAAAATGGAAGTATTCTCGAATGAAAAAATGATGATGGAGAGCAAGGAGCAGGGATGTGTATCCTGCGTGAGCTCCAGAGAGCTGATGCTGTAGATATCATGCTTGTAGTCACGCGCTACTTCGGAGGGATACAGCTACACAGCGATCGTTTCAAAAATGTCATTGATGCCTGTAAAATATTTTTTGAAAGACAAAAAAAGAAGTAATACATTTCTTTTTTATTATTTCTTAGTTTCCATGAGAATTATGTTGTGGTATTTCAAGCATTCGGGTATTTGCTTCTATTTTGGATTTTATATCTCAAATACGTATTTCTACTATTTCTGAGAGTCATAAACAAGCTACTACGGTTCCAGTGAGCAGTCAAATAGTTTCAGCTGTTTTGAGAGAATTCATATATATATTATTATCGGGTTAATATATACTATATACTGTAATAATAAAAATTGTCAAAAAAAACTCTTCAAAATCTTGAAGAGTTTTTAAATAAATCCTATTTTACATATCACTGAGTGCTTCTTTGAAATGATCAAAGAGATGATTGAGAAGATCATCGAGATTTTTGTAGTCCTCTCGTTCGAAACGAAATGATTTTCCATCGAGCTTTGCCTGTACTTTTCCGTCAAAGAGACCTTTTTTATTTTTATCGACACTCACATCTATCATCCCTTCTGCATCCTGTTTTTCAAATTTTTTCAGATAGTTATCAAGCTTTGTTTTCATATTTTGCTCTACAATTCGCTCTACGACTTCACGAGAATGCTCCACTTGTGAACCTATGTGTGTTGTTACTTGTACTTGCATAGTGAGTTTTTGTTTTAGAGGATAAGATTCCTATAAAAGAAGAGGAGAGAATGCGCATATTCTCATGTGCTCCGTCTTTTAAAGGAAGAGAAAGAAGACAAAATCCTAAGAGAAGAAAAAGTAAGGCTTAAAAACTCTTGCTTCAAGGATAAAGTTTCTTCTTATCAAAACGTCGTGCAAGAGTCTATCATAAGCGAGGAGAAAATCAAGAATATTTTTTGAAAAAATAAAAAAATAGATAGTATAGGGCTATATTATCTCAATTATACCCAAAAAATATATGAAGTATGAAACCGTCATATGACTCGAAATCCATGTACGTATCAAATCTCAAACAAAGATGTTTTGTGGATGTAAAAATGCAGTGGAACTGGCTGATGCTCCAAATATTCACGTATGTCCTGTATGTATGGGATTCCCAGGGATGCTTCCTGCCATTAACAAGGAAGTAGTACGACTTGGAGTCGTTGCAGGAATGATGATGCACTGTGAAATCAATCCTGTTTCGCGTTTTGATCGAAAAAGTTATTTCTATCCAGATCTGCCAAATAGTTTTCAAACGACTCAAATGTATGAACCAATTGTTGGAGCAGGATATGTGGAAGTAATTGTCGGAGAGACGCTGCAAAGATTTGAAATCCATCATATGCATCTGGAAAACGATGCTGGGAAACTGTCTCATGCCGGAGGGAAGACACTCTGTGACTATAATCGTGCAGGGAGTCCTCTGATGGAAATAGTTACGATGCCAGTATTTCATGATAAAGATGAAGTGATGGAGTTTTTGAAAGAACTTCAAAAGATGTTTCGAGCAGCGAGTGTCAGTGATGCTGATCTTGAAAAATGACAACTTCGCTGCGATGTCAATATTTCGATTCGTCCAGAAGGAGATAAAAATCTCTATAACCGTGTGGAACTGAAGAACCTCAACTCATTTTCTGCCATCGGGAGAGCGATAGATGCCGAAGTTCAGAGACAAATAAAAATCGTAGAAAAAGGAGGAGAAGTGGCTCAAGAAACCCGAGGATGGGATGATGTAACGGGGATGAGTAGCTCACAGCGTAGTAAAGAAGATGCGATGGACTATCGCTATGTCCCAGAACCAGATATTCTGCCAATCGTCTTGGATGAAGCGTTTTTAGAATCGTGTAGAGCGCAAGTAGTAGAGCTTCCTGTAAAAAAGCGAATTCGATATCTCGAACAATATGGACTTGGAGCAGATGATGCACGTATTCTCACGGCTGATGCACATCTCAGTGCCTATTTTGATAGCCTTGTAGAACTCACCAAAGACGCAAAAAAATCATGTAGCTTTATCACTTCGGTGCTTCTCTCACTCATGAACGAATCAGAAGATATAAAAAATATATCGGATCTTCGTTTTGAGATAGGGGAACTCGCTCATATCATCGCACTCGTGAACTCCGACGAACTTTCTTCTACGAACGCAAAACTCGTAGTCGAAGAACTTTTTAACAATGGTGGAAAAGCAGATATTATCGTAGATGAAAAAAATCTCCGTCAAAAAAATGACCTTTGAGCTCTTGAATCGATAGTGGAAAGTGTTTTAGCTGAAAATACTTCTCAGGTTGCAGAGTATAAAGCTGGGAAAGATAATCTCTTTGGATACTTTGTAGGACAGTGTATGAAGGCTTCAAAAGGGCAAGGAAATCCAAAAATCTTTACGGATATACTCAAGAAAAAATTATAAATATATAAAAGTAATACTATAAAAATACTAAAAGTACAGACCAATCTGTACTTTTTTTTATGTCGCAAAGTTGCTCTGTATTTTTTTTTATGGTAGAGTGAGAGTATATTTATTTGAAACCCCATTTTGTATGATATCTCGTACTTTCTCAAATATTCTTTCTTTTTTCAGAAAAAAATCTTGGTTTTTCTTACTGTTGTGAGTGTTCTTTTTTCTTCAAACTCAGTGAGTTTTTGCAGCTGATCCAGCAACACAAACAGGGATAAGTGCCGAAGATAGTAATAAACTCATAGGATATCTCAATGGATTTTTACAGATGGCAGCAGCAATACTGGGGCTTATAACCGGATTTATCTCTATATTTCTCTATCCAGGGTGGGTGAATGGAACGATGTTCGGACTTCAAGATTATCTCAAAATTATTTGGGTACTGGTGTCTAATGTGGTATATTTTATATTTGCGGGGATGCTTATTGCGATTGCATTTATGAATATTATCGGGAAATGAGAGGGGATGTGGGAACTCAAACAAGCTATGCCAAAATTTATTGTGGGGGTTTTAATCGTTCCATTTTCTTGGTTTTTTATACAATTTTTGCTTTCCCTTTCTGCAATTTTAACAGTAGGAGTTTTGACACTTCCATACGATTCATTTCAAAATGAAGAACTTTTTTCTGCAGTGCTTGAAAATGAATCGGATGATGCCATTGTGAATCAACGTTTTTGTAAAAGTATTATTATCTCACTTACTGGTTCATTTCCAGAAGGAGCTACCTCAGTAACAGAAGACGATGGAGGAACATTCCCAGAACAGATAAAATGTAAAAGTGAAGATGATAAAGTGAGTATTAAAGAAATTATTTCAGGAGAGGGAGGAGGAGCAGGACTTGATAATAATGTATTTGGGATAATTTCTGTCTATACTTATGGAATTCTCAAAGTTCAAGAAAGAGATACGCTGGTTCAAGCTGATCTTACTACTGTAAAATGAGTGATGGACTTAGTATTTAAAGTGATATTTGATTTGCTTTTTGTAGTGGTATATATGATACTCATGGTAGCTCTCTTTCTCGCACTGATGTCACGAGGAATCCACCTTTGGGTCTACATGATGCTTTCTCCACTTTTCGGACTCTTATATTTTCTATGAAAATGAAAAGAGTGATTTTGAGGTGATGGTCCGAAGTTCAGTATATCACAATTTATCTCACTTGCGATGGTCCCAGTATATGTCGCTGCTGCGCTTGCATTTGGACTTACTTTTATTATGGTTGCATCTGAAGGAATCAAAGAAAAAAGCTCAAAAGATGATTTAGATACTCTTTCAGCAGGGGGATTCTCTCTTTCTATTATAGGGGCTCATGGTGATGGGGAAGAAGAAAAATCAGTGATTGCGAAACTTATCGTGCAGCTCTTTGGAGTAGTTATTCTTTGGATTGCAGTTATGGCTGCACTGAAGTCATCAGACGTGACAAACAATGTGACTCAGCCAATTCAAAGCTTTGGAAAATCTGTGGGTGACTTGATTCAGAAAGCACCGACATATGCTCCAATTATTCCTGCTCCTGGTGGAATGCAAAGTGCGGCTTCACTACAGCAAATTTGAAGTACTCTTACTGGAAAAATGTCTCAATCAACAACTGAAAGATCCTGAAGACTTTTTTGAAGTGATCAAACACCTGTATCTTCGGAAGTTGCTGCTGCTCAAAGTAATTTATCTTGAAATCCTTGAAATAATACCCTGCATGCGTCTGATTTATTAAAGGTTATTAATAAAGCTGAGTGAGATGCTGAAAAATTATATAATAATTCAGATGTTAGAAAATATGTAACATCATTAACAGAAACAATTCCTGAAATAAAAGCATTAAATCTTAATATGAATGATAAAAATGATTTTGCAAAAGGTATAGATAGACTAATAGCTTATTATAGAACAAAGTCACCTGGTGTAGACTTTAAACTATGAGATCCTTCTAGAGTATGAGATATATCAACATTTAAACAACTACAAGATGCAATGAAGCAATGAGCAACATGAGCGACATCTTCTTGATCTACATCTAATACCATAAATATTACTTCAAATTCAACAATTAGTGGGTTAGTGAATTGATGAAAAATAACATGAGTCGGAAATGAAATTGATGATAATGCTAAAAAAATTGCAACAGAAATTGAAACAATGTTAGGATCGAATACAATTTCTAGGGCAGATATAATTACTAGATTGACAAGTATTAATATTACAGATCAAGAAAGTCAAAATAAAATAATTGATGCCTTAGGTAATTCAATTACTTAAAAATAAAAAAACTCTCCTAAGGAGAGTTTTTTTATGCAATCATCGAAATACACTCAGCAATATCTACAATTTTCACTCCTGCTTCTTCAAATTTTCTCATCCCTAGTTTACTCTTATCTTCTACAACGAGCAGTTTTAGAGAATTCCCTCAAATTTTTGCAAGCTTTCGAGCTGATTTTCGAACTTCTTCCTTGAGAGGAGATGTTTCGATATGGATACAGTATTCACTCGTATGTTTTACGGCTCGTAGAGAAAACATAAAACGACCACTTTGACCTCCGAAAACTTCGTATCCTCGTCGTTTAAACTCAATATATATGATATTTTCATCCAGAGGAGTTTCGGGTGCAAAAGAACGACGTATCCCCACATCTCCAAAAAAATATTGAACCTGTGAGCTGATAGGAGCTTGCTGCTTCATATCATAGAGATAACAGCGAGATATGAGTTTAGTGTTCAGTGCAGCATTGATATAGTCTATCATCGTCAATAAAGAGAGGCTGATAGAATGGTCTTCGAGCTTTCTATGTATTTCACGCAATGAGTGATATCATGGAGTAAGTGCGAGAAATGTCATAACTTGATAAAACAAAGCTATGTTTTTTATCGTATATGCTTCTAAGATATCTCGACTGACGATATCATGCTTGAGAGTATGCAAGAGAAAGTCTTTGTACTTGAGGTCTGGGATAATACGAACTTCAGAAATCCCACCATAGATTCTTTCAGATATTTTTTCTGTATCAATTCCGAGAGGGAAAAGCTCTATATCTCGGACTCATTCAATCTTGATATTATTTCCTGCGATGATGAGTTTATATTTTTTGGTTTTATATAGTTGTGCGATAAAACCTTTAATTCCAACAATATTATTTGTATTTTGTAGGACGATGATTTTAGGAACTCCATAAATGCGTACATACATATCAAGCAGTACTATGAGATCTTTTTCTGATTTTATGACTCAGAGGGAATCGATATCAGAATTATAGTAAAAACACTCTCGAAAACTCTGTGTTTTTTTCAGAAGTGCATGTATGAGTTTGGTTTTTCCACTATGACGGAGTCAAGAAAGAGTGACTATTTTTTGACTATTGAGTGTTTCAACAAGATCTACTACCTGACTATCAAGAGGATGATAGAGTTTTTGTTCTTGTATAAAACGAAGGTTTTTTTCGAGTATTTCTTGGTACATATATTATATTTAAAATATATTATTATTAATTGTAAATATTATTTTTATAATGCAAGTTTTTTGTATATTTGTTGTGGTATACTAGTGAGAAAATTTTAAAATCAATTCTTTATTTTGAAAGATTTGAGAGAGACATATTTTCTCTTTGAAAAATAGCTCTTTTCTATATACTAAAAACTACAATATTTCTATAGTCTCCATATATGCATCATCTACTTCAAGAACTCATAGTTATGACTCTCTGAAAAAAATATAATATCCATTTGAATGATATAAGCTTTGAAACTCCACCAAAAAAAGAGCTCTGAGATCTCGCGTTTTGATGTTTTTTACTTGCAAGAGAACTCAAGCTTGCTCCTGCAAAAATAGCACAGGATATTGAAGATTTTTTGATGTCTCAAGATATGCCAAACTACCTTGAGAGAGTAGAGGCAGTTTGACCCTATGTGAATTTCTTTTTTTCAGAACATTTTTATGAGTCTGAGATTCAGCGATTTTTTCAAAATCATAGTGAGTATCTCTTTTGAGATATTTCCCAAAATACAGAGAAAAAAATAGTGATTGATTATATTGGGGCAAATGTCGGAAAACCCTTGCATATAGGTCATATGTGTACTCCCAATCAAGGGCAAGTATTTGTGAACCTTTTTCGTAAACTGGGATACCAAGTTATCGCAGATAGTCATCTCGGGGATTGGGGGATTATCTTTGGGAAACTCATTCTTGCGTATAAAAATTATGGAAATCCAGAAAAATTGCATAAAAATGCAGTAGAACATCTCTTTGAGCTTTATGTACAAATAAGTACTGATATAGATAATGAAGATCAAAAATTCCAAAAACTATTAGATCAGTTCTTAATTGCATGAACAGAATATGAATCTATTACTATTCAAGCAAATATTTCTCAAGCTTGATTTAGAGAGTTCTTATTGACTCAAAAAGAACAAAATACAAATTTGTGAAAGATTTCAGATATTTTTTTAGAAGGATTATCTAAGTTAGAAAATATCGAAGATAAAGTTCGAA
>JAMIGJ010000014.1:0-58448 GCA_035905775.1 Candidatus Altimarinota bacterium
GGTAAATACCGGAAAACCAGTAAATGATGATGATACTTCACCAGTTATTGTGAATACTCCAGTATATGATCTGGCACTGAGAAAAGTCCTCTCAGCAAGTAATGGAACAGGAAGTCTCAAAAAAGGTGGAAGTGTAACATTTGATATACGTGTATTTAACCAAGGAAATGTTGATGCAAATAATGTAGAAATTACGGATTATATTCCAACAGGACTCATACTGAATGATGCAAATTGGACGCAAAGTGGAACCATTGCAAAACGAACGATTTCAAAAATTGAGGCTGGAAAATCAGTACTTGTTACGATACGATTTACTATAGCTCAAACAGCACCAAATAGCATTACAAACTATGCAGAGATTAGTCGAGACGATGGAGACGATTGTGATAGTAAACCTGATTCAAACCCCAGCAATGACGGAACTGTAATAGATAATGATATTGGAACAGGATGTAATCCAGGAGGAGATGAAGATGATCATGATCCTGAAACAATCGTTCTTGGAACAGATATCTACGACCTTGCTTTGCGAAAAACGCTTTCATCAACAACTCCAGGTCCATTTAGTTCAGGAAGTACGGTGATATTTAATATAGAAGTATTTAACCAAGGAAATGTTCTTGCAAATAATATAGAAGTGACGGACTATATTCCAACTGGATTGATTCTCAATGATACAAACTGGACTCAAAGTGGAACCATTGCAAAACGAACGATTTCAACTATTTCTGCAGGAGAAAAGAAAACTCTGACCATCCAATTTAAAGTTGCAGCTAACCCACCAGCAAGTATTACAAACTATGCAGAGATTAGTCGAGACGATGGAGACGATTGTGATAGTAAACCTGATTCAAACCCCAGCAATGACGGAACTGTAATAGATAATGATATTGGAACAGGGTGTAATCCAGGAGGAGATGAAGATGATCATGATCCAGAAACGATTACAACTGGAACTCCAAGAACTGATGTATATTTGATTAAATCTCTTGCAGCAGGACAACCTACTGTGGTAAATCCTGGAGACAGAGTACACTATGTAATCACTGTGGTAAACTCTGGATCTACGGTAGCAAATAATTATACGGTGGAAGATCATTTTCCAGCAGGGCTTATCTTGGATGATACGAATTGGAACCTTGTGAGTGGACAAACTCGAGTGGCACGATATAATACGGTGATCAATAATCTTGCACCAGGAGCACAGGTAAAATTTGATATTTATTTTAAAATCGCAGCTGATGTCACAGGTCCAGTTCGAAATCTTGCAGTAGTATGTAAGATAGCACCAGGTGAACTCGTGTGTGATCCAGACGTACCACCTGATTGTGAAGATGAAAATGAAATAGGAACTCCAGAAGGGTGTGTGGAAGTAACAGTACCAAACTGTCTCAATCTCACCGCAACTCCAAGCTCTGCAGTATCAAGCCTTACCTCAAATCTGGTATGTACTGGATCAGGAGCTACAAGCTATAAAATCGAAGTGAAAAATAGTGCAGGAACAGTCATTCAGACCCTTAATTCTCGAAGTGGTGCTGTTACCCTTGGTACTATAGGAACCTACACTGCAAGCTGTTATATTAATAATAAAACTACGACTCCATCAGTATGTCAACAAACACTTACGGTAACAAACCCAGGAAGTAGTTCAGGATGAAATCCTCCAAGTTGTAATGATATTATTAAGAATGGATCTGGAAGCTACACGTGTTATGGAAATAATTCGACTGATACCTTTGCAATGCAATGTGGTACAAATGCTGACGGAACTGCTATATATCTTGGTCCAAAAGCAAGTATTGATTCCGGAGAAGCTGGTGGTCGAAGAATTGCACAGTTTGACTGTTCAGCAACATCACTCCCACGATGTTACGGAGCAAGTGCTGGAGCAAGTATTTCAACTATTACCAATCCAGATATTTGGAAAACAAGTGATGCATGTACGATTCAAACAAATCCAGTATGTTGAGATGGAGTAGTACAGCCAGAACGAGGTGAACAATGTGATATGGGTGCAAATAATGGGAAATCTGGATATGCATGTTCGAGTACTTGTACTACGGGAGGTGGAGGATGATCTTCGTCAGGTGGAAGTAGTGGAGGATCAAGTGGATGATCTTCGTCATCTGGAGGTGTTCCAGATACCCCAACCTGTAAAAAAGCAAATGGATGTACTCCAACGACTCCCAATGGAGGAGAACTTTGGTTTGGTCCAGTAGGAAACGTAATAGTTGGACATGATAAAAATATTCTCCAAGAGAATGGACAAAGACCATACCTATACAATAAATCAGATTATGATATGTCATTTGATAAGCTTTGTGTAAAAAAGACTTCAGGAGATGCATCAATTACCAGTACTTATCCGAGTAATGAATATTGTATCAATCTCGGGAATAGGATGATTTATGCATATGAAAGAATTGAACTTCCAAATTACCCAGAATTTACATCAAATAAAAATGCAATTCCAAATGGCAAAGCATATGGTTCTGGAGTGATTACTACTTCAGTAAAAGATGGAGGAAGAGAATACTATAATGCATACTTTGCTTGAGATTTATGAGTTCGAGTTGCAAAACCTGCAGTCACGACTATTGGTGGAGGAACAACCTATGTAAAGGATACAACTTCAAAAATCTGAGATCTTCAAAAAGTCACTTCAGGGGTAACTGGATATGATAATAATAAAAACTTTGTTGGAACTTCTGTAGGTGAGACGAAAATCTCAAGTTATACGAAAGAAGTGAGCTCATCTGGTGCTGTCCAAAAGAGTCAGGATTCAAAAGCAAAATATACCTCAACTCTTACAGGAACAGTAAAAAATACAGTAGCAACTCCACTACAAAAATATAATGGTCTTGATAATGTCTGGATAGTAAATACAAATGGAATAGTAACATTTAGCGCAACAGATTATAGTAATTTTAAAAACCTGACAGAACCGAGAACCTATATTATTGAAGGAGGTGATTTAAAAATAACAGATGCCATTATTTCAGATGTGAATCTTGCATTTGTCGTAAAAGGTGGAAATATCATTATTGATAAAGAAGTGAAGGAACTGAAAGGAACATTTATTGCTATTCCGGTTGCAGGAGTTGGAGGAAAAATTAAATCAAATGGTGATACAGATGTCCAACTCGTAGTGACAGGATCTCTCTATGGAGACATTGCAGAACTCGTAGATGCTCGACACTATATCGCAAAATCAAATAACGCAAGCGGGATGCTTGGAGTTGGAACGATTGTGAGCTTTGGGTCATCTATCTTCCATAAGCCAGCACCACTCGTCGGACAGTTTATCGCAGAGTATCTTGATACTACGAAAGTAGCAAAATAGTTTTCTAGAATAAAGAAATAACCCTCATCTGAATCTTCTCCCTTATCAGGGAGAAGGGCTACAAATAAAAATGCAGCTTCTTGCCCTGAAAAGGGAAAGAATTCAAGATAGGGTTATTTTTGTGTGAGGATTGAGATAGGGGTATTTTTGTGTCTACCACACTTTTGGGATAAATTTGTAGGGAACTTTCTTTTTATACTCAAGATATTCAGGATCACTCCCTAAATGTATTTCCTCGGTCATAGCACGCATGTAGTATATAAAAGCCCAGGTAGTACTTCCTAAAATTATGATATACCATGCTGCATTTCCAGATACAATTGCAGGGATAACTCAGATAAGCCATGCAGTGTTTTTGCAGATATAGGCTGGATGACGCACATATTTATATGGTCCTTTTGAGACAATTCCCCGATTCGTGAGATTACTTGCCTTCCACCCCAGAGCGAGCGATGCCCAGGCATAGATTCCCATAAGGATGAGGAGAGTGATATTGAGGATGATATGCACATACATGTTTCAAAATTGAGGAAAATCTGTCGAATACCATCAAACAATATTTCCTAAATAACTATTAAAAGGTGGATAACAAATCAGCGCTACAGCCCATCCAATCAGAGTTGGCTCCACACTTTTAATCGTATTTTTGAGAAAGGGAGCTTCGAGGAGATACCCCATGGTAAAGAAAAATACATCAAAAAAGAGAATAGCCGTAAAGGCAAACCAGAAAAAATGAGTATTAAAAAAGAGGAGAAAATCCGTGGAAAAGAGAGAAATATTTTGTAGTGTTCCGTACGTTTGATTGATGAGATTCACGATGTGCCCCGAAAGCCATACAATCATGAGAGGAAGAAAAAAAAGCTTTACCATCCAGGCTCGAAATGCCGTATACTCGTCAGGAGTTCCTCCTTTTCCGCGAAGCATTTTTCATAAAAGACGCAGCACCAGTCGAGCTTTTGAAATCAGTTTTGGATAATACAGGTAAAATGGGATAAGCAGAAGCGCATACAATATCAAAACGGCATAAAAGACGGAAATTACTTTTATTTCGAAAGGAAACATCGAGAGTTTCAAAGTTCCCGAAGAAAAGTTTAAAAAATGTTGGTTATGACTGTAAAAAACATACGCAGCACCAATCAGGAACATCGTAGAAACATAGTTTTTGAGGAAATTCATAGTACAGAATAAATAGAATAATACAGCTATGATAGAAAAAACACACAGAAAGTAAATTGAATTTCAGCAGAAGCTGCATATACTCTGCATATATTTTAGATTTTTATGAACGGATTATGCGTATCTTAACAGGAGTAAAACCAACAGGAAACGGAATGCATCTCGGAAATTACCTCGGGATGTACAAGCCGTTTGTAGAAAAAGCACGGGGACATGAAGCATTTTTGTTTCTTCCGGATTATCACTCCCTTACTTCCGTGCATGACGCAGAGACACTGAAGCGCAATAAGCATAGACTTGCAGCAGAGCTTCTTGCACTAATGCCTGAGAATGCCCCATTTTATATTTTTGAACAATCAAAGATTCCTCATATCAATGATATGACGTGGATACTCAGTTCAGTAACTCCCTATAGCCTCATGCTTCGGGCTCACAGTTTTAAAGACTCTCAGGCAAAAAATGCAGATATCAACATGGCTGTCTTTAATTATCCGATTCTCATGACTGCGGATATCATCGGCTATGATGTCGATATGGTTCCAGTCGGAAAAGACCAAAAACAGCATCTGGAGTTTGCACGTGATATTGCTGAAAATTTCAATAAAACCTATAAAACAGATTTTTTTAAACTTCCTGAACCCTATATCGATGAAGAACTTTCGCTGATACCTGGGATAGACGGACAAAAAATGAGTAAAAGCTACGATAACTTTATTGGGATATTTGATGACGAAACAACTCTCAAAAAACGTATCATGTCAATCGTCACCGATGATGTACCACTTGAAGCTCCAAAAAATCCAGACACTTGTAATGTCTATGCTTTGATGAAGTATTTTGCAAGTGAAGAACAACTCACTGAAATTGCAGGAAAATATAGAGCAGGAGGTTATGGTTACGGGCATGCAAAACTTGAACTGTTGAGTGTGTTGTTGGAATATTTTAGAGAAGCACGGAAAAAATACGAACAATATATGTCCGATTATTCTCTCGTAGAAATGGAATTGGCAAAGGGAAATGCTCTTGCGGAAAGAATACACTCTCGAAAATATCAAGAGATGAAGCAGATAGTGTGACTTTAAAAAAACCTGGAAAGCGAAGCTTTCCAGGTTTTTAGTATCCCATTTCGTAGTCAAATCTCCCTATTTCAGGATTATAGCGGTAGATAATTCCATAATCTTCGTCTTTGTATTGTTGAAAATCAGTAGGGATAAAATCTATATATCCAGCTTCAAAGAGTTTTTCTGGAGTTTTTGCGGAAGTTTCTTCTGGAAAATCCTTGATATATCGTGCATCTGCTTCATCAAGATAGAGGAGCGAAAGTTCTCGTATGGCTTTTGCGAGATAGTTGGTACACTGTGTATCACTTAAGAACTCTCCCTCATTTTCTTCTGTGAGTTCAGGAAAGAGGAAATCCCTATCTTGTTCGATAGCTCGTATCAAATCCCCTGTGAGTGGGATATTATTTTGTTTGAGGATATCATAGGTTTCACTTATTTTTTCAGTCATAAGAGTACAACTCTTATCATTTGATCCGAGATTTTGAGCCAGTGAGAGAAACATATAGAGTGATTTTTCTCGATCTCATCACTTTCCTTGCATAATGGCTGCAAGTACTTTTGCTCCACTAGGAGCATCGTCTCAAGCTGCAGTTACTTTATAATAGTAGGCTGCTTCTATCCCATCATTTTTATAAAAATAATAGATAAATGCGAGATAATAGGGAATCTTATGGCTTTTACATGGATTTTTATAGAGAGCTTCTTGTGTTATTTTTTGGAGATTATCTTCTTTTTTTATGTTTTCAAGCTTGCGAGGATCACAAAAATAGGATATTCCTTTGAGTCCAAGTTTTTCAGCTTGAAGGATATATTTTTCTTTTTCAGAGAGATTTTCAGTATCATGACTTTCTGCTGGAAGTAGGAGTTGTCCAATCACATACGGTGCCTCAAAATATGGACTGAGATCGGTAATGAGATCAAGCATGCTATAGAGGTATTTCTTATATGCTTCAGAAATGACATTTCCACCAATATACTGGATAGAATGAATCCAATACATATCAGCAAGGACATTTTGAAATCCAAAACTTGAGATTTTTGCAGGAGTACTTTCAGGAAGCATTTCAGGATGCTGTACGAGTTTTGCTTCTATTTCTTTTTGTTTGCTGTAATTGAGCTCATTCACTTTGTAAAAACCGATACAAAGAGGGATGAGAGCTGCATACGCTATCCATATTTTTTTCATATACTCTTGAATTTTTTCTTAAATATCGTCTCCGTCTATATCGAGAGATAAAACTATTTCTTTTTTACACAGATGCATTCTTCGATTTTCTCCTTCTCCCACACTTTGAGTGTATACATTTTTAGAGTTTTCTCCGACATAGGAATGGACTTTTTTTCTTTCGTAGGATGTGAGATAGGGAAGAATAATTTCTTTTCCTGTTTTTTGAACCAGATCGATTTTTGACTGGATAAACGCAAGAAGCTTTTCGTCTTTTTTTTCAAGATAGTCATTGACCTCTACATGGATGTGGAGGTGAGTCCCCGCGATTTTTGAAAGCAATAGTTTGAGAATATGAGAGAGAGTATCAAGATTTTTTCCATGAGGACCAATCAGCAGGGCAGAATCTTTTGTTTGCAATGAAATTCTATAGATATGTTCGGCTTCTTGTTTTGTCACTATATCCGAAACATCCACTCAAAATTTTTCAAAAAATGTTTCTACAAAGCTTTGAAATCTTTCTTCCATAATACCAAGCATCTAGAAAATAAAATACTTGTCCTATAAGGTAACGGATTTTTGATTTTTTACAAGTTTTTATATTTTTTTGACTTCATATAAAAAAGGCTTAATATTGCCCCTGTTATTTTATTTTCGCAAGCAATATTTCATTTTTTATGGTTCAAAAAATAGACGATTACTACTCTCAAATCACTCAGTCCTCTCCAGCACAAAATACGTCGGAAAGCTCATCGGGAAGCACGGTTATCAAGAAAAAGATTAAAATTAAGGCAAAGACTTCTGGAGATGCTGAAACAGTTTCAGCTCCGCAAGTAGGAGAAAAAACCTTGACTGATACCGTTTCATCTGAGACAAGTGAAAAGCATGTGCAGAGTTCTGTGAGTTTAAATGAAGCGCTCGAACAGTACTCAAAACCGAAACTCACGATTGTAAAACGTGCCTGAGATACTCAGAAGGTGTCACATACTCAAAAACGTGAGAATATTTGAGCTTCTCAAGCTCCCCAGAAAGATACTACTTCATCAGGAACTCAAAAACTTGTGCTTCCAGATATTGTTTTGACTCCAAATGAAGATGGAAATGATGAAGTTTCTACGGTTGATGTTTTGGTGGAAAAGGCTCCGGCAAAGTTTAAACCAGGATTTTCCAAGGTAGTTGCAAAAAAACCACAAGTTTCTTCGTTTCGAGAAGATGAAAAATCTGGAAAGAAGGCAAAAGTATTTCAACATCAAAAAAATTCAAAGTACAAAAATCAGTTTGATGCTGATGATTCTGGGTTTACAAGATCAACAAAATTAAAAGCGAAGAAGAAAGAAGAGAAGAATATTGAAGATATTACGCAACATCTCACGACTCGTACAGGGGAAACAGTAGTCGTTTGAGATTTCTTATCACTGAAAGAATTCTCAGAAAAAATCGGAGTTCCGCTTCCAAAGCTTATTGCAGAGTTTATGAAAAATGGAATGATGATGACGATTAATTCTCAAATTGATTTTGATACCGCAAGTCTCATTGCAGAGAATTTTGAGGTAAAACTTGAACGAGATGTTTCAGGGTGAGTGGCAATAGATGAACTTGCTTCGGGAAACATTAAAGAATTTTTACTGGAGGATGATATGTCAAAAATGATGGATAGAGCTCCAGTTATCTCTATTATGGGGCACGTAGATCACGGAAAAACATCGCTCCTTGATTATATACGCAAGGCAAAAGTTGCTGCTGGAGAGACAGGGGGGATTACTCAAAGTATTGGAGCGTATCAAGTGGAGTACAATGAAAAAAAGATTACTTTTCTGGATACTCCATGACATGAGGCTTTTACGATTATGCGTTCACGAGGGGCAAAATCTACGGATATTGCAATTCTTGTAGTAGCAGCAGATGAAGGAGTAAAACCTCAAACAATCGAAAGTATTTCTCATGCAAAAGAAGCAGGTATACCAGTGATAGTTGCGATTAATAAAATGGATAAAGAAGGAGCAAATCCTGATCATGTTAAGGCACAACTTGCAGAGTATGGTTTGACTCCAGAAGAGTGGGGGTGAGATACTCCGATGGTTCCAGTATCAGCTCATACTGGTTTTGGGATAGATGAACTTTTAGAGATTATTCTTCTCGTTGCAGAGATGCTCGAGCTCAAGGCAAATCCAAATCGAAATGGAATTGCAACCATTCTCGAGTCACACTTAGATATGCAGCTTGGTCCAGTAGCTACACTTCTCGTCAATACGGGAACGATAGAAAAAGGAGCAGCTATCGTATGTGGTGCTGCGTATGGAAAAGTGAAGGTTTTGAAAGACTATCTTGGAAAAGGAATTAAATTTGCGCTCCCAGGTATGCCAGCTCTTGTCGTAGGACTTGATCGAGTCGTAGAAGGAGGTGATATCCTTCAAGTAGTATCATGAATTGATGTAGCACGACAAAAATCAGTGGAATTCCAAGAATTTATGTCAAATAAGAAAAAACTCAAATCATCGCAACTTGATATGCTGATGCACCGTATAAAATCAGGAAATTTGAAACATCTAAAAGTAGTTCTCAAGGCTGATACGAATGGAAGTCTCGAAGCAATAAAAAACGCACTCTTGAAACTTTCAACGGATGAAACAGCGGTTTCTATTATTCATTCTGGAGTAGGAAATATCACGGAAGGTGATGTGCTTATGTGTGGTGGTAGTTCTGCTATCTTGGTAGGATTTGGAGTGACGGTTGGGGTAAATGCTCGATGAGTACTCGAGAAATCAGGGGTGGAATATATTGAAAGTAAGATTATTTATCATATTACTGAGCGAATAGAAAAAATAGTAACAGGGATGCTTGATCCCAAAGAAGTTGAAGTGCCTCTTTGTGAGGCAAAAGTTGGAGGAATATTTTATACTTCCAATAAATTTATGGTGGTGGGGCTTATTATTAAAGCTGAAGATGCAGTCATACAAAATAAAGCGCTTATTCGAGTGATACGTGGAGATAAAGTGATTGCGAAAGCATCCATTGAATCACTCAAACAAGGGGTGGAAGAAGTAAATAGACTTGAATGACCTACAGAATGTGGAATTAAAATAAAAGGTACCACGAATATCGAGATGTGAGATACTCTTGAAATTTATAAAATTGTAATTGAAAAATAATATGAATTATTTTTGAAATATCCCGCTATTTATGACTTTAAGTCAGCAAGATCAAGAAAATCTCTCTGATTTTTGTCAGCTTCAACATATTGCTTCTGGACAAAATCTTTTTTTACAAGGAGATGATGCCCAGGCTTTATATGTAATACAATCTTGAAATTTTTGAGTATACAAAGAGCAATGAAGTGAGAAAAAACTCATTGCTACCTTGTGATTTTGAGATATTGTTGGAGAAATGTCCTTTTTTTGACATCCTCCTGTGAGAAATGCCAGTGTCGTAGCACATGCTGATTCCACTGTTATTACACTTTTGCACTATAGTCTTTCACAAATTCTAGAAAAATACCCCAATATTCATGAGGCTTTACAGAAGATAATCCAGGATAGAAGCCAAGAAAATATATAAAAATAAAAAAGTAAAAAAATATTTGCCTTTTGTATTTTTTTCGATACAATTCGCGGGCTTACATCTCAAAGAGATACATTACACATGTCAAAAGAAGATAAAATAGAGGTAGAAGGTATAATTATCCAATCTCTACCCGGGCTGGTTTTTGAAGTTCAATTACCAGAGGATTTATGATGAGGTATAGTGAGAGGACATTTGAGTGGAAATATGCGAAAAAACTTTATCAAACTCATCGAGTGAGATAGAGTTACGATAGAGCTGAGTCCCTATGATCCTGGAAAATGAAGAATCACCTATAGATTTTCTCCTGAAGGAGATAGATTATCCTCTTCGTGAGATAAAAATACTGCGAGATGAAAAACATCTAAATGAAAATAATTTAATTCCTATATATTTCGACCTATGAAAGTAAGGCCATCAGCAAAGAAAATTTGCCAAAATTGTAAAATCGTAATACGAAGATTTCAATGAAAAAGATGTGTTCGTGTAATTTGTTCGTCAGATCCAAAGCATAAACAAAGACAAGGATAATATTTTATTTATTTTTTTTAATACATTATGGCAGTTAGAATTGCTGGAGTCACTCTTCCAAGTGGAAAACATGCTGAAATTGCTCTTACCTATATTTATGGGATAGGAAGACCAAAAGCACAACTCATTCTTGATACCGTGAAAATTGAGAGAACTCGAAAAATCGAAGATCTTTCAGAAACAGAACTTGACTTGATTCGTGAGGTTTTGAAATCTCATATCGTAGAAGGAGATTTGCGAAGACTTATTTCTGGAAATATTAAACGACTTCAAGAAATTCGATGTTATCGAGGAGTGCGACATCAAAAGAGACTCCCAGTTCGTGGTCAGAGTACAAAAACAAATGCGCGAACTCGAAAAGGAAAATCGGTTGCAATTGCTGGTAAGAAAAAATAGTTTATCTCTAAAATAATTCTTAGTACATATGGCTACTCAAGTTAAAAAAACGAAAAAAACGAAAAAAGTTGTTCAAATTGGACAAGCTCATATCCTCGCTTCATTTAATAATACTATTGTGAGTATTACAGATGAAAATGGAAATGTTCTTTCTTGGGCAACAGGAGGTTCAGTAGGTTTTAAAGGTGCGAGAGAATCCACTCCATACGCTGCTCAAATGATCGCAGAAAGTGCAGTATCGAAAGCAAAAACACTCCATGGACTTGAAGTGGTTGATGTATATATAAAAGGAATTGGAGTAGGAAGAGAACAAGCAATTCGTGGTTTAATATCAGGAGGAGTAGATCTTCGATCAATTTTTGATATTACTCCTGTTCCACATAATGGATGTCGAAAGAAAAAAGTTCGAAGAATGTAATTTTTCAGTGATATATTCACTATTACACTTTATTTTTGTATTTTTAAAATAGGAAACATGCGATACACTTGACCTAAGAAAAAACTCTGTCGACGTGAAGGGATTAATCTCTTCGGAACAGAAAAATATGATCTTGAAAAAGGAAAACGAAGTGCTCTTCGAACTCGAAAAGCTTCTGAATTTGGAACACAGCTTCGTAAAAAACAAACGGCAAAACGAATGTTTGGTCTTTCAGAGAAGCAATTTTTCTCATATTACACAAAGGCTTTAAAATCAAATATATCAGGGACTACCTGAGAAAAAATGATGAAATTTATTGAGCTTCGTCTTGATAATGTAGTATATCGATCTGGTTTTGCAAGAACTCGAATGCAATCCCGACAATTTGTAGGGCATGCTCATTTTACCCTCAATGGAGTGAAGGTTTCTATTCCTTCTATTTCTTTGAAGGTAGGAGATATTATTGAGCTTCGACCAAAACTCAAGGAATCGCCACTGTATAAATCATTGCTTGAAGAACTTGAAGAATTTTCAAAACAAGGAAAAGGGAAAATTTCTAGTGCAAAATGGATTGAAGTTGATGTAAAAAATCTTAAAATTACGGTAACAGCTCTTCCAGAAAAAGAAGATTTTGATCAAGTGATAGATATTCAAAAGATTGTAGAGTTCTACTCAAAATAGTACATCCGTTTTTTGCTTTCCTATCTTATTTTTCAAATACAAAAATCTATGCATATTCTTCATAATACCATTGGAGTTCCAAAGATTACACAAAATAATAGTGGTGAAAATTCGGCAGTATTTTCTATGAGTCCACTTCCAAGAGGATTTGGGATTACTCTCGCAAATTCACTTCGAAGAGTAGCACTTTCTTCTATTCCAGGGGTAAAAGTAACAGGGATTAAGGTAAAGTGAGTGAGTCATGAATATTCTACTCTCCCAGGAGTTAAGGATTCAGTAGTAGATATTATGCTCAATCTCAAGGGGCTTGTATTAAAATCATCACAAGATGGAGTAATGTGGCTCAAACTCTCAAAAAATAAAGCGGGAAAAGTAACGGCTTATGATATTTCTCTTCCTTCAGGAGTTGAAATACTTAATCCAGAAATGTATATTACAGAAATTGATCAGGATAAATTAGAACTAGAAATTGATATTCGAGTAGAAAAAAATGTTGGGTATAAGAGTGCAGAAGATTTAAAGCAAAAAGAAGATGATGTAAATATTCTTCTTATTGATGCGAATTTTTCTCCAGTACTCAATGTAAAATATGATATTACTACGAGTCGTGTTGGTGATATCACTGATCTTGATATGATGGAAATGATGATTACAACTAATGGAGTAATGAGTCCAAGTGACGTGTTTAAATTTTCAGGAGCGATGCTTACTTCTTACTTTGGACTTCTTAATGAAGGTGCACTTCAGGTCGAAGGAAACTTTATCGGAAATATCAAAGATCTTCTCAATAAAGAAAAAGAAGAAGTGAAAGAAGAACTTGAAAAAGAAAGTTATACTCCAATTGAGATTATGGGCCTTTCTCCAAGAACTCTGAATGCACTCATTAACGGAAATATACTTTCTATAGAACAACTTACAAAGTGTACAGAAACAAAACTCTCTTCTATTAAAGGATTTGGAAAAAAGGCAATGACTGAAATACGAAGTTCACTCAATGACAGAGGACTCAAGCTCCTCGGAGATGATTAAAAAAATAATTTAATTTACTTATTATATAGAGCTCATGAGACATAAAGTTAGAAAACATCTCAAGTTTAATCGAAAAGATTTCCAGCATCGATCTGCTATGCAGAGAAACTTGATTACTTCATTTTTTCTCCATAAAGGGATTACTACGACTGAAAAGAAAGCACGTTCGATCGTTCCTATGATTGATAAGCTTATCAACGTGGTAAATACGAAAGATGAGATGAATGCCATAAGGTGTGTAATGGAATATGTATTTACGGAAGCTTCTTCAAAGGAACTTTTTCAAAATATTGCTCCAAAATTTAAAGGAACTAAGACTTCAGGGTTTACTCGTATCACTCCAATCAAGTATCGAGATGGTGATAACGCGAAACTCGTAGCGCTTGAACTTGTATAATATTTTTAGATTTTTATTGCTTTTTGACTCATGAAAACAATTACTCCAAAACAAATTCCTCAAAACCAAAGAAAATGGTATGTGGTAGACGCTCAAGGTCAGACTCTTGGTAGACTTGCTTCTTCTATTGCAACAGTGATTCGTGGAAAAAACAAAGTAGATTTTGCAACACATATGGATAACGGAGATTATGTTATCGTTTTAAATTGCGATAAATTCAACGTTACTGGAAATAAACTCGCTGCAAAAATGTATCACCGACACACTGGATTTATGGGAGGACTTGTTTCTACTCCACTTGAAAAACTTCTTGTGAAAAAGCCAACACGTGCTTTAGAGGCAGCAGTACAAGGAATGCTTCCAAAAAATAAGCTTCGCAAAGATATGCTTTCTCGTCTCAAACTTTTTGTAGGAGAAGAACATACCTATGCAGCTCAAAAACCAGAAACATTAACATTATAATTTTACCACTATTATGGCTCAAAACTATACCTATTCTCTTGGAAAGAAGAAAACAGCTTCTGCTCAAGTAAAATTATTTGAAGGGAAGGGAGACTCTCTCATCAATAATAGAACTCTTTCTGATTATATTTCTCGTAAAGATCTTTTTGAGGTAGTATTTTCTCCTTTAAAGCTCTGTAAAGCTGATGCTTCGACTCACTTTGTGGTTGAAGTAGAAGGTTCAGGAGAAAGCTCACAAGCTGCAGCAATAGCTCACTGACTTGCTCGAGCACTTGCACAAAAGGATTTAGGAAATAGAAAGGTACTCAAGGCTGCAGGACTTCTGACACGAGATGCACGAAAGGTAGAGCGAAAAAAGCCAGGTCTCAAAAAGGCTCGAAAATCTCCATCTTGGTCAAAACGTTAATATTTTTCTCCATAAATTTATATTCTCTCTTTATAGAAAATGCCAACTATTAATCAACTCGTAAAGAAATCTCGAAAAGATAAGGTACGAAAATCAAAATCTCCAGCACTTCAGGTAATTCGAAACTCCATTAAAAAAGGAGCGCTTACTGAACTTTCTGGACCATTCAAACGAGGTGTATGTACGAAAGTTACGACTACGACTCCAAAGAAACCAAACTCAGCGTTACGTAAAATCGCAAAAGTTCGTTTGACCAACGGATATGAAGTAAGTGCGTATATTCCAGGAGAAGGTCATAATCTTCAAGAACACTCTGTGGTGATGATTCGAGGAGGTCGTGTAAAAGATCTTGTTGGGGTCCGATACCATATCGTTCGAGGAGTTCTTGACTGTGAAGGAGTAAAAAATAGACAACAAGGTCGAAGTCTCTACGGGGCAAAACGACCAAAGAAAAAATAGTATGAGAATGTAAAGCATAGGGATGATGAAATACTTTCGTCATTCTTTGCTTCATAATCTCGTATTATGAATATTTTCGTTTCGGGAGTAAGTTTGGCAATAACTGAAAAAATTCCTCAAATGAAAAAACTTTATTTGATTATTGCATATACCCTATGTCAGTTTCAGAAAAAAATAATCAAGATATGATCGTAAAGTTTACAAACTACGTCATGCTTGATGGAAAAAAATCTCTTGCTCGTCAAATTATGCAAGATACTTTTGCAGAAATAGAAGCAAAAGGACAAAAAAACCCACAAGCGATTTTCTTTAAAGCGCTTGAAAATGTTATGCCTCGAATTGAAGTTCGACCAAAACGAGTGGGAGGATCTATCTTCCAAGTTCCTTCAGAAGTAAAACCAAAAAGACAACTCTTTCTTGCTGCAAAATGGATTATCGACTCTGCTCGAAGCAAAAAAGGTGCTGGTTTTGCTCGATTCTTGGCTTGAGAACTTATCGAAGCAGCAAATGAATCAGGAGCAGCATTTAAGAAAAAACAAGACGTATATAAAATGGCTGAAGCAAATAAGGCATTTGCTCGATTTGCTAACAAATAATAGCATAAAAATTATTTCATAAAAAAAGAACTATGGCTCACAAGAAAGCTCAATGATCGACCAGTAATGGACGAGATAGTAACGCGAAACGTCTCTGAGTAAAAGTATACGGTGATCAACCAGTAAAGGCTGGAGGAGTAATTATTCGGCAAAAAGGAAATAAATATTGGCCAAGTGAAGGTGTTTCACAAGGGCACGATTTTACTCTTTTTGCTACTCAAGCTGGAACCGTAAAATTTTTCGAAAAACGAAGAAAAAGATTTGATGGACGAGTGTACACAGAAGTATTTGTTTCAGTAGTGTAATAGAAAAAAATAATAATCCTTATTTGTTTTTCCCTCTGCCCTCATACAATTTTCTCCCAAAGGGAGAAATGAAACTACAGGAAGAGTTCTAAAAAAGTTCCAAGTAGTCACTTGGAACTTTTCTTTTGCCATTATAGCTCAGTCGGTAGAGCGTTCCCATGGTAAGGGAGAGGTCTCGGGTTCAAATCCCGATAATGGCTCCATGAAAATAACAAAAAAAACAGAAGCAAAGCTTCTGGTTTTTAGTTTTTATGCTGCTTGTTGCATAAGTTGCCATCCTGTTTTTCATTTTTTTGCCTCATCTTCTAATCTCATAATCCTTTCAAATTCTTTCCACATTTTTTCTTCGATTAATAGTGCTTGTATGGATTTTATACTTGGACACTCTGCAGCAATTTCTGTAGAACAACTCCCTTCACATGCTGATTTACACATATTGAAAACATTTGTTATTTATTAATGTTTTGAGAGTATATGAAAAATATTTTGTGAGTCAAATAAAAAGTTCGGTACACCGAACTTTTTATTTGTACTTCTTAATGTAGACATATCTGATATCTCCACTTTCGGGAGAATTATTCACATTTTTCCCGATTCCGACTCTTTGAAATCCAAGATTTTCAAAGGCTTTTTGTGAGGCAATGTTCTCGGCTCCAATATCATCAGACATACAATATCACGGAAAGATTATTTGATAACAGCGACTACATATTTCCATAAATGGGCTTGCAAGTCATTTCCCACGAGCAGTCGGGTAGATGCGAATCCCACTGGTATGCATATTGTTTTTATTTTCTTGCATGAGATCATATATTTCTTGATTTTGTATTTCAGAAATATGCGGAAGTTCTGCGGGACGACCCCACCAAAGACCTACTACATTTTTTTCACTATCTAAAAGTGTAAATGGATATCTTTGGGTGTCGTGATACCACGCAGTAATATTTTCTCGTGAGATAAAACGCTTTTTCCAGTCTCAAGTTCAGATACGTAAAGCTGTATCACTCTCATCAAGAGTATAATCTACAATTTGTTTTGCTCCATGCTCTGGGAATCCAAGATGCACTTCATAGTCTCCAATATTTTCGATATATTTAGTGTTTCCCATTTCTGGAAGTGAGAAATCATGCGCTTTTTCTATATCTTCGAGAGAAGTAATGTCGATGTATTCATGTTGTATCTCTTGCACTTGGATATCGTACTTTTTTGCAAAAATATTGAGAGCATCGGTGAGCTCATATTCTCCACGAGGTGAGATTTCAATCGTTTCAGCAATTGAAATAATTTCAGTATTGATTTTAAAATAAAAGAGACTCGCAAGATTTCCAATATATTCTTGAGGTTTTTCTACAACTTGGAGGAGTTTTCCTGTAGTATCTGTTTGAAAGATCCCATACTTTTCTGGGTTATCTACTCGTTTCGCAAGGACACAGTATCATGAGTTTCTTGCAAGTGTATTTATATCTTTTTGATAAAAAATAGTATCACTAGCAAGTATGAAACAATCTCACTCGATCTTGAGACCAACAAGTGCTCCGGCAGTTCATTTTTTTTCTCCTTGTACGTGATATGATATTTTTATTCCTTTATACCTTTCTCAGAAATATTCACGAACTTTTTCCTGCTTATATTTTACAACTAAAATGAATTCGTCGACATATGAAAGGAGTTTATCCATATTATGTGCGAGCAGTGGTTTTCCAAAAATCTCAACCATTGCTTTGGGGGTTTCGAGCGTGAGTGGACGGAGTCGAGTTCCTTCTCCTGCTGCGAGAATGATAGCTTTCATAGTATTGAAATATAAAAAAATACTTTCTGCTATTGTACGCAGAAAGTATTTTGGGGCAAGATTATTGTGAGTCTCCCCATCCAGCAGGAGAATAAAGAGTTGCTGTATTTCAAGAACAGTTTTCTTGAGAATGAGGGGATGGATTTGTTTGCATCAAACTACACAGTGCTGCAATTTGGTCCCGAGTATCACAAGTCACTATAAGTAGGTCTCAATTTTGAGTTGAACTACAAGCATCCTTTCAAGGAAGAACTGTAGCTGATGAAAGAGAAAGAAGTAATGTAGCTCAGAAAAGAGAAGATTTTATACTCATATACTTTTTTAGAAATTAAACACAGTGAGTTTTTATATATCACCCTGACCATTATCTTCACAAATAATTATAGTTTCATCACCATTTTCTTGAGCACTTTGTAAAATATCTTCTGGAATAAATGAAAACACTTCTCCAGTTGTTTTATCAAATATAGGTTGTAATCTATCACATGTCACTCACATTGCAGCAAGAACTTCTTCACTTTCCATAGGTGTTCCAGCTCCCCAGTAAGTGATATGAGGATTGTTAGGGTCTTCTCCCATAAATCCCATAAAGTCATCTTCTTGAGCTTGAACAGATCAAGCGAGCAGAGTTCCAACAGCGAAAACTCAAAATGCTTTCTTCATATTTTTTGCGATATTTGAAATAAGTAAAGATATTTATACTTTTATATTATATATTGTCAAATTATTTATACTAAAATGTAAGAGAAAGCCTGATTTTTGCTTGCGAAAAGCCGAAAAATAGGTATATTTCTTTCTAGAAAATTGCGTACAAAATGCTTATTTTTTTTATAGAATCTTTATGGCTGAAAACGAAAACTTTGATGAAGAAAATATGGAAGAAGGAGAATCTGAGACAACAGAAGAAGAAAATGAAAATTCATACCATGATACACAGGAAAATCCAGGAGAACAAACAGGACTTTCTCTCCCTACAGGAATCGTCTACGAAGGAGATTCTGCTCGAAATATCTCGGATGAGATGGAAAGTTGTTATATGGAGTATGCAATGAGTGTCATCATCTCACGAGCCCTTCCAGATGTACGAGATGGATTTAAACCGGTTCATCGACGTATCCTCTACTCGATGCATGAGCAGGGGCTTCGTCCCAGTGCAAAATATCGAAAATCAGCGACGGTAGTCGGGGATGTACTGTGAAAATATCATCCGCATGGAGATAGTTCTGTGTATGAAGCGATGGTTCGTATGGCTCAAGATTTTTCACTTCGCTATCCACTCGTAGATGGTCAAGGAAACTTTGGTTCGATGGATGGTGATGGAGCAGCAGCCTATCGTTATACCGAGGCAAAGATGACGAAAATGGCTGAAAATATGCTTTCGGATATCGAAAAAGAAACGGTAGATTTTCGAGATAACTTTGATACCACTCGTCAAGAACCGAGTGTCATGCCGACGCGTATTCCAAATCTTTTGATGAACGGAGTCATGGGGATTGCGGTTGGTATGGCTACCAATATTCCTCCACATAATTTGCGTGAGCTTATGGGAGCTATTAAGCATCTTCTCTTGCACTCAAATGTGGAGGAGGTAACGATTTCAGATCTTATGGATTTTGTACAAGGTCCAGATTTTCCAACAGGAGGTATCGTCTATGATAAAGAAGCGCTTCTCACGGCTTATTCGACCGGTCGAGGGTCAGTCATCGTTCGAGGGGTGGCAAGTATTGAGGAAAATAAAAAAGGACGAAAATACATCCATATCTCTGAAGTTCCCTATGGGATGAATAAATCAACCTTTATCGAAAAAATGGCTGATCTCGTACGAGATAAAAAAATCGTCGGAATTTCAGATATCCGTGATGAATCCAATAAAGATGGAGTTCGAGTGATAGTAGAGATGAAAAAGGATGCGTTTCCGAAGAAAATTCTCAATCAACTCTATAAACTTACTTCACTGCAAACCAGTTTTGGGTTCAATATGATTGCGCTCGGGGATCGAGGAATCCAGCCAAAACTGTATAATCTCAAGGAGATGCTCTTAGAATTTATTGGGCATAGAAAAGAAGTTGTGACAAGACGTACTCGCTATGAACTCAAAATAGCAGAAGCTCGAGCACATATCCTCGAAGGACTCAAAAAAGCACTCGATCATATCGATGAGATTATTAAGACGATACGTGCCAGCGAAACGAAAGAAGATGCAAAGGAAAATTTGATTGCAAAATGGGATTTTTCTGGAATACAAGCGGACGCGATTCTCGATATGAGATTGCAAAAACTTGCAGGTCTTGAACGACAAAAAGTCGAGGATGAACTCGCGGAAAAACTCGCTCTCATCGCAGATCTCAAGGATATTTTGGTAAAACCAGAACGAGTTATTGCGATTATTGATGGAGAGATAGATGTGATTTTAGAATCATATGGAGATGAACGACGAACCAAAATAAATCCTGGAAAAGTCGGAGAATTTAATGCAAAAGATACGATTCCAAATGAAGAAATCGTGGTAGTTCTCACAAAAAATAATTATATTAAACGACTGAAATCCACCGCATTTCGCACGCAAAAACGAGGAGGGAAAGGGATAACGACGGCAACGAAGGAGGACGATGAAATCTTTTTGGTGATTCCAACCATGAATCACTCTGATCTTCTTTACTTTACGACCAAAGGACGAGTATTTACTCTGCCAGCCTATGAAATCCCAGAAACGACTCGTATCGCAAAAGGGCAACCGATTATCAATATGCTCAATCTCCAAAAAGATGAGTCTATTGCAGCGATTCTCGATATCACTCGTGAAAAAAATAAATATCTCTTCTTTGTCTCTGAAGGAGGAGTAGTAAAAAAACTCGACATGGAAGATGTAAAAAATATCAGAGCGAATGGACTCAAAGTAGTAGGAGTTCGAGATGGAGATAATCTCTCGTGGGTAAAAACGACTTCAGGGCATGATAATATCTTTATCGCGACACGTGAAGGAAAGGCAATACAATTTCATGAAGACGATGTTCGAGCGATGGGACGAGCTGCAGCTGGAGTACGAGGAATTCATATTAAGGGAGAGGATCGAGTGATTGAAGTAGCCATCGTCGGAGATGATAAGCAATTTGTATTTATCGTCACAGAAAATGGGCTTGGAAAAATCACGGATATCGAAGAATACCGAAATCAAAAACGAGGAGGAGCAGGAGTGAAAGCTATGGCTGTAACCGCAAAAACTGGAAAACTCGTATCTGCAAAAATCCTCTCTGCTGAAGAAAAAGAAGCATGTGATGTCCTTCTCATGTCAAAAGCAGGTCAGACGGTACGTATCTCTCTGAAGGGAATTCGAACGACTTCTCGAGTGACACAAGGAGTGATTCTCACCAAACTCAAAGATGCAGAAGATGAAATCGTGTGAGCGAGTCTCATTGCAGAAAGTGAGGAAGATGAAACGGCAGGAGCAAATATCGAAGAATAAAATAAAAAATCCAGCGAAAGCTGGATTTATTTTGAAGAAGTTTTTTGGAGTCATTCTCACTCTGCGAGACTTTTAAAAGTAGAAGCAATAGCGAGAGAACTTTTATTGCTATCTATCCCCTTGAGAGTAACATCACTAATAAACTGATCCCCAAATCGAGAAGCATCTTCCCCATAAATATTCCCATACTTCATAAATTGGCTTTGTAAATCTGCAGGATTATTACTTGGGCTTGCATCTTTCCCAAAGATAATTTTATATGCAAATTTTGCAAATCGTATGAGTTCGTCTTTTCTGAGACTATCATCGCTCAAATCTAAAGGCATATCTCCTGTGGTTGAGTTCATATTCATTGCTATCACGATTTCATTTCTATAGTTTCTCCATACACTTTCCAGTCATGCCTTTGAAAAATAGCTATCTGCATCAATAAAGTTTTTTATTACTTCTGGATTTTTTTGCATGGCTTTTGCTTCATCTGGAGAAATATCTATCTCTTTTCCTCAAATTTCCAAAACAGCTGCTTTTCCAGGAGCGTATTGAAAAGTATATGTTGTATCTCAATATGTTCTAAAAATAGGTTCTGGATTTTGAGCAGTGGAATCGCGTTCTGTTATATTTTGTTCAATGATATCTATTTCTCCATTTGGGCTATATTGCAGAGAAATTTTTCCACTTGCAACATCTCTATCAAATGCTTTCCAGAACTCTGGATCTCATTTTAAATATTCTTGAGCATGGTTAGCAGCATGGGTATTTTCAAATCGAGTATATTCTAGAACGAGAATTTCTTGAAACCCATCATATAAAACCTTATCTTTTACGGAATCTATTCCGAGACTTTTTAAATATAAACTCATTTCTCTCTCTCTCTCTCCAGCTTTTTCTCCTCGACTTATGAGATAGGCTTGAAATCATGCGACAAGCTCGTCTTTTTTTATCTTGCCCTTTTTATCGACCATATCTTTGATTCCTTCAGGTGTACGTGTTTTTAATACTTCATTTATTTCGATTTGAGCATCTTCACTTTTTGCTTGAAGTTCCTCATCAAGAATTTTATTTATATCATGGAGAAATTTTTCTTGTTCAGTTTGAGGAATATGAGCATTAATAATCTCAATAATATCTTCATTTCGGAGACTTCCATTGCTTTGTAAAAGTTCAAGAAGTCGAGTTTTATCTTCTGCAGGTTTCCATTCATAGGTATCAAGAAAAGCTCACAATTTTACAATATATTCTTGTCTGCGTTCAGCTTTTTCCCTCACTCGTTGTGTCACTGATTGTACTTGCGTACTCAATACAATTTGCTTCTCAAGTTCATCTTTTAATCAATTAAATTTCTGTTTTTCCCGGTCATCTGCATATATTTTTCTCATTTCTTCTGGGGAAAGATTTTGGAGAACTTCTTGTATTTTTTCAATGTATTTTCGAGGAAGGGGGATATTATTTCAAAGTATCTCTGTTGCGATATCAAGTACACGAGAAACCTCTAACCAATTTGTCACATTTAACCCATCAAAAATTTTTGTTTTCCTTCAAAAATCAGGATTCTCTCGTATCATCGTAAACACATGTCGGAGAGTACTTTTACTGATTTGAGCCTGAAATGGAAGTTTTGAGAAATTTTTTTCTACGTCTTCAGGGGTTTGAAGAAAGAGTTGAGCCAATGTTTTTCCATCAAAAAGTTCTCTTTCACTTCCAAGATGAGCAATAGATATATCATATATATCTATTTTTCCTGCGTTAATAAGGGTGAACAAGGCATTACGAGCCGTGATATTTTCTCAAAAATCTACATTGGTAAAATATTTTAGAATGGCTGCTTTCGATAGAAAACTACTCCATGCATCTTTTTCTAAAATATCTTTGCTTACTTGTTCGACATTTGTATCTGTAACTTCAAGCTTTGTATTAAAATATCCATCTAAGTCAAAAAGTGCTTGAGTTACTTCAGGACTTTTGGGTAAGTTTTGTAAGATAACATGAAGATTTTTTAAATGTCATTCCTCTTGATGCCCTCATACCTGGAGTTTTCTTTTGAGTTCTCGATAGGCTCATTTTTCAATCAAGGATTGCACAAGAGTAGTATAATCATCACTATTTGGATAAGAGTCTTTTACAAAAAGATTGAGATTTGGTCGAGAAAGAGAATCTATGTTTCAAGGGAATGAAGCTAAGAATATATAAAATAGATTTTCTTTACTATATGGAGGAATTTTCATTTCTTTTATGAGGTTTGTACTCATCTGGGAAAGAGGAATATCTTTGAAAATATGAGGATGTTTATTAAGATAAAATGCATAATCTTCGTGATTTTTTATGAGATGGATGTAGCGAGCAGGATCACTCAGCATACTCTTTACATTCTCGGGGTCTTGAAGATTATAATTTTCTCTATAGTTTGCAATTGCCATAACTTTTTCAAAATTCGTAAAATTTGTGTCAAAAGTATCAAATGCTGTATCGAGTTGTTTTTGAGTTTGTGAAAAGTTATTTCCTAATTTTTGTGATACTGCATCAGAATTCACGAATATACTCAGAGTACTGAGAAATACTTCTAAAAATTCTCATTCAAATTCTGGAATTTTAGGATTTTTGTTCTTATTTCTTTCTCGTATCATTTCGTTGATTCCTGTGAAATCAAAATTTTTCACGTCAAAGCCACTTTCTCGAAGAGATACTTGATCAAGTATTGCTTGCAATAAATCCATAACTTCAGGCATATCTTGATAGTATTGAGAAAGTCTATTCAAAAACTTTTCTTTATAGCTTTGTAATTGTGCTTCAAGAACAATTTCCTGAAAGAATGTATCCCCATTTTCAAGAGGAATGGCTGCAATCTCATTTCTTTTTTCAGGATTTCTTTGGAGAAATGCAAGAGCTTTTTCCCGAATTTGAATTTGTTCATCAGGAGAGAGTGTTTCTAAAATTGGACTTATTTTACGAAAATCATTCACACTATTCATGTATCTATCTATATCAAGTTCCTGAAAACCACGTAATACCATCCCAGCTTTTGGGGAATTACGTAAAACGTGATAGGCAAGTCATCCTCATGTTTCATCCCAAAGGCTTCGAAGCTCAGCTACTTTTACGATTCAAAGAATATGTATAAGTGTATCGAGAGTTAGTTCTCATTTTGATTCAAGATAGGAAAAATAATTCGCAACAGCGAGAGAATTCCACGTATCTGGACTATTATTTTTGAGCTCGTTTCTTATTTCTTCATGCGTGAGTACAAAGTTTCCTCCACGGTCTTTTCCACTTCCAAAAACATACTGTGAGTTATAACTTTCAGGGTTCAAAGTCAGTACTTTTTCTTTTTCACTATTTTCTTCAAATTTTGGTCATTTGAGTCAGTATGCTTTTTCTATAAGTCTTTCTTGAAAGCTTCGAAGAGCAGATCTATCAGATATGTTTTCATAACTATTTTTTGTTTGTGAGAGAAGACTTCAAGCCATGTTGAAGAGTTTAGTAGCATTTCAACTTTCACTGTAGTTTCCGTATTCTTCTTGAGAGAGATGTAGGACTACTTTTGCTTCATCTAAGGTGAGCTCAGAAATATCTTTTGTTTTCAGAGTATCATTATGTCACTCTGCACTTTCTTCAAAAATCATAGAAAGTTCCTTTATTCTCGCTTTCTCACTTTCAGAAATATCAGTGTTTTCAGAAAGTTTTGAAAAATCTATGTCTCCTGTTAAACTTTTTTTAATTTCTTCAAGTTGAGTAGAGGTCTCAATGCGTAAATCACGAAGAGCTCCAATCGTCGCAAGACGAAGCTCATCATACTTTCTTCGAATTTCTTGGGCTTCAGGCGAATCTCCTCAAAATCGAGCTTTGATTTCCTCAGCTTTCGCTAAATCTTGTGCAATATCGTCGTGCCCAATTTCTTGAACTTCACGAATCAGAAAATCTCCGTTTGATGTTGGCTCTCCTGTTGCCATAATCCTATATCTTGCAAAATAAAATATTTCTTTAAAAATACCATATTTTCTACGTGAATCCGAGCTTCTGAAAGCTATTTTATGATTTTTCTTCTTGACGATTTTTGAAAATATTTTTATTGCCCGAAAAAGCGAGAAAATGTTCTTGAAAGCAGGAAAAAATATGTATAATCACGTATATTTTATTTACTCCGTTATTTCTCCCTTTTTTAAAGGGAGTCTCCGAAGAGTATCGGAGGAGGAGGGATTTTTATATTATGCAACTAACAAGCCAAGAAATCCGAGAAAAGTATTTGAAATATTTTGAAGCTCGAGGACATAAAATCGTGCCATCTGCTTCGCTCATCCCTGAAAACGATCCAACCACACTTTTTACGGGATCTGGGATGCAACCGATGGTTCCGTATCTTCTCTGAGAAAAACATCCACTGGGGACACGTATCGTAGATAGTCAGAAAGCTTTTCGTGCTGCGGATATCGATGATATCGGAGACAATCGCCACACGACATTTTTTGAGATGCTTGGGAACTGGTCACTCGGGGATTATTTTAAAAAAGAACAAATTACCTGGGCTTTTGATTTTTATATCAATGAAATGGGGCTCGATCCAAAACATGTCTATGTTTCTGTCTATCGAGGAAATGAAAAATTTGGAATTCCACGAGATGATGAAGCGGTGAGACTCTGGCAAGAGCTTTTTGCGGGGAAAGGTGTTGATGCTCCAGCAGTCGATATGGCTGAGGAAAATGGAATGCAAGGGGGGCGAATATTTTACTACAACGAAAAAGAAAACTGGTGGAGTCGAGCCGGAGTTCCGGAAAAGATGCCCGTAGGTGAGCCAGGAGGACCAGACTCAGAAATGTTTTGGGATTTTGGTCCAGAGCATAAACTCCATGAAACCTGGCTTGCAGGAAGAAAAGCATCAGGAAAATACAAAATACAAGACGAGCACTGTCATCCTGCCTGCGACTGTGGGAGATTTCTCGAATTTGCCAATAATGTCTTTATGCAATACAAAAAGACAGAAACTGGGTTTGAAGAACTTGCCCATAAAAATATCGATTTTGGAGGAGGACTGGAGCGAATTGCCGTTGCGCGAAATAATATCCCAGATGTATTTTTGGGAGACCTCTTTAACGGTATCCGAGCAAAGATCGAAGAACTTTCCGGAAAAAAATACGGGGTAGACGAAAAAGAAACCAAAGCCTTTCGAGTGATTATGGATCATTTGCGAGTCGTAACCTTTCTCATCGGAGATGGGGCGGTTCCAAGCAATAAAGACCAAGGATATTTTACGCGTCGTATGCTTCGTCGAGCGATACGATTTGCTCGCGACCTCGGGATACAGTCAGGACTCTCTGCAGAAGTGGCAAAAGTCGTGATTGCCGAATATGGACATCACTACACCGAGCTTGCTGCACAAAAAGATTTCATCATCGCAGAAATCGAGTCTGAGGAAAAACAGTTTTTGACGACTTTGGAAAAAGGAATCAAAGAGTTTGAAAAAATGGTTTCTGGGTTTCAAATTGCTTTTGAGAGAACGGGAACGAAAATCGATACGATTGCTGGTACAAATGCATTTCATCTCTATGATACCTATGGTTTTCCTATAGAACTGACGCAAGAACTCGCAGAAGAAAAGGGACTTAAAATCGATATGGAAGGATTTCAAAGCGCATTTCAAGCACATAAAGACCTTTCCCGAGCAGGTTCTGAGCAGAAATTTAAAGGAGGACTTGCAGATAGCTCAGAGGCTACGACAGAGCTCCATACTGCGACACACTTACTGCTTGCTGGACTTCGAAAAGTTCTTGGAACACATGTATTTCAAAAAGGATCAAATATCACGGCTGAGCGACTTCGTTTTGATTTTTCTCATGATGAAAAAATGACAGACGATGAGCTTGCGCAAGTTGAAGATTTCGTCAACCATGCTATATCTACCAATTTTGATGTGACGATGGAAGAAATGCCAAAACAAACGGCACTTGATATGGGAGTTGTGGGAAGCTTCTGGGAAAAATATCCAGATATCGTAAAAATCTATACGATGAAAAAGGGAGATGAAGTATTTTCCATAGAGCTCTGTGGAGGTCCACATGTGGCAAACTCACAAGGGATGTGACGATTTGAAATCCAAAAAGAAGAAGCAAGTAGTAGAGGAGTACGAAGAATAAAAGCAGTACTAGTGAAATAAAAAATGAAGCTTATGCTTCATTTTTTTGTTGATTATACTTTTGGGCTCTTTGTTCTCTAATTTGATCTGGAGAGAGAGAATCATTTCTTGTTTTATGGATACTATGTGCATATCGATTATAGAGACTCAACACTGCTTCTCTTCTTTTTATAGTATCTATTTCTTTTACTCCTAAAAATTCTGCAATATTTTGTATTGCGCTATTTATAAGAAAAGATTTTCTTGCATCGAGTCCATTCTCTGTATAATTTTTTTCAGGAATGGACTCTAATTTTTGAATGATGACCATGGCTATATCTATATCATCGAATACTAAATGTTCTCATCCATTTCTTGCTGTCATGGACCAATCATGAAGTTCTTGAAAATGTTCATGTATACTTCGAAGCATGAGCTTTCAAGCTAGATTATTTCATTTTGATTGAGGCTGAATTCCAATAATTCATAAAACTTCTCCAGGAGTTACATTTTGAGAAATATTTCCATCTTGATTATTTTCAAGTGTCTGAATTGTTTCTCAAGTTTTTATATCAATAATATTTGTCATAATTTAAAATTATATTTTATTTCCTTTATTTTACATTAAAACAAAAATAAATACAATCTTTTCACTAAAAATTTTTCAAAGCCTATGCCAGAACATACTTTTAATATCACCGTTATCGGAGGAGGAAGTGGGACCTTTAATGCGCTCTATGGACTCAAAACCTATCATGATGATAATCTCCATGAGAAAAAAAATCTCGCAGCGATTATTGCGATGACCGATTCAGGAGGAACTACGGGAGAGATACGGGATAAATACGGAGTTTTACCTCCAGGGGATATCCGTCGTGCGATTGCGGCTCTCGCTCGAGATACGGGACTCGTGCGACAACTCTTTGAATACAAATTTAAAGATGAAACTGGGGTTATAGGAGGAAATAAAATGGGAAATATCCTCCTTACGGCTCTAGCAAATATCAAGGGAAACTTTGAAGCAGGACTTGATGAAGCCTGCAAGATGTTTGATGTTGTGGGAAAAGTCATTCCAGTGACTTTAGAAGATGTCCATCTTAAGGCAATTTTTGACGATGGAACAGAAGTGATAGGAGAAAAATTTATCGATGTCAGCGATAAAAATGACTGTGCAACGCATAATATTAATCAAAATATCAAGGAACTTTCACTCCATGGGGGGGAGGGAAATCTCAATCCACGAGCCCTTGACGTCATAATGCACTCAGATGTAATCGTGATTGGTCCTGGAGATTTTTATACTTCGGTGGTTCCAGCACTTCTCTCAAAAGGGATGCAAGAAGCCCTCGCAAAGACTCCTGCAAAAATCGTCTTTGTGGCAAATATCATGACGAAAAAAGGAGAAACAACGACCTATGAACTGGATAATTTTATCGAAAATATTGAGCACTATGCCGGGAAAGTTATTGATTATATTTTAGTAAATAATGGTCATATCTCTGAGGAACTTGTAGAAAAGTATAGACTCGAAGAAGGAAAAAAACCAGTAAAAGTCAAAGATGGAGCAGACTATAGCGCGAGAAGATTTAAAATCATAGAGCGAGACTTCGTCAATGAATCTGATGTGGTACGACACGATCCGAAAAAACTTGCAGCAACGCTTATCGATATCTGTCGAGGTTGGATAAAATAAAAGTAGGGAACGAATATTTTCGTTCCCTACTTTTATTTTATAGCAGATTTTCAAGCTCTTTTTCTATCTTGGAAAGCTCTTTTTTCTTTTCTTTTTCTTCTTTTTTGCTGAAATCTTGAGCTATATTTTGAGCTTGTTCATAGTTTGCTTGTATCTTGCGTAGCTGAGCCTTGGTGACTCGGACTTTTGGAGGTGGTGGTGCGTACTCAGAAGGCATAGAATCTATAAACCAAAGAAGTATAATATAAACGATACGTTGAGTGTACCAATTTCTCCTAAATTTTCAAAATATTTTCTCGGATATAGTTTCACAGAGTATGAGACACTTGAGAGGTAGAAAGTCATGGAGCAGAATTCATCTCAAATATTTTGAGTTTTCACTCGGTATTTCTCCCAAAATCGATACTATAAAATCTCGTTGGAAAATCTCAAGCGAGGAACAAATCTATTTGCACGATGATTTCTCGTACGTCAGCTGGCAGGGGATCGAAACTTAAATCATAGAACGCTCCCTTTCGATGCGTATTCGAAATATAGCTTCCTTTTTTAGGTTGCCGTAGAAAAGCTCCAATCACTTCTCAGTTGAGTACCACCACTCGAAAGTCGTGATATCCAGGATAGTTTTCCCATCCAGAACTGGTATCAAAAAATTCTTGGAGTATGTATGGATAGTGTATCTCAGCGAGTTCTTCTTTTTGAGGAATATGCTCTTGGATGAAAATCCCTCTTCCACGTGTTCCGCAGAGAGGTTTCAAAACTTTGAGGGGAGACTGGATGCTTCAAAACTTTTTTTCTATCTCACTATAGTTTTGACATAGCAAGGAGCGAAGCGTATATTGCGGAAAGAGAGCTTCGATACGAGTCTTGTTGAGAGTAAGCTCTCGGATACTCGGAAAGAGAGCTGTAACTCAAGCGGGGATTGGAAAACCTAATACGAGGTCTGCTTCTTTCTGTTCTTCTGAATACTTTTTCCATTTTTTTCCTATTTTTTGAAATTGTGGAGAAAATGTATTTTTTCAAATATAGCTTTCTTTTCCACGGGCCATAAAAATATTTACCTGATCTTGAGGAAAGCACGAAAGGAGTTCTTCTTGACGCGCTCGAATTGATTTTTTGATATATTGATATGCAAAAGTTACTTCACTAGGAGTATCGAAATACAAAACAAGATTTTTCTTCATAAGTTTCTTTTTTTACACTTCTTTGCGTTCTTTGAGAGCTGTGATAAGACTCATCGTATCCGCGTACTCGATGTATCCTGAACTTAAACCTCGACTTAAACGTGTCAGTCGAACTTTGTGTTTGAGTTTGCGTTTTTCTATTTCTTCGATGAGAAAACTCGCAGTTGCTTCTCCTTCGAGATTGGGATTGGTTGCGATCAGGATCTCTACTTTTTTTGGAGCTTCTTCAATACGGGAAAAAAGTTTGGAAAAATTAAGGTCTCCCACAAACACTCCATTGATGGGAGAAATAGCACCACCAAGTACATGATAGACTCCAGAATACCCTCAAGACTGCTCTAATGTCAGTAAATCGAGATACTCTTCTACCACACAAATTTCGTCGTGGTTTCGATGACTGGCATCACAAAGAGAGCAAATCGTTTTTGGGCTATCGGTGAGAGACCCACAGATATCACATTTTCCTGTTTTTTGTTTGAGGGAGAGGAGATTTTCCTGAAAATCTCGCAGATAATTTTCATTAGCAGATAACAAAAAAAATGCGAGTTTCGTCGCTCTATTTTCTCCTATCCCAGGAAGTAGAGAGATAGTATGAATCAGTCGTTTGAGGGCTTCAGGCATAGATACAAACTAAAAATAGATTTCTTGCCAAAAGTGTAGGGAAAAAGGGAAGAAAGGCAAAAAAAAATCATTCCGCAGGAGTGATTTTAATCTTTAAATGCAAATTGTACATTTTCTTTCAGTACGAGGTAGTTTGGATCCTCGATTGGAACCATATCTTGAAAAAGTTCATCTGAGCTCATAGTTTCCAAGCTATCAAGTTCCGCTATTTTTACATTGAGTCTATCAAGCTCTACTGCAAGTTCTTTTTGTGTTTCTTCGAGTTGTCTGATAGTATATCCTTTGGTTGCATTGGCATTGAGAATCCATACATAGTAGAGGAGAAGAAATACGATGAGACCCATCAATGTAATATAGGTTGATTGGTATCCAAAGTTGAGTTTTTCCTTCTCTATCTTTCTTGAAGACTCAAAATTTTTTTCAGAATATTGTTTCATGACAAGTCTTGCGTTCATAGAAGGAGCGATACGTGAGAAAATAAGAGGGATCTAGAAAGCTAAAGTATTTTTTGAGCATATCGTGCTTTGGCACTTCTGCTTCGGGAATTATTTTTTTGTTCTTCGGGGTTGGGGAGTATTGGTTTTTTACTGAGTATTTTTATACTGGCTTTATGGTTGCAACTGCATATAAGGTCATTGCAGATACAGTTTCTTGCTTCTTTTTGGAAAAAATGTTTTACGATACGGTCCTCCAGTGAGTGAAAACTAATCACAAATATTTTTCCATCTTTTTGCAGTATTTTCACTGCCTGCTCTAAACTCTTTTCGAGTGTTTCAAGCTCTTTATTCACTTCGATGCGAAGTGCCTGGAAGACTCTCATTTTTATTTTTATATGTGAATGTATTTTGGTATCGAGGAACTCTGTCAGGTCATTGGTTGTTTGGAATTTTTGTATTTTTCTCTGCTTTATGATTTCACTTGCTATTTTTCTGCTTTGTGGTTCTTCTCAGTAATTCTTCAGTATCTCGTATATTTCTTTTTCTTCTGCGTAGTTCAGGATATCGGCTGCTGTTTTTCCACTTCTGGTATCAAAGCGCATATCGAGTGGTCCATCAAGTCTAAGGCTAAAACCTCGATCTGCTTCGTCAAAATGCATCGATGAGACTCACAAATCATAGTATATCCCAGTAATATTTTCTATATTTTGTTCTGCAAGTTTTTCAGAAAGATGCTCAAAATTAGAGTGTATCAAGATAATTTTTACGGGACTTTGTAGGGCTTCAAGTCGTTCTCGTGCGAGCTTGAGGTTACGCTCATCTGCATCAAATCCGATGAATATATCTCATACATGCATCTGTCAGATAACTGCGCTTGCGTGTCATGCAAGTCCAAGCGTCCCATCTACGATGATATTTTGTTTTTGTGCTTGGATATCAAGTGAGGTAACGAGTTCATGCAAGAGAACCGAAGTATGGATATTTGCATCAGTCTTTACGCTCATGAAATCCGATTTGTTAAGAAATTGTGAAAATCTCATTTTTTATGTCTTGAAATACAGATTTTCTATATGAGTTGTATTCTTTTTGGAACAGAAGTCAAACAGAATCAGTATTATTTACTAGACAAAAATCCTAAAATATCTCCTTTATTTTAAGCCATTATTTTAAAGTTCTTCACATTTTCTTCACAATTCGCAAGAGATAGCAAAGGTATATAGGAGGTGTATATATAAAAAAGGTCAAAAAGAGTTGTAAATTATAAAATATTAATAAAATACTAATGTTTAAAATAATATTTTAGAAAATACTATGATACAGATACATAATCTTGAAGTTTCTGCGTGAGAAAAACAAATCTTGAGAGGAATAAATCTCTCTTTTGAACTGGGAAAAAACTACTGTATCCTTGGAAAAAATGGAAGTGGAAAATCTACGCTTTCATCGGTTCTCATGTGACATCCAAAATACGAAGTGACAGCAGGTGAGATCATGATTGATGGAGAAAATCTCCTTGAGATGGAACCAAATGAGCGAGCAAATGCGGGAATATTTCTTTCCTTTCAAAATATCCCTGAAATCAAAGGAGTAAAACTTTCAGAATACCTGCGTACTATTTTTACGATAGCTGAGAAACAAAGAAATCCAGAATTTCAAGATATTTCTCCATTTCTGTTTAAGCGTTTTATCAAAAAACATCTCGAAGAACTTCATATAGATGAATCATTTCTTGACAGAGATCTCAATGTCGGATTTTCAGGAGGGGAAAAACGAAAAATAGAAATCCTCCAGATGAAACTGATTGGTCCAAAATATATCATCCTCGATGAAATAGACTCTGGTCTCGATCTTGATGCTTTTAAAACAGTAGCAACTATGCTCCAGTCTCTCAGTTCTCCAGAAAATTCTATTATCATCATTACTCACTATTTCACCATTTTAGAGTATATCCCTGTTGATACGGTCTATGTGATGCAAGATGGGAAAGTCTTGAAGCAAGGAGGTCGTGAGCTTGCAGCAGAGATACAAGAAAAGGGGTTTGAATGAATCTAACTCTTTCCACATAAAACCTCACCCTAACCCTCTCCTCAAAGAGAGGGGACGAGATACAATAAGTGAGAAAATGTAGTTTCATCTTCTCCTTGAGGAGAAGAATTGTGATGAGGTTTTGTGCGAGAAAAGACTATAAAAACACACACAAAAAAAATACTCTTGCCACTGCAACAGTATCGTTCTTAAAAAAGAAAAGGCCGGCACACGAGGTGCCGAGCCTGTTAAGATCTTCAGAATTCAATCGTCGAAAACGACAAATTCTGGAGGGTGCAGAGGAACTGGTTTTCCGTCAATATAGTACGATCCATACTTCCATTCCCCAGGGGCTGACCTCTCTTCGGTCATATCATGAACGGAGGAGTAGCAACCAAGCATTTCACCTTCTCCAGAGTCAGCATCTTCTTCTGACCCCCAAAGACTTATGCCTCTCACTGAGGGGTTTCCTGCAAACAGTTGAAGAAGTGCTTGCATGGAATTTTCAGCTTCAATATGGCCGGAAATTCCCCCACCATTGAAGAATCCGAAGGTATAATAAAAACGAGTCATCACAGTCTCCATTTGCTTCTGCAATAACAGTCTCGCGGAATTGCGAAATCTGACACAAAAGCTATAAATATAATAAATTATAATATATAAAAGTCAAATAATTTACACCCTATGTCCACACAAACTATAAATATCGAAAATACTTGGGGCTTTCATGACGATGTTGCTTACGTTGGTGAAGCAGTTGCGGGAATAAATGAAACCGTAGTACGACAAATCTCTCGAGAAAATGAAGAACCTGAGTGGATGCTAGAGCTTCGTCTGAAGGCTTTGGGACTCTATGAAGCGCGGGATCTGCCAACTTGGGGACCAGATCTTTCAAAACTTGATCTTGATTCTATTTATTATTTTCGTCGTCCAGAATGAGCAGGAAATAACAAAAGCTGGGATGACGTCCCTGAAAATATCAAAAAAACCTTTGATAAACTCGGGATTCCAGAAGCAGAAAAAAAGGCTCTTGCGGGAGTGGGGGCTCAGTATGATAGCGAAACGGTATACCATTCTTTGAAAGAAGAAATAGCTTCACAGGGGGTGATTTTTGACGACCTTTCTCATGCCCTTCGTCAACCTGAGTACCAAGAACTCATCAAAAAATATTTTTCAAAATCTATCCCCCTTGCGGATCATAAATTTGCGATGCTCCACTACGCAGTATGGTCGGGAGGAACCTTTCTCTATGTTCCAAAAGGAGTAAAAATAAAAGAACCACTTCAGTCCTATTTTCGTATGAATGTGAAAAAAGGAGGTCAGTTTGAACACACGCTCATTATCATCGAGGATGATGCGGAGGCTCATTATATCGAGGGATGTTCGGCTCCAAAGTATGATGAAAATTCTCTGCATGCGGGAGGGGTCGAGGTTTTTGTTGGGAAAAATGCAACAATGAGGTATTCTTCTGTAGAAAATTGGTCCCTAGATACCTATAATCTCAACACGAAACGAGCGATTATCGAAGAATCAGGTTATATGGAATGGGTTGGAGGAAATCTCGGGTCTAACACGACGATGCTCTATCCATGCTCTGTTCTCAAGGGAGATAATAGTAGAGCAGATCATCTGGGGATTGCGTTTGCAAATGCAGGACAAAACCAAGATACGGGAGCAAAAGTGATTCATATCGGGAAAAATACATCAAGCTCAATTGTTTCAAAATCTCTCTCGAAAGGAGGAGGACTCTCTACCTATCGAGGACTCGTAGACATAAAACCAAGTGCGACCGGAGCAGTCACAAAAATAGAGTGTGATGCCCTTCTGCTTGATAATATTTCAGGAAGTGATACGATTCCAGATATCCGAGTCGGAAATACGGAAAGTATCGTCGCACACGAAGCAAGTGCAGGGAAAATAAATGAAGATGATCTCTTTTATCTCCAATCCAGAGGAATTGACGAGGAGCAAGCAGCAGCGATGATTGTGAATGGATTTATCTCTCCGATTGTCAAAGAATTGCCACTCGAGTACGCGAGTGAACTCAATGTCCTTATCTCGATGGAGATGGAAGGAAGTATTGGATAAATCTAAAAACTATGCTCGAACTCGATAAAAAATTTCTCGCTGAACTTGAAAGTACCTGAGTCCAAAAACTCAAGGTGTTTCTATATGAAGCAGGATGTTCCGGAATGAAAGTTTCTGTAGAAACTGAGTTTGAAGTGACAGATGAATTGGTGGAACTTCCCCCACCCAACCTTCCCCTATCATGGGAGGAGTGAAGCTTTTCCCCTCCTGTGAGGGAGGGGGTAGGGGAGGGGATAAAAATCTACACTCCCAAAACCGACCTCATACACCTGCAAAATGGAAGAATCACGAGAACTATAAAGGCAGATCATACAGGACAAGAAAAAGTAAGATATATTTTTACCAGTGAAGAAATACAAGATCGATGTGGCTGTGGAACAAGCTTTGCCTTTGAAAAGAAAAAACCAAAAATCGATCTTGAAAAACTCAGAGCCATGAGAGAAAATTTTAAAAAATAAACAGTATTCATGAAAACACTGACAGAATCACAACTCTATACTACAAAAGAACTTGAAAAAAATATCCATCTTGCTGATGGGATACAAGTTCTCATTTTTGATGAAACAAATATCTTAGAGCAGGTGACCTTTTGAGCAGGAGCAAAACTTGTATATTGTGGATATTTTTCGCAGGAGGATATACTCAAAAAACATTTTCTTATAAACGGAGGAGAAAATAGCTGTGAAATATATGCTTTATTGTCTTCGAGAGGAGAAAAAATCAAGGCTCAGATTTACGGTGAGCTTTCTTCCAGTCACTCATTTCTCGATATGCATATTGTGAGTTTTGTTTCTGATAGTGGAGATATCGACCTTGATGGAGCCGTAGAAATCACGTCTGGAGTCGAAAAGGTAGAGGGATACTTGAGTGAAGAAAATATATTTCTCTGAAGCAGTGGAAAAGTTCGAGGAATTCCAACACTCAAAGTCCACTCAAACGACGTAAAAGCAGCACATGCCTGCAACATGCAGCGTATCCCTGATGAAACACTCTACTACCTTCGTAGTCGAGGACTTCCAAAAGAAGACGCAACCGTTCTCTTGCTTCAAAGCTATATTGCAAAAATATTTGGAAATATTCGTGAAAATAACGAAGAACAATATAATCAGTTAGAAGAAAAAATACTCTCAAAACTCAGATAATTTTGTATTTTTTAGAAAAAGCACTATAATTAAATTAATTTAAAAACTAAATTAATTTAATTATGACAACAGAAACAATTCTCAAGCCTATAGGAAATGGTCAATATACGATTCCACAAGATTGGAGAAGAGAACTTGGAGTAGACAAAAAGCATATACGAGCACGTTTTGAAGGGACAAGAATAATCCTAGAACCACTAGAAAAACAAGAATTGGACTGGGATGTTCGATCTATTCGTCTCGATGAACTCAATGAAGAAACGATAGCTGCAATACGAGAATCAGAAAAAAACTACAAAGCAGGAAATAAGGAAGCATTTTTATCTCACGATGAATTTTGGCAAGATGTATAGAATACAATATGATATCTCATGAGCACTGAAAAGCGATAAAAAAAAGCTTCAAAAAGATGCTTTTATCTCTCAAAAAATAAAGAAATATCTGGAAATACTTTTGCAAAATCCATTTTCTCAGTTGTTGAATATAAAAAAGCTTGAGCCGAAAGACGAACAAAAATTTCGTTTGAGAGTATGAGAATATAGAGTTATTTATTCTCTTGATATAGGAAATAATGTAATTTTGATACATAGAATCTGATTGAGGAAAGATATCTACAAGTAAAAACACAAACAAAAAAGAGGTCTCGTCCCTCGCACGTTGCGAGAATCGAGACCAAGTGGTGGGTGCGTTGCCCGAGCGAGACCGAGGTCCGCACGGAAAACACAAGTTTATATTGAATCTTGGAGACTACTTAGCCCCCCAAATCCAAACAATAAAGAAACCTGCCCATAAGGGCTCGGCAGTCTTGGTTATCCAAACTGCAGCCAAAATTGCCGCAGACAGGAAACCTGTCGCAATCGCTTTTCCGAGAGTTGTAGACATATTTTTCCCTCACTTTCTTATACTAGCACAATTGCTGTATTTCGAAAGATATAAATATTTTATGCATATATATATATATAATGTCAAATATAAATTTCAAATCTGATTTCCCTGTTTTCCAAGCACATCCAAACTTGGTGTATCTTGATAACACTGCTACGACTCAAAAACCAGCATATGTCATCGATGGAGTGGCTGAGTATTTGCGCAGTAGTTACGCAAATATCCACCGTGGAAGCTATGAACTTTCCGAGATTTCAGAAAAACTTTATGAAGACAGCAAAAAAATAGTCGCAAAGCATATTGGGTCCGAAAATTGGAGAGAGATTATCTATACCGGAAACTCGACCTATGCTCTCAATTTTCTCGCACAAAGTATCTGGAGAACAGGGCTTCTCAAAAAATGAGATACGGTGCTGGTGAGTATCGTAGAGCATCACGCAAATGTCGTTCCATGGCTTATTCTCAAAGAAGACTACGGAGTGAATGTAGAGTTTATTGGAGTCACAGAAAACTTTGATCTCGATTATAATGATTTTCGAGATAAGCTCACAGACACAGTAAAAATCGTTTCTCTGGCACACGTGAGTAATACTACGGGACAAATCTTTGATATTGAAAATGTGACTTCACTCCTGCATGCACGCTATGGAAAACATAGGCCTCTGCTTATCGTCGATGGATCACAAAGTGTTCCTCATATTTCTGTGAATGTACAAACCCTCTGAGTCGATGCTCTCTTTTTTACGGGGCATAAAATCTTTGCCGATCCATGAATTGGAGTTTTGTGGGCTCGAGAAGAACTCCTTCATACCCTCAAACCTATTTTTTCTGGAGGTGGGGCAATCTGAGAAGTAAAACAACATCATTTTACCCACAGTCAAAAACTTCCTGATAAATTTGAACCTGGAACCCCAAATCTCACGGGAGCAATAAGTCTTTTGCGAGCTTTTGAATATATAGAAAATATTGGATGATATAAAGTTTTACAGCAGCATGAACAAGAGCTTGTTGTATATACACTTGAAAAATTTCAAGAACTCAGAGACCGGTCTCAAGAGACCGGTCTCAAACTCATCGGATCCACTTCTACAAAAAATCGTGTGGGAGTATTTACCTTTGCCGTAGCAGGGATTCATAGTTTTGATATCTCGGATTATCTTGCACAGCACGATATCTGTATCCGAGCTGGACAGCACTGTGCAGAACCATTTATGGAATATGTGGGACAGCATCATACCTGTCGTATGAGTCTTCACCTCTATAATACTCGCGAAGATATCGACAGGTTTTTTGAAGTGCTTGAGAAAGCTATTTTAGAATTAAAATAAAAAATCTCTCCCTTTTTCACAGGGAGTACCCGACGAAGGAGGGGGAGGGATTATAATTATGTACAACGAAACGATTACCTATTACTCTAAAACTCCTCCCAATAAAGGAGTGCTTCCCGAATATGATATCTCATTTTGGGAAGAAAACCGTACTTGTGGGGATGACCTCAAAGTATACATCAAACTCGAAGATGGATGCATCGAAAAATGGTCCTTTGAAGGAGATACTGCGATTATCACGACCGCATGTGCGAGTATTTTTGGAGAAAGTATTCTCGGGATGAAATGCGAAGAAATCTTTGCTTTTTGATATAGTTATATCGAAGAACTTATTGGGATGCCGATATCAGAGCGACGAAAAAATGCTTCGGTACTTGGACTTCTCACGACTCGAAATGCACTTCATGCATATTTAAAAGATGGAAAGCATGATACCTTTGATGATGTATTAAAAATATAGGCTATGATAATCGGAACGATGCAATCGTTCCCTACCATTCAAGACACTACATAATATAAAATACTTTTATGATAAAACTCAGCCAAACAGGAGATGATGCACTCAAAGCTCTCTGCTATATCGCAGACAAGCATCCAGAGGTTGTACAAATCAAGGAAATTGTCGCTTTCCAAGGAATGAGTGAATCCTGTTTGAGGCTTATCATCGCTGATCTTAATCGTTCGGGAATCATCCAAACGAAGCAAGGGAGAAATGGAGGAGTACTCTTATGAAAACCAGCTTCAAAAATAAGTTTGTATGATGTATTTCAGGCAGTTGGAGAAGAGATGTGAATCACGGACTGTACCAAAGATATGTATTGTGAGAAAAAATCGAACTGTTACACGACTGATGTTTTATGAAATCTTCAAAGAGGATTTCACAGTCTTCTTAAAATGCAGACGATAGAAAAAATACTAAAAAAATAAAAAAATCTCTCAAGAATTCTTGAGAGATTTTTTTATTTGTTTCCAAAAACTATTTTTGTGCCACTACTGGTCCTCCCATATCGATTTTGATACCAGGTCCCATAGCATTACATACAAACACTGAGTTGATATATTTTCCTTTTGCTCCAGTTGGTTTTACTTCATTGATGATTTTGAGGAATGCTTCAAGATTTGCAGCAAGTTTTTCTTTCCCAAAAGAAAGTTTTCCAAATACCGCATGAACATTTCCTTGTTTATCTGTTTTGATTTCAAATTTTCCTGCAGCGATTTCCTCAACTACAGCCACAAGATCTACTCCAACGGTTCCAGTTTTAGGATTTGGCATAAGCCCTTTTGGTCCAAGTACTCGAGCGATTTTCCCGAGGTGTCGCATCATCGATGGAGTTGCTACACACACGTCAAAATCAAGAGCTTGTTTTCCTGACTCGATGTCTGAGATGAGGTCTTCTCCTCCCGCAACTACAGCTCCAGCTTTCTTAAGATCAGCAGGTGAAGCTGAGTCAGTAAATGCACATACTCGAACGGTTTTCCCTGTTCCGTTTGGAAGTTTTGCAGTCGTTCGGATCATTTGATCTTGATATTTTGGATCAAGGTTCAAGTTAAAGTGAATTTCAACACTTGGGTCAAATTTCACCGTATTTGTTTGTTCTAGAAGCTCAACTGCTTCAGAAACACTATATGCCATATCAGCACTCAAAAACTCAAGAGCTTTTTTGTACTTTTTTCCTCTGTGTGCCATAATAGAAATATATAAAAAAATAAAAGGTACGAGCGTCTTTTCTCTCAAAATAGCAAAAAACTATTTTCTAGTCCTAGACTTCCTTTTGTAAGGCTTTATGATTATATGAAAAATATTGAAAATGCAAGATTATTGCAGTATATTTAGTATATTTTCTACTTGAGTTGAATTTATATTATCATATCTTCCTTGAATAAAATTATTTAATTGACAAATATTCATCTCATAAACATGATACATTTGATTGTATTGTGAATTTATTGACTGTTTTTTCGCGATAATACTATAAATCTTTGGAATATAACCTATTCGTTGAATAAAAATATTCTTATAGTAAAAATAAAAAGCATGACTATGTCTTTTAGCTTGATATAAAGGAGAAAAGTCAATTTCTTTTTCGGAATCTTTACTCCAATTCTTTGTTTCTATGAGAAAAATTCATTTTTTATTTATGAGAATATGATCTATTTGAACAGATTGAATCCAATCATGTCATCATTTCATTGGAATAGCTTCAGAAAAATATTTTGAAAAATTATTAATTAGCTTTGAATCTATGTATAAGTTTTTTAAATGATTTTGCACTTCTATTTCTGCAAGCGCTCAATAATAATTATTTTTTTGAGATTCAAGTGTAAAAATTTTGTTTTTTATATCACGTTCAACTTGAATTGAAAATTCATCTAAATATTTATTCTTATCTTTTTCTAATTTCGTAAGTTCTAACTGTAACTCTGTTATTTTTTTTCTTAAAAAATATAGTTGAAATCTTAGAATGATATTTCTCAGTATATTTCAATTTTCAATTTTATATAGAATATCATCTAAGGTTTTAATATTTAAATGATAATCTGTAATTTTTGAATCACGATAATTTTTAAATCTTTCTTCAGATAGTAAATATATATTTAATTTTTCTTTTTCGATTTTTTTAATCTCATTTACATAATCATTCAAAGAGTTAATATGAATTCATATATTTAAAAGAGATTTTTTAATTTCTAAAAAAGTTCAGATTTCTCAATATATAGTTACCATAAATTATTATATGTTATAATATATTTATTTAAACATATTATAATTTATTTGTCAATTTTCTCCACTGGATCATACCCACCCTTACTCCACGGCATACACCTCAAAATCCTCCAGGTTCCTTTGGAAACTCAGACAAGGACTCATTTTTTTTCTATCGCTTCTTTCATGTAGTCCGAGCAAGTTGGATAGTGTTTGCAGTAGGGAGGATTATTGTGTGCCCGTGCCCAGATACTGTGGTCAGGAGAGAGATATTTTTGGTAGAGCTCGACGAGATGTATGAGAAAATGTTTCATAATTTTCAATTATTCACTATACTTCAAAGCGTATCTATTTTTTATAAAAACACAATGATAGCTTATATATCAGGAAAGATTCTTGAGATTTCTGAAACTGCTGTGACACTTTTGCCTGAGTCGGGAGTCGGGTATGAAGTGGGGATTAATGAACTCACATTCTCAAAACTCGTGCTTCGCGAGGAGGCAAGTCTGTATATCTATCATCATATCACAGAAAATAATCAAAGCCTCTTTGGATTTGAAACGCTTGAGGAAAAAAAACTCTTTACCGAACTTTTGAAAATCTCTGGAATTGGAGGGAAAGTTGGGCTTCAAATTCTGATGCTCTGAAATGAGAGGCTCATCGAAGCGGTTCAAAGTGAAGATGCAAAAACGATAGAATCTATCAAGGGAATTGGGAAAAAAATGGCAGAAAAAATCATTCTAGAACTCAAGGATAAGGATTTTGTAAAAGGGTATGTATCATCTCGGAACGATAGTAATCGTTCCCTACAACAAAAACAACTCACACTTCCTGCAACTCTGCTTGAAAACATCAAAACGACCCTACAAAATATGGGGTATCAGCCACGTGATATCGATCGAGTCTTGCACATCCTTCCTGAAAACTATGAAACTCTTGAGCAGATTTTACCCTTTATGATACGTGAACTCTAATGCACAAACCTAGCCTTGGTATCTTTGGATTTGGACAATTTATGTCATTTTTTACTCCGCATCTTGCCCTGTATTTTGATATATATATTTATGATGCAAAAGGAAAAACTGTGGAAATAGAAGCTCTCGGAGCTCACGCAGTTTCTTTGGAGTCTGCTGCATCGTGTGATTATGTACTGCTTGGCTATCCTGCAGGATCGATCGCAGAAATCTGTCAAAAAATAACTCCATATCTTAAAAAATGAAGTGTGGTTTTCGATATCTGTTCGGTACAAACTCCTGCTGTACATGCAATGCAACAATATCTTCCAGATACCAGTAATCTCCTCACGATACATCCAGTTTTTGGCCCACAAAGTGGAAAACATGGAATTATAGGACTGAAGTGTATGTTTTTCAATATTTCGTGTGATTCTAAAATGTATCAGGATTTTAAAAGCATTTTTTCCGAAAAATTAAAACTTCAGATATATGAAATGTCTCCCGAAGAACATGATAGAGAGATGGCATATATCCAGGGGCTCAGTCACTTTATCGGACGCACTCTCAAAAAGATGAACATCCCCGATGCTCCACTTGCCACAGAGTCATATAAGCACTTGCGAGAAACGAGTGAGCTGGTTGGGTATGATTCACAGGAGTTATTCTATTCCATACAGTCAGATAACCCCTATGCTCCTGAGATACGAAAAATATTTCTTGAGGAAATATACAAACTTGATACTTGGATAGAGAATAAATAACCCTAACCTGAATCCTTGCCCTTGAAAAGGGAAGGGGGCTACAAAATACTATGAATATCGCAATACTTGCTTCTGTCGGAGCACAAAATCTTGGAGATGAACTCATTATAAAAAATGAAGTAAAACTCTTAGAACATGAATTTCCAAAAAGTGCTTTTCGCATTTTTACCTATGATGTGAAACACCCTTTTTTTGTGCAAGAAAATATCAAGTACTTGGAGTATTTTCCTATTGACTCAAGAAAGGTGAAAAATATTTTTCGAAATATGAAAAATCTAGTGAGTTTTTTGACGACACTTTTGTGGTCAGATATCGTTGTGATAGGATGAGGAGGAATTATCTATGATAATGAAATACAATCCGTGAAAAATCCTCTGGATCAGTGGATATTTCGTGCAAAGTGTGCGAGGTTTTTTCGGAAGAACATCTATTTTTATGCTCTGTGAATCGATATCAAGGAGCAAGAAAATTTTAAAAAACTCGAGCAGATTTTTAAGAAAGCCTGGAAAATCACGGTACGAGATATCAAGAGTTGGGAACAACTCAAAAAAATAGGCATAGAAAGTGAGATAGTAGATGATCCAGTGATGTCAGAAGCGAAACTAAAATGAAACATTCTTGCCGTTCATCCCTCAAGAGGTTTTTCTCTCAAGGAGTTTGAAAACTATGAATTTTCAGGAAAAAAAGTAGGACTTGCTCTTCGAGGTGGTTATTTTTGAAAATTTCAAGATGTGAGAATGGAGAAACTCCTCGTAGAGGAACTGTGTACCTATCTCGAAAAACGAGGGAGTAAAATCATATTTCTGCCTCATAGCTTTCATCCTACCGATATTCGAGCAAATGACTATGAGTTTATGAAACAGTTTCTCAGACCTGGTCGAGAAATATGTGAGAGTATGCAGGAGGTATATAACTGGTATCAGAGACCGGTCTCGGCTGAGACCGGTCTCAAAGGCAAGCTCGTTATTTCGATGCGTCTGCATAGTATCATCCTCTCCTATGTGTATGGGATAGATCAAATAGTACTGAGTTATAGTCAAAAAACAGAGGAACTTCTTAAAAAATTAGAGCAATAAAAAACACTTTCGAAAGAAAGTGTTTTTTATTGCTCTAATTTAACGTATAAGAGTTGCAAGTGTTACAGAACATGCAGCAGCAGCACCATTTGTAGCATTAAAACATTGTCCAGCAGTTGCTGTTTCTGGAACTAGTCAAGATCGAACAGTAGATATTGCCGTATAAGATGGGCTTGTATTTTTTACTCCTACTTCATGTCTGTTATTATCATCTCCGTTATCTTGAACAGATGACGGTACACCACTTGTCCCTTCAAATGCAACAGATATTTCATATCTTTGAGCATTATCAGAGTTATTTCCTGATTCGTTAACAGATTGGTAAAAATAGTCTAGAGCAGTACCACTTCATGTACCACCTTGTCTTGGATCATGAGGAAGTCGAGTCATATAATCAGCTATTCCTGTACCAAAAGCAGTTCATCTATCTGGATATTCGTAATCATCCATATATGCTTGTTCTATCGCTCCCTGAAGAGCTTTTATATCTGAAAGTCGAGTTGAGTCACGAGCTTTCGTCATTTGGCTTGTATATACGGTAACTGCACCGGTTGCGAGGATCCCGATAATCGTGATAACTACGAGAAGCTCAATGAGGGTAAACCCTTTTTGTAACATCTTTTTCATAGGAAAGAGAGTAAATAATAAAATATAACCCTGTTAGTATAGTGTTTCTTCTATAAAAAACAAAATTTGCAAGCAAGAAATATATTGATTTATACTTTTTATATTGTGAAATATATGGTAAAAAAGAAGCATCAAAATTTGGAAAAAAATTTTTTTTCGATATACTTCCGCACGTTATTTTAGAACTTTTGAGTTTTCAAAAGGAAATTATTTATAGAACTATGACCGTTACACAACAAAAACTTCCAAAATCTCTCGTGGAACTGACGATCGAAGAATCTGCTGCAAATGTCGCAAAATTTCGAAAAAAAGTGATAGCTGATGCCAGTAAAAATGCAAATATCAAAGGATTTCGAAAATGAGCTACTATCCCTGAAGATGTGATTGTAAAACAATTTGGAGAGCAAGTAATTCTTCAAATGACGATTGAACAGGCTATTGATGGAATATTTCGAGAAGCTCTGAAAAGTGAAAAACTCATGCCAGTTGGTCCAGCAGAGATTCGAGAAGTGGTTTCACAAGATCCGCTTATCGTAAAAATCGTCGTAGAAGTATTTCCAGAGATTGAAGTAAAGCCTGATTATAGAAAAGTTTCCCTTACATCAACAAAGCTTGAAGTAAGCGATGCAGAAGTGAACGCAGCACTTGCAGATATCGAAACACGCTTTACGCATTTTCATGATACTGATGGAAGTCATGCAGCACACATGGGAGATAGAGTGACGATTGATACGGATGGATATAATGCAGAGGGAGTCCTGATGGAATCTACATCTATGAGAAATTATCCTCTCGTACTTGGTTCAAAACTTCTTGTTCCTTGATTTGAGGAAGGTATCGTTGGGATGAAAACAGGAGAAGAAACATCTCTTGATATCACCTTTCCAAAAGACTATCATAATGCTGACTTTGCAGGAAAAAAGACAAAATTTACCGTAAAAGTACACAAAGTAGAACACGCGCATAAACCAGAATTTACTCCAGAATTTATTAAAAATCTACGCGGTCGTGAGATGGATCTTGCAGCATTTCGAGAGCTCGTACGCTCTGAAATTCTTGATACGAAGCAGGCAAATGATCAGATGGAGCGAGAACTCAAACTCATAGACGAACTTCTTAAGTATACGACTCTTGATATTGGTGATGCACTGCTTGCAAAACAGATCGATATGGTTTATGAAGAAATTAAGCAAAATGTCTCACAAGATGGAGTAAAAATGTCTGATTATCTCGATTCACTTCGACTCAGCGAGGCTGAATATAAAGAAAAACACGTTTCCGGGACAGCACTGAAAAGACTTCAAGGAGAGCTTATTCTGAATAAAATCATGGAAACAGAGAAAATAGAAGTGAGTGACGAACTTATGAAAACAGAAGTAGAAAAAATACTTGCTCGTTTTGAATCAAGTGATGTTCTTGCACGACTCAAAGAACTCTATGTTCCAGGAAATAGATATTATGAAGAGCTTCGTCGAAGACTCGCATTCCGAAACCTCATCGATAGTTTCTTTGTGACGAAATAACCCTATCTAAATTCTTTCCCTTATCAGGGAAAGAGGCAACAAATTTGAAGTTTCATCTCCCCTGATAAGGGGAGAATTGTGAGGGGTTATATTGCGTCAAGATAGGAGTTTTTACCCCTTCTCAATCATCATAATCCCATCATCAGGATCAACCATCACTACTTCGTAGTTGATGGTTTTTTCCTCTAAATAAGTATAAAGATTCTCCATTTTGTGACGAAATTTCACGACATCATCGATCACAATAATTCCTCCGATTTTGAGTTTATCCCAGGAAAGGATAAAAAAATCAAGACTTGCTTTTTTGAGTCCATCAATAAATATAAAGTCATATTTTTTTTCTAGAAGAGGAATAATTTCCCGAGCATCTCCGTAATACTGGTAAATCACATGATGCATAGAAAGTGTTTCAATATTTTTTTGAGCTTCTTCGTAAGCAACTTGAGAAAATTCTATGGTATCTATATTTCACCCATTTTTTTCAATCACGCGAGCAAATTGGAGGCTTGAGTAACCATTAGCTGTTCCTATTTCTAGGAGATATTTTACATTTCTCTCTCGTATAAGGTTGAGTAAAAAATGAGCATTATTTTCAGATATATTCGGGACATTTTCTCGTAATCCATGTTCCTTCAAAGCTTTTAAAAAGATATCGTAGTCCATATTTCTTGATAGATAGTATTTTTATGTTGTTATTATATATAATCTTGTAAAATAGCAAAAAATGAAAGAAAAAATTTGCGTTTTTCCTCACTCCTTCATATAATCATACTTGTAATTTTATTTATTAAATATTTTTTATGAAGAATATGCTTCTTGCGTCTACTGCAGTTTTCGTTGCAGCTCAAGCCCAAGTAGTTTCTGCGATTGATGTAGATAATACAAGATCTACAACAAAAGGTGATAATATAAAAGACGGAAATCTCGTAAATACCCTTGATCTTATTCTTGGATATTTTATCGGACTTCTCTATTTTATCGCAGTACTTTTTGCTCTCTATGGAGGATTTCTTATCCTTACTGCAGGTGGAGATGAAGAAAAAGTGAAAAAAGGAAAAACAACACTTATTCAAGCAGTGATTGGTCTTGCAGTGATATTTCTTGCAAGTCAAATCGTAAGCTGGGTTATCTCTGTATTTGCATCAGGAGGAGCTGCTGTTTCAGGTTCTTAATACGAAACTATGTTTAAAACGCTATTTTTTATCTTGGCCTTCTTTGTATTTTCTTCGGCCTTTGCTGCTGATCCAGGAAGTACTTTTTGAGTAGACAGAATCACAGAAAACCTCCAAAATGGAGGAGATGATCTCGTACTTACTGCTGATAATATTTTTGGATATATTATTGGACTCTTCTACTTTATTGCGATGCTTTTTGCAATCTATGGAGGATTCACTATCCTGACTTCAGGAGGAGATGAAGACAAGGTAAAAAAAGGAAAAAATCTTATCATCTACGTGGTGATAGGTCTTGCACTCGTATTTCTCGCAAGCCAAATCGTAACTTGGATTATTGGTATTATGTCGGATGAAGATATTGTTGGTCCAACCACTGCATTATTTCAATATATCCTCTAAAAAATCTTTTAAAAAAGTCTCTCCCACAGGAGGGACTTTTTTGTGTCAGAAAAACTAGAGTTTTTCGGACTCTTGCATATACTTGTATGTATATCTATTCTTAATTTTCTTTTATGTACCACCATCAAGAAATCGAACAAAAATGGCAAGATTTTTGGAAAAAACATAATACATTTCGAACACCTCATCCAAATGAGACCGGTCTCAATGGGAGACCGGTCTCCGAGCAAAAAAAATTTTACACCCTAGATATGTTTCCCTATCCATCAGGAGCAGGACTGCATGTAGGACATCCAGAAGGGTATACTGCAAATGATATCGTGGCTCGCTACAAACACGCACGAGGATACAATGTCCTGCATCCGATGGGATGGGACGCTTTTGGTCTGCCTGCAGAAAATTATGCGATCAAAACAGGAGTGCATCCTCGTATCACCACCGAGCAAAATATCGCAACCTTTAAAAGACAGATTCAAAGTCTCGGGTTTTCCTATGACTGGAGTCGAGAGATAGATACGACCGATCCAAAATACTTCCAATGGACGCAGTGGATATTTCTCAAACTTTTTGAAGCAGGTCTGGCTTATGAACAAGATTTGCCGATTAACTACTGTCCAAGCTGTAAAACGGGACTCGCAAACGAAGAAGTACTCTCAGATTTCACCTGTGAACGCTGTGGAACCAAGGTTGAAAAAAAGAAAATTCGTCAGTGGGTACTCGCGATTACCAAATATGCAGAACGACTGCTTGCAGATGTTGATGATCTCGAGTGGCCAGAAGGGATCAAAGATAGGCAACGAAACTGGATTGGGAAAAGTGAGGGATGTGAGTTTGAGATGAAAGTAGTGCAACATATTGGGAACGACAATGTAGGGACCGCAGGCCTGCGGTCCCTACAAGAAATAGGCTCAATCCGCGTCTATACCACGCGAGTCGATACCGTTTTTGGGATGACCTATGCCGTTATCGCTCCTGATCATCCACAAGTGGGAGACTTTATCACGTCTGAAAATAAGGATTCTTGTGAAAGTTATATCAAAACTGCAAGTCAGCAATCAGACCAAGATCGAACCGCAGATGACAAAGAAAAAACAGGAGTATTTACGGGAAGTTATGTGATAAATCCCTATAACAACGAGGCCGTTCCACTTTGGATTGCGGATTATGTACTTGGAAGTTATGGAACTTGAGCCGTAATGGCAGTACCAGCGCATGACACAAGAGATCTTGAATTTGCTGCAAAATACAATTTAGATATTAAAAATGTTATTACAACAGTATGAAATACAACTTTACCCTCACCGATTTGATTTAAACAACCACAATTTAAAACACAAGAAGAAAAGGATGAGATTCTTAATAATTTTAATAATTTAGATTTAAATCTCGCAAGTATATGATACATAAAATGAATGTTAAGTTTATTCATAAAAAAATATAATTTAGAAGAACTGTATTTGAGTGCTTTTACTTTTGATTGAATACTTGTCAATTCAAAAGAATTTTCTGGACTTACTTCACAAGAAGCTCGGGCTGAGCTCACAGCCTATGCTGAAAAAAATGGCTTCGGTCATAAAAAAATAAACTACAAACTGAGAGATTGGCTTTTTTCTCGTCAGCGATATTGGGGAGAACCGATTCCTCTGATACATCTTGAAAGTACTGATGTTGAAAATCTTCCAACATCTCCAAATCCAGACGCTTGGGTAAAAGATGGAAATATCTTAATGCTCGGAGAAAAGGAATTTTCTAAAATCTATGACGGAATCTACGGGAAAATCATCTGTGACTATAGACTACCCCTTGAACTTCCACAGGTAGAGGCATACGAACCTGCTGGAGACGGACAAAGTCCTTTGGCTAAAGTCCCAGAGTTTGTGCATGTACAACTTGCAGAAAACTTGAGTGGAAAGAGGGAAACCAATACCATGCCACAATGGGGAGGATCTTGCTGGTACTACCTGCGTTTTATGGACGCAAAAAATCCTCAGGAACTTGTTTCCAAAGCTGCAGAAAAGTATTGGGGAAGTGTTGATAGCTATGTGTGAGGAGCAGAGCACGCAGTACTCCATCTCTTGTATGCACGATTCTGGCATAAATTTCTCTATGATATCGGAGTAGTTTCGACGATTGAACCGTTTCATCGACTCCGAAATCAAGGGATGATTTTGGCTTATGCCTACCAAAGAGCAAACGGATGACTTCTTGCCAATGATTTGGTCGAAGAAAAAGACGGAAAATTTTATGAAATATCTACAGGTGAAGAAGTAAAACGAGTCGTTGCAAAGATGAGTAAATCCCTCAAAAACGTTGTGAATCCGGATGATATCGTGAAACAGTTTGGAGCAGATACTCTTAGACTCTATGAAATGTATATGGGAGACTTTGCGGATACCAAGCCTTGGGATACGACTGCGATTGTCGGTTGTCGAAGATTTCTCGATCGCGTACATGCACTCTTTCTCGATGGAAAGGAAAAGTTTGCAGAGACGGATGAAAAAGCAATGAAAACTCTCCATAAAGCCATCAAAAAAATTACGGAAAATATCGAAAACTATAAATTTAATACGGCTATCGCGCAGATGATGATTTGTATCAATGAGGGGCTTCCAAAAGATGCTGGAAAAAAAGCGCAGTGGAAAGAAAGCTTTTTGAAGCTCCTTCATCCATTTGCTCCACATCTTGCGGAGGAGTGCTGGGAAAATATAAAAGGAAATAACGCTCTAATTCTCAAAGCATATTTTGCAACAGGAAATGATGGAAAGATAAAACGTGCACAAAGCATCTTTGATAGTCTCAAATCTGCTCTCACTCTCGAAAAGATGCCAGAACTCATCGAAGTAGAAGAAACCTGAGCGACTCCGCTTGCATGTGCGCTCCAAAAGATAGAAGTATACAAAAACAAAGGCTATAAAATCCCAGTAATCGTTGCGGATACCGCAGTATATTTTGAAAACCAAGATTTTAATCCGACGCACGTTCGTCGAGCTGCGATACAAGCCTCAGGAAAAGTTGAGTCAGAACTCACCAAGATGCAAATCGCAGAACTGATGATAGCATTTTACACAGATATTGCTCGAAAGGCAGGAGGAAAAGTAGATTTTTACTATATCGATGCATTTGCAGTTTTATTTCCAAACGGGGAAATAAAAACTCAAGAATATAAACGTGAATATACTCTTACGGATGAGTCAAAAGGAGATATCTATCCTGACGCACCGATGCGCAGTCTCTATATCTCAAAAGTGACAGGGAAACGAGCGAGTGAAACGACGATGCAAGACTATTTGCAAGAATTTGCATGTCAGGCTGAGGCCTTCTCTGAGCTTTTCGGACTTGGTAAAAACTCGATATTTTTTGCAGATTGGCCAAGCTATGACGAAGCTCTCACGATAGATAGTGAAGTGACTATCGGAGTCCAAGTTCTTGGAAAGCTTCGAGGAGAGGTGCATGTCTCAGTCGATGAATCACAAGACTCAGTCCTTTCCAAAGCAAAAGCAAATCCAGATGTTGCAAAATGGCTCGAAGGCAAAGAAATCGTGAAAGAGATTTATGTGCCAGGAAAGATTGTAAATATAGTGGTGAAGTAAATATTTGTATATTCTTATTTTTGATTATGGTACAACTTTCATTCAAAGAAAAAGGAATTCTATTGACAGATTTATTTACAATAATAATTGTAAATTTATTTATCTTTTTTATTTTTCCAAATGATTCATTTTGAATTTATACTTTTATTGCATCTATAGTATATATTATTTTTAATTCTCTTTTTTCTCTTCGTGTTACTCGTAATTTAGAATTTAAATGATTTTTATTTCTAAATATAATAATAGTTCTATTCTTATTTCTTTTTATAGATTCGGATATTAGTTCATATTTCACTATTTGGTATTGCATATTCTTATTTTTTCTCTCACTTTTTCGTATTTACTCTTTCATTCAATGATTTTCTAAATTGTATGCTATTTTTATAATTTTATTCTTTTCAGTTACCACTGTTTTAAATTTTGTATATTCAAATAGTATCTTTTAAAATATAAAATCATAATGCTTTTCTGACTCACTCTCACATTTCTCGCTTCTCAAATCCTTGCTGGAATCGCAATTATCGCAGATTTTTTAGCTTTCAGTTTAAAGAACGACAAAAGATAATACTCTGCTTCATTATTGCTGCGAGCTGTATCGGATTGCATTATTTGCTCCTTGAGAGATACTCTGCAGCTATCATTGTAGGATTGGGGATTATACGATTTTTTATTGCATACAAGAGTACTTGGAAATATTGGAAATACATCTTTATCGGACTTTTCTCCCTGACTACTTTTGTGTTTTTCAAAGATTGGTTTGATTTCGTGATTTTACTTGGGATAGCACTCGTAACGATTGCTGTCTTTCAAAAAGATGATAAAAAACTTCGGCTCATCATGATGACAGGCACGAGCTGTATTATTTTCTACAATACACTTATATTTTCTCCCATGGGAGTCCTGCTTGAAAGTCTTTTTCTTGGAAGTAATATCCTTGGTTTTTATCGTCATTATTTGCGTAAATGATAAATATGTTCACTCAAAAAGACTTTGAATTTTTGCAGGAAATGGGAAAACTCAAATCGGTGATACGATTTGAGGGAAAATATTGGGATGATTATGTGATGCCAAGACGAGAATCTGTGGCTGACCATGTTTGGAGAATGGCTTTTATGCTGGTGTTTTATAAGGAAAGAATTACCGTTTCTTTTGATTTTGAGAAAACGATAAAGATGATTCTCATTCATGACTTGCCTGAGATTCGCACTTGAGATATTCCTCTCATGTCAGATCTCCGAAAAGACGCAAACTTTGCTGCTCAAAAATCTGAACATGAAAAACAGGTTTTTCGCGAAATGTTTTCAGGATACTCAGGGGAATTTTTTGAAATCTTTCAAGAATTTGAAGCGAAAGAAACGATTGAAGCTAAGCTCGTGAATAATCTTGATCGGATAGAATGAGCTTTTCAGGCTTTTGAGTATTTTCAAACTATAGGAGAAATTAATCCAGAACACTTGCAAACAGCATTAGAACGATGGGAAAAGGGAACGATTCGAGGAGTCGATCCTTTCTTGGAAAGTATTTTAGATGATATCAAGGATAGAGCAGTGAGAGAGTTTCAAACACAATAACCCTATCCAAATCCTTTCCCTAATATTAGGGAAAGGGGCTGCAAATCTCAAAATTGTAGCCCTTCTCCCTGATTTCAGGGAGAAGATTTAGATGAGGGTTATGTTTTTTTCTTTGATTTTTTTTCAGGAATTTGAAGAGTTTTACAGTAGGGACATACTTCCCACGTTTCTCGAATATCTCGTTTACACGAAATACACTGATGTTTAAGCGTCGTGTGACAGTTGGGACACAGGAGAAAATCTGCCTCTACCACATGCTCACATTTTGGACAGGTGAGATGCGTGGTAGATTCAAGTCTTTCTTGTACGATTTCACTCAGGACATTGAGATTATTCTCTACTTCTTCATAGTAGCTTTCTATCATCGTCTTACGAGGTCGGATGAGCAGGTAGAGAAATACTCCCAATGGAGTCAGAAGTATCACGATAAGCAGTGAAAAAGCTTGTAAAAAGGCATTTGAACTGCGATAAGAGATATCTCGTGCAACCCAAAGAATCAGTGCGATCCACACCACGAAAAAATAGGCAACAAAAAATTTTGCCATAAACTCGAGGGTGATGAGATCCCAAAATCCTGCGATATAGGGATGAGAGAGGAGACTATTTGGTGTGGTGAGTGTTCCTGTTTGCATAAGGATTTCTTGATTCATATTTTCAGTCATAATTATATGCTAAGATGAGATTGTTTCCAGAGTTCTATCGCAGCATGATTTCCAGAAGTCAGCACTTCAGGAACTTTCATCCCTCGGAAATCTGCAGGTCGAGTATACACAGGATACTCTTTTTGTCTCCCAAGTTTTTGCGAAAAACTTTCTTCTTCCAAAGACTCGGGGTTTCCTAATACTTCAGGGATATGACGTACCAGTGTATCGATAAGCACCTGTGCTGCGAGCTCCCCACCAGAAAGGATGTAGTTTCCGATAGAGATTTGATGGGTCACAAAGAGTTCTATAATTCGCTCATCTATGCCTTCATAGTGACCACATAGGATGATACACTCTTGTATATTTTCAGAAAGTTTCTCGACTTTCTCTTGATCCAAAAGCTCTCCTTTGGGAGTCATATAGATGACAGGAATTTTTTTGCCTACTTTTTCAAAAATAGACTCTATCGCGTCAGCAAGAGGTTCGGGACTCAAAACTTGTCCATGCATCCCAAAAGCTTTATCGTCGACCTGACCAAACTTTTTTTTGGAAAAGTCGTTGAGTTTATAGAGCTCAACCTGAAAGAGTCATTTTTCTTTTGCTCGTCCGATGATGCTTGTCTGCAAAAAACTCGTAAAACTTTCGGGAAATATGGTGATTATGTGGAAGATCATGTAAATTCGATAATAGCTAAAACTTCTTCAAGGACTGCTTGTGGACTTTGGGTCGCATCTATCAGGTAGTCACATATCTTTTCAGATTCGAGAGTCTCTTGAGTTGCAGTTTTTATTCTTCTTTCCATCTCATCACGCTCTATACTCGCTCCTCTTTCTTTGATTCTCTCAGCTACTATGTGAGCTGGTATGTCGAGAAAAATAGTAGTATAATGTCTTTTGAGTTCTGGTTTCTCTTTCTCAAGTCTTTTTAATCCATTAATATCTACCTCTTTGAGTACTATTTTTTCTTTATGTACTCCGTTATCAATCACATCTTCATATTTTGTTCCGTAGTAATCTGCACCTTCATAGAGGATTGCATATTCTAAAAATTCTCATTTTTCAATACTTTTGAGAAAATCGTCATGACTGACAAAATGGGCATCTTTTCCATTAATTTCTCCTTCTCGTATCGCTCGAGTTTTGTAGGATGGAGGAATATGGAGATTTTTTATATCTTTTTGTTGGAGATTTTTAATCAAAGTTCCTTTTCCAGAACCAGAGATTCACATAATAAAAAAAATATGTCCGTGTTTCATAGTATTTTTCTAAAAATAATTTCAGCAAGTATAGGAAAAAACTTTAATATTACAAACTCTTTCCCACCACATAGCCTTCACTCCAGGCTGACTGGAGATTAAATCCTCAGGTTTTTCCGGTGATATCTATGACTTCTCCGATGAAGTAAAGATTTGGGATGAGCTTTGACTGAAAATTTTTATCGAGTTCATCGAGAAACACTCCTCCTCCTGTCACTTTTGCTTCTGCCCAGCCACGTAAGTCGTTGATATGTAGAATGATTTCCATCTTTTCGGGAGAGAGTTCAAAAAACTTTTCGAGTTTTTTGGTGAGAGAAGCTTCGTTAAATTTTATTTTTAAAGTGATATGATCTTTGATATAGAGTGCTTCTTGTTCAGCAGAGATTCATTTTTGACGCAAGTATTCCCCAAGTCTCACAACCGCATTATAGATCATCGGCCCAGAGACTCCAAAGTGCGTAAAGAGAAATGATCCGTCAGATTCGCTGTAGATGAGTTTTTCACTATCATAGAGTTCTATATCGAGAAACACGGTACTTCCAGAAATATCTGCGAGATTTTCACGAGTCACCATTCCACACAGTCCTTTAAATGGTTCATTGATAGTATGTCCAAATTTTTGTGCAATCCTATATCCCCATCCATCGGTTCCCACACTTGCAAAGCTCTTTCCTCCCGAGGAGATAACGAGTTTATGAGCTAAAAAATTCTCTACGAGACCGGTCTCAGCTGAGACCGGTCTCACTTCAAATACCCCATCCTTTCTCAAGATAACATCTTCTGCGGGACTATTGTAGATGATTTCTGTATTATTTTTATGCAGTTCTTTCTGTAACATATCCACCAGCTCGGTTGCTCGACCAGAGTGGAGGATGATGCGACCTCTATCCTCGATATGCGTCTGTACTCCTCGAGACTCCAGCCAATCTATCATATCGTAGTTAGAAAATCTCTTAAAGAGGCTATGAAGTGCTTTCGTATTTTTTCAAAAATAATCACGCTCAGGCTCGATATCAATATTACTGACGTTACAGCGCTCTCCTCCTGACATCAGGACTTTTGTCCCAAGCTTTTTGGTTTTTTCAAGAATCAGTTTTGATGCATCTTTCGGAGCATGGATGGCTGTAAACATCCCAGCCGCACCAGCTCCGATGATGATAAGGTCGTAGATTTTTTGGGGCATTGTTTTGTGATTATAATATATGAGATTATAGGAAAAAAATACTCTTTGAAAAGTTAAAAATATTCTTGACAAAAATCTATTAAAATCAATAATACTGTTCGACATTTTGCAGACATGGGAGAAAAATGAATGTCCGAAAACTCAAATAGAACTGCGAAGGTTTGGGGATTCGTCTCCGACTATTCGCTGCTCCTGATTTTAGGAGCATTAGCAGCCCTTTGGCTTGCAAATAGCAATCCGGAAGTGTATCACGCGCTAACGGAAATCGTGTTGGTTCCTGATTCCTACATTGGGCATCTGCACGATGACGGCAACGGACATATGGTGCGTGAATTGACACTTCACTACCTCGTGAATGATGTCCTCATGGCTCTTTTCTTTGCTATGGCAGGCAAAGAAGTCTGGGAGGCAGTGGCAATCCCTGGAGGGGCACTTCGTGGTCGTCAAGCACTTTCTACGGTCGTTGCAACTGCTGGGGGGATGCTAGGACCGATTATGATTTATCTTGTCCTTGCCTACTTCATGGGGTCGACCATCTTTGATGCCGTGAAAAATGGTTGGGCAATTCCAACGGCAACCGATATCGCGTTTGCCTATCTCGTAGGTCGACTGGTATTTGGGGCTGGTCATCCAGCTATTAAGTTTCTTCTCGCGCTTGCGATTCTGGACGATGCTGGAGGACTTCTGATTCTGGCTGTTTTCTATCCCTCGGGAGAGTTGCAGCTTGAGTGGCTCCTGCTTTCGTTTGGCAGTGCTATGCTTGTCTGGGCTCTGTTCAACGAACTCCCGCGTCGACTCGATCGTGGCAAGCAACATCGTCCTGTCTCAAGCTGGGTACGGAAATATCTGGGAGTAATTCCTTATATTTTTGCAGGTATCTTGAGTTGGTATGGTTTCCAAGAAGCAGGAATTCACCCTGCTCTCGGCCTCCTGCCGGTGATTCCTACAATTCCACATGCAGCCCGAGCATTCGGAATTTTTGCAGAAGAAGAGAAATATGAGCATGACTTGCTCAACGTTCTGGAGCATACCATTAAAGCTCCGGTTCAAGTTATCCTCTTTTTCTTCGGTTTTCTGAATGCTGGTGTCGAATTTTCTTCCCTCGGGGATGCAACCTGGCTCGTTCTTGGAGGTCTTCTCGTAGGGAAGCCTCTCGGAATATTCATCATGGGAGGAATCGCTGCTCTCACCCTTGGTCTGCCAGAAGGGGTGAAAATGAAGGATGTGGTGACTCTTGGTTTCGTTGCAGGAATCGGTTTTACCGTTTCTCTGTTCATTGCAGGGGTCGCATTTCCTCATGGAGAAATCCTTGATGCAGCAAAAATGGGGGCTCTTTTCAGCTTTGGGGCAGCATTGATTGCTCCCATTGTTGGTAAAATTCTCCGTGTCGAAAAAGTTCCTGCGGCACGATAACGGTGCTTGCTTGCGGAACTACAACATTGGACTGGGCCTCGAAAGAGGCCCTTTTCGCTGCAAAAATTTTTTACCTCAAAAAAGCTCATTCCATTTGGAATGAGCTTTTCTTAAAACATATTTTTCGGAATCGCTTCCACACTATTATGTATTGGAGTTCCGCTTTTTCTCAGTTTCCAAGGCCCCTCACTGGTTTCGATCATTTTCCCTTCGATACATGGATCAAAGATGATTCCTCGACATGCTCCATCTCCTCCTGCTGCTCCTGCAAATCCTTCATTTCCAAATGAAGGGCTCTCAAGATTTGCAAGTGATGAGCGTGGATTGAGGCTTCAAAAATCTCCGTTTGGCAGTGTGAGGCTCGCACCTGCCCAATCTCCATCTCCACGATCGCTTTGCATTTGCATTTGTTTCATATTAAAATCGCTCACCGCAAAGAGAGGTTTTCTCTCATTATTTCAGAGATTTTGACCTCAATTTCCACTTTCCATATCTTCTTGGAAAAATATTACACTATATCGTTTTACATTTTCTTTACTGCGCTTGAGAGCCTCTTGATAGAATTGACTATAACTTTCCTGGCTGTTTTGAGTATTTGCTGAAAAATACGTCCAAAAATATCCTCGAAACCAATACATGAGCAAGAGGAGGAAACATAGGAGTATGAGAAAAAATATTTTTCGCATATTAGATTTTTTACCAAGTTAATAATCATATATTATATAAAATATTTATTTGTCAATATTATTGTGAAAGAAATATATAAAAAGTCCAAAAACTTTTGACAGGAAGAGTATTTTTCATAGAATATTTCCTCGTAGCCTTGCATAAGG
>JAMIGJ010000015.1:0-14395 GCA_035905775.1 Candidatus Altimarinota bacterium
GAAGAAAAAATAGAACAAAGACTCGATCAAATTTCTCAAAAACAAGATGAGCTTCTGAAGCAAGAAGAGAGTATAAAACAGCAAAGAGCGAGCCTGCTACAAAAGCAAGAAGAACTTGATGGAAAACTTGGAGAAATCGCAAAACTGTCTCAAGAAGAAGCTCGAGAACTCTATCTCGCGCAAATAGGAGAAAAATATGAATCAGACGCAAAAGGAGTCATTGAAAAGTATAAAAAGAAAATAGAAGGAGATAAGGTGGAGATGGCACGAGAAATCCTGCTGAAATCTATACAGCAATACGCAGGAAATGTGACGAGTGAGGTTACAACGACGCTCATCGAGATCCCAAGTGATGATATTAAAGGAAAGCTTATTGGAAAAGAAGGAAGAAATATCACAACTTTTGAAAAAAATGCGGGAGTATCTCTGATTATTGATGATACTCCAGATACCGTATTTATCTCAGCTTTTGATCTCTATCGACGATACATCGCAAAAAAATCTTTGGAAAAGCTCATCGAAGATGGACGTATCCAACCAGCACGTATCGAAGAAGTCATTAAGGCAACAGAAGCAGAGTGAGAAAATCTTCTGAAAGAACTCGGTCAAAAAGTCCTTGAAGAGCTCAATATCCATGGGATTCCGGATGAAATCGTTCCTATCATTGGAAAACTCAGATTTCGTACCAGTTATGGTCAAAATATGCTCAAGCATAGTAAAGAAGTTGCAATTATTGCGGAAGCAATTGGACGAGAGCTTTGAGTCGATCAAAAGCTTCTTCGTATGGGATGACTCCTCCATGACATTGGAAAAGCACTCGATCATGATATCGAAGGAACCCATCCTGAAATCTGAGGGAAAATAGGACGAAAATACTGACTTCCAGAAGAAGTGATTGATATGATTGAAAATCATCATGGAGAGCAATTTTCGATTTCCATTTATGCAGCGATTGTACAAGTAGCCGATGCTATTAGCTCAGTACGACCATGAGCACGTCGAGAAGCGATTGAACAATATCTCAAACGTGTACAAGAAATGGAGGCACTGGTTCAAAGCTTTTCAGGAGTAGAAAAAGCTTATGCGCTTTCAGCTGGTCGTGAAGTCAGAGTATTTGTAGATGCAAAAACAGTTTCTGATCTCGATGCACAAAGGATGGCACAAGAAATAGCAGGAAATATAGAAGCAAATCTGCAATATCCTGGTGAAGTGAAGGTTTCGCTTATACGTGAAATGAGAGTCGTTGAATACGCAAAATAATTGCAATCTCCCTGATTCTGAGTATCATCAGGGAGATTTTTACTTTTTTAAAAGTCTATTTTGTATCCATTTTTTGAAATAGCTGGCATCCATATCTATACATTTGGTATCGCTCTCACTTTGAGCTTCTTCGCATTTTTATGGAATCTACAGCGACTTGAGAAGAGATTTTGATATAGTTTCACGTTCTTTTCTCATAATATACTCTGGTTCTTTCTTTCGGTATTTTTCTTCTCACGTCTGTTTTATGTGGTAGGACGATGGAATGATATGAAATTTATTCAAGATCCTTTTCAATTCTTTATCATGAGTGAGTATAACTTCTCACTTTTTGGTGCCATATTTGGATTTTTGTTAGTCTTATTTCTCCTTGCTCGATTTGAAAAAACACCGCTCAAACGATATATAGACGGAGTCGTTCTTGCATTTCTTGGTGCGCTGTGTATCGGGTATATTGGTTCTTTTTTTGGAGGACAAGTGTATGGAAGAGAAACGATGCTTGGGATAGAAGTGACGTATAGAAATGCTTTTACTCCTGTTCCATACCAGGTTCCGGTATTTCCTCTTCCTGTTGTGTATACTATTTTAAGTTTTATCCTCTTTTCAGGGATGTATATTCTCTCGCTTTTTTATCATATGAGAGGGTTGATTTGATATTTAGGACTTATTATTTTCTCTTCAATGATTCTTATTTTTGAATTTTTTAGTGGGAAACAAGATATTCTTTCAGTAGTGAGTGTATTTAACCTTCCTCAATTGTATGCTCTTGTCTTAGCGATTGCAAGTTCGTATCAACTCTATAAAATTTTTCAAAATGATACTTCAGCAGAAGAGAAGCATATAGCACTCTAAGTACAATATATGAATCGAAATATCTTTTTGAATGCAATACTGTTTGCGATCATTGGAGGTATTTTTTTGTTGTATCTCGTGTGAGAGAGTGTTTTGGCATTTCTCGTGCTGGCTCTCATCGTATGAGTTTTTTTTCCTTTTTTGTACTTTTCATTTCGAAAAGATATTTTTCTTATATGTATTTTTGTATGTATCAGTGCTCTTTTTAGCATCTATTATAGTGCATTTTTTCTTGATGCTACAGAGCAAAAATTGAGCTATATTTCACAATTTGAGGGGAGATACCTCTCTTATGAAGGAAAAGTACAAGGAGTTCATGCACGTGATGATTTTTATGATACATATGTTATAGAGCTTCAAAAAATCGACGGGGAAGACATCCCGTACTCTCTTGAACATCTGTTAAAGATTCCAAAAAATTTTCATCTTGAGATTTCTGATGTGATATCATACCAAGGAAAAATGTATCTTTTTGAAGATTTCAACGGGTTTTCGTATCAACGGTATATGCACTCAAAATGACTGTATTTTTCAACCTCAACTACAAAAGTAGACAGGATTTCTGAGAATAATACAGGATTTCTGAGAAATATGTCAGATATCAGAGAAGGACTTTTGTCGAGAATGTCCACAATATTTCCGGAGCATGAAGCGATATTTTTAGGAGGAATCCTTTTTGGAGCGAGAGAAAATATCCCTGATGATCTCAAGGAAGATTTTAATAATTCGGGTCTTACTCACTTTATCGCGGTGAGTGGATTTAATATCACACTTTGTATCATCTTTACTACGTTTTTCTTTTCTTTTTTGCCAACTTGGGGAAGAATTATAGCAGTAAGTACAACGATTACATTTTTTTGTATCTTTGTGGGACTCTGAGCTCCAGTCGTTCGAGCTGCTATCATGGGAATCTTGGGATATATCATCTCCCAGCATGGAAGAAACCAAAAAAATCTCACGCTTCTGCTTTTTACTGCTGTGAGTATGGGGCTGTATAATCCTGCGTCACTTCTGTATGATGTGAGTTTGCATCTGAGTTTTCTTGCTGTCATGGGAATTATCTATACCCAAGAATATTTCAAAAAGCTCTTTTTTTGGGTTCCACAAATTTTCGCGATTCGTGAAGCATGCGTTCTGACCCTCTCGGCACTCAGTTTTGCCCTGCCTATCATGATGTTTCAGTTTTGACAGGTGTCGCTTCTCGCTCCTTTTGCCAATATTGCCGTAACGTGGACGATTCCTCTTGCGATGCTCTGAGGTTCACTTACCCTTATCGTCCACTCTCTTTCTCCGTTTTTCGGAGAAATATTCTGATTTTTTACCTGGATGCTCCTGCACTACGACATCCTCATGGTACGTTTTTTTGGAAATATCGAGTTTGCACTCTGGCAGATAGATGTATGAGCCTCTGGAATCTACCTACAAACGCTCTATTTCATCGTTTTGGTATATATCCTCTCCTATCTGCACTTTCGCAACAAAAAACAGCCGTTTTAGGCTGTTTTTGCAGGGGATTCTGAAATTCACTCCATTACTATATCTATTTCTCAAACTGCTGAACTTGCTATATTTGCTCTCTCGAGTATTTCAGCCCTCTGTGCTTCAGCAAGTTTGATTGCAGTAGGATTATTTGTTTTTTGTGCTTGTAAGAGTGCTTCTTGTGCTACTTGGAATGCTTCAAATTCTCCTGCTTCTCTGAGAGCTGCTGTCAAAGTATTTTTATTTATTGCACCTTTTTTTTCTGCCAAGGAACCAGCAGTAGTATTTTTTATTCCTACGAGAGTTGTAATCGCATCAAATCTTGCTTCCGGTAGACTATCGGGATTTTTAGCTGTTTTGAGAGCGTTATCAAAACTTACTTGATTTGAAATATTTACCCCAGCAAGAGCTTGTTTTCATAATTTTTCAGCTGACATCTGAAATGCAAGATGAAGTTGAGCTTTCTGTTCTTCAGGAGTTTCAGCGCTCCCTATATAATGAGTTGCTAGTTCTCAAAATGCTTCTTCTGCATGTGCAGAAGTCCATTCCATTTGGTCATCTCATCACTCTACTTCTGATTTATTTGTGTTTCATGATTTTGAATTGTCTATTCATTTTTTCGGAGCTTTATGCTTTGCAAACATTTCTGGAATTTGAGTTTCAAGCTTAGCTTTTGCAGCTTCTCTATGAGTATCACTTCAAAAATATCTACAGCTTTCCATAAGCGCTGTCTTTTTATTTTCTGGAAGTTCACAATTATTGATGACTGTTTCAAAATTTCCAGCGTCAATTCATCTACTTAAAAGTAAGTGAGCTTCTTTCTGGTTTAATTTTCAATCTCATACAAAGCTTTCTATAAGAGGGGAATATTCAGATGAAAGTTTAATATTTTCAGTTGGAACTTCTTTTCACTGTGTTCAAGCTTCATTCTTAACTACGTCTCATTCTCAATTTTCAGGTTTATCACTTCTCATTATTTCTTCCACTCACGTTTTTTCAGGTTCATTTTTTCAGGCTTCATTTCCTCATCCAAGTATATCATCTCCAGCCTTTCAAACAAGAGTTTTTTCTCCTTCTCACTGAGAAACTCAATCAAGTTCAGCAAGCACTGCATCAGGATCTTCTTCTTCTCCAGCTTCAGCAAGAGCGACTTCTCATGCGACTTTTCGACCTTCTTCTGGATCTCTTTGTCAGATTCCTCCCATTGCTGATTTTGCTCCATCTAAGTCGAGTGATTTCAATCCAAGTTCAGCATAGTCTTCATCTGCTTTTCTTTTTTCTGCTGCAGATTCCGGGGTTTCTGTTAAGGCTGTAATAGTAGGATCAAATGCCATACATTTTTTCTAAAAAATAATCTCTTATATTGTAGCATATAAGAGATATCTTTTGCAAATTTTGGGACTCTTTCCTCTAAAAAAACTATACTTTGTATTTTTCAGGAATCATCTTGGCTCTCCACTGTGTAGCCTGTTCATAGACATAGGATACTTCAAAGAGTTTTTGTTCTTGGAGTCGTGGAGCAAGGAGCTGCATCCCAACCGGAAGAAGCTCTGCCTCTGAGTCCTCACTACGAGCAAAACCACAGGGAAGAGAGATCCCTGGAAGACCAGCTAAAGAAGCAGGAATGGTGTATGAGTCTGCGAGGTACATTTTGAGGGGATCTTCTGATTTTTCTCCGAGTTTCCAAGCGACACTTGGGCTTACTGGACTCAGGATGATATCGACCTGAGAAAATGCTTTGTCGAAATCCTCGATAATCAGGGTTCGAATCTGTGCTGCTTTTTTAAAATACGAATCATAAAACCCAGCAGAAAGCACATAACTTCAGAGGATACTTCGTCGTTGCGGTTCAGATCCCAGTCACTGACCTCTATTTTGGAGATAGATGTCTTCGAGACTTTCACGTGCATCTGAGGCATTGTATCCATATCGAATTCCATCGAGTCGTGCGAGATTAGTACTGACTTCTGCAGGACAGAGTATATAGTATGCAGCAATTGCGTATTGGGTCATCGGAAGGGATATTTCTACGATGTGTGCTCCGAGTTTTTCGAGTTCTTGTACGGCTCCTGTGAGGCTCTCTCGTACTCCTGCATCAAGTCCATGTTCAAAATACTCTTTCGGAATCCCAATTTTTATACCTTTGAGATCCCTAGACTGCCAAATTTTTTCATCGATGCTTTCTTTTCCAGCGATGCTCGAACTTTCTTTTGGATCATATCCATTCATGATGTCATAGAGCAGAGCCGCATCTCGTACCGTGTAGGTAAAAGTTCCAGGACAGTCAAGACTTGAAGCCATAGGCATCACTCCAAAACGAGAATTTCGTCCATAAGTTGGCTTAAATCCAACTATTCCACACATACTTGCAGGTTGTCTGATAGATCCTCCGGTATCGGTTCCAAGCGAAGCAGGAACGAATCCTGCAGCAACTGCAGCAGCAGAACCAGAGCTTGATCCTCCAGGGATACGACCTGATCCATGAGGATTTTTTGTAGGTCAAAATGCTGAATTTTCTCCAGAACTTCCCATCGCAAATTCGTCCATATTACATTTTCAAAGAGAAGACATCCCAGCTTCTTTAAGTCGCGTAATCACGGTTGCATCGTAAGGAGGGATGAAATTTTCAAGCATTTTAGAGGCTCCGCTCGTTTTTCTTCAGTTTTCACAAAAGATATCTTTAATTCCAAGAGGAAGGCCTTGAAGGATTCAAGTATTTTTATTGAACCCATCTTCGTGGAGAGAAAGAAAACTATGGAGTTCTCCATCAAACTCCTTCGTTCTCATCAAAAAATAATTCCAAACTTCCTGAGAAGTTATTGTTCCAGAATCAATCAGTTCTGTGAGTTCGAGGATGCTCTTATACGCAAGTTCCATAATACCATTTCGAGTGAGAAAATAATTTCCTCTCGATTATAATCAAAAATATTGCATCTCAAAACGAAAAAGAAGGCAAGTTTTTTCACGAAAAATGGCTTGTATAATCAAAGAAAAACACTACTATAGAAGTATTAATTTTTCAAAACATGCTATGAAAAAACACAGCATTATAGCAATTACTGCAGGACTGCTTCTGGGGAGTATTCTCTGAGTTTTGAGCGCAGAAACCGTTCAGGATGTTTCTAAAAAATATATTTTTCCAGAAAAGTCTGTTGCTCTTTCGATTCCTGAAATACATACTCCAGCTATAGAAACTCCAGATATCACAGTTAATGGACAAAAGGTAGAACTCAGTGGAGAACGCTTAAAAATTGGTGATACTTTGAAAGACACAGAACTTGATATGAAGGCTCCCTATTTTGATGTGGTGACACAAACACAGGTTTCACAGTTTTCTGGATATAAACTTATAGAAACCGTCCCATCTCTCGATACTCCAGTTTGTACGTTTCAAACGAAGCAACTTGAAGCAGCCACAAAACTCTTTCCTGATATGGAGTTTTTGATTGTATCCAATGATACTCCCTTTGCGCTCGAACGATTTTGCTCCGCAAACGGAATAGATAATCTCACGGTACTGAGTGACGCTCGAACACGAGAGTTTGGGAAGAAAAATGCTCTATATCTTCCTGCGTATGGTCTTCTTACCAGAAGTATCATGATAGTCGATGAAAATATGAAAATAGTGTATATCGACTATGCAGAAGAAGTAACCAAAGAACTCAATCTCGAAAATGCGCTTGCTTATCTCCAATCTCTCCAAAAATAAACTTTCAAAAAATATTCCCAGAAATCCTGTTTTCTCATTTCTGTGCATGCAGGAGTCTCTGTAAAATACCGTGTTGTTTAATATAAAAAAGCTCCCAGATATGGAGAGCTTTTTTTATATTTCAAGAGAATTATGCTTGTGTTTCTTCAAGTGCTTCTGTTTGAGTTTCATCTGCTTGTGCTACAGGAGCTTCATTTTTTGGAGCTTTGTGTGCTTTTGGAGCATCAGGATATGATATCATAGGGATATCTTTTGCTTGATTGAGTTCATTAGAAGACATTTTAATTTCTTTGAGTCTTGCAGCCTTTCCGGTAAGTTCACGGATAAACTTGATAGATTTTCTTCGGATTTTAAATTGTCGAAGGACTTCGATTTTTTCGATAGTTGTTGCATGTACGGCAAAAATCTTTTCTACCCCAAAAGCTCCGATTTTTCTTCGAACCGTAATTGTTTTTTCGAGTTCTGATTTTCCCCCGGTTCGGATAATAATTCCTTTAAATCTCTGAACACGTTCTTTATTTCCTTCTTTGATTTTTTGGTATACTTCTACTTCCATCCCGGTACGGAGGTCTGGTCGGCCTGCTTGAAGAAAACCATCTTGTGCTTTTCGCACGATATCTACATTTGTCATAATATTGTGGTTAAAAATAGGTTTGCAAAATTTCTCTTTCTGCAAAAAACGAGCATATCATATAAAAAACTTTTTAAAAGGCAAATATTTTTTGGATATTTTTGTATTTTCTTGTAAAACATGCTATACTGGCAGTATATATTTTTTTATATTTCGATTATGGACTTTGCATCACTCAAACAAAAAGCTTTTACACTCAAAGATAAAACACTGCAAGCAGGAAAAGATGCGATACAATACTCGGCTACGAAACTCGCAGACTCGTCACTTACCCTCAAATCAAAAACAGATTTGGATGCTTTTATCGAAACATCAAAAAATACAATCTGAAAAGATAGTACTACAGGACAAGAAAAAACCTATACGCATCGAGCTATAGGAATTGTAGTCGATACCAAAAGTGAGTTTTTTACGAAGATGCTCTACGCACTTCCAGTATTAGTAGCGAAAGCATTTAGTCAAAATATAGCTCTCAAGCTCGTGGATAAAGACATGAAAGATGCAGATTTTGCTCCCTACAATGTTACACAGTTTCCTACGCTCCTGGTTTTTGAAAACACCAAGCATATAAAAACCTTGCAAGGGGAAGAAAATATACAAAAAGTTGTAAAATCACTCAGTTTGGATATAAATAGTACGATTGATAGCCTCTAATTTTTTTCTATGATAGAACTCTCTATCTTGGATCTTTTGTACCTCACTCTCACGTTTTTTATCGTGATACTCGGAACTCTTTTGAGTTTGGTACTCATACGAGTGTTGAAAATACTTTCAGTAGGAGTGGAGATTTCAAACTACTATTGGCAGGTAAAAAATACACTGAATTATTATTCTCAGATACCGCTTGTTATTAAAGATCAAATCTTTGAATACTTTTCGAGAAAAAATCATGGTGAAACAGACGAAAAAAATGCTACGAAGTAGCATTTTTTTGATGTTTATAAAAAAATAACTACACTTGAGTTATATATTTTTTGTTTTGTATCTATGTCCTCAAAAATCATTACTCTTTCTCCACAACTTGCCAATCAGATAGCTGCGGGAGAAGTCGTAGAACGACCACTTTCGGTGGTGAAAGAATTGGTAGAAAACTCGCTGGATGCGGGTGCAACGCAGATAGAAATACGACTGCGTAATGGAGGAATTGATATGATAGAAGTGAGAGATAATGGAGAAGGAATGGGAGCAGATGATCTCGTGAAAGCCATAGAAAAATACTCTACCTCCAAAATAAAAAATTTAGAAGATCTCTATCATGTGATGACCTTAGGATTTCGTGGAGAAGCTCTTGCGAGTATTGCTTCGGTGAGTCAATTTTTTATGAGTTCAAAAGAGCAGGGGAGCACTTCGGGCATGAGTATCAAAAATACTCAAGATGGAGGATGGCAGCAACAAGAAGTTGCTCATGAACATGGAACTCTTGTGCGTGTTGAAAAGCTCTTTTATAATACTCCAGCGCGTCTCAACTATCTTAAGCAGCCTCGCAGTGAGTATCTCAAAATTTTAGATTTTGTTCAAAAGATGTCTTTGGTGTATCCAGATTGTAGTTTTTTACTGGAACATGATGAGAAAAAAACATTTTTTGTTTCTCAAAATCAGGGATTTTTGAGTCGTATCCCTGAAGTGATGGGGGAGAATTTTTGAAATCATATCCTTTCTTTAGATACATCATTTGCAGGTATTGTCTTGCAGGGAGTGATTACAGATCCGAAAATATCATTTCCTCAAAAAAATAAACAGGTCCTCTTTGTCAATAAGCGACTCATCCAATCCCCAATGATTTCAAAAGCGATATGAGATGCATATAAACGCTATATTCCCCATGGAAATCATCCTGGATACATCCTCTTTCTGACACTTGACCCGACGCAAGTAGATGTCAATGTTCACCCACGGAAGATGGAAGTTCGTTTTGCACAAGAATCTACTCTGTTTCGTGCTGTATATCATGCACTTGAGGATACTCTTAAATCAGTAAGTCTCGTTGCTGCATCGAACAACACAGTTTCTTATAGTGCTCCAGTTTCGAGAGATATTTCTCAAAGTATCTCTTCTGTAAAAGAATCACAATATTACACCGGTTCTGGGACAAAATTTACATCTTACTCTCCCTATACTCCGAGAGAAGCTCATCCAGCTCAGGCTGCACTGCAGTTTTCTCAGGCAGTACTTGCCCTAAGATGAACCAGTGAAGAGCAGAGTTCTGCAAAGCATTTTTGAGATTTATATGACAGTCCATTTTGAAGGATTATAGGGCAACTCCATAACTCCTATATCATCGTACAGACTCCTGATGGGGTGATGCTGCTCGATCAGCATGCTCTTGCCGAGAGAGTGATTTATGAAAAACTTACGCATTGAGGATATAGCACTTCTTCACAGACTCTCATTGATGGGGTTGGGATGCATTTAGACATTCAAGAATATGATACCTTTTGTGAATACCAAGAGTATTTTTTAAAAATAGGTTTTGAAATACAAGAACTTTCTCATCAAAATATCCTTATAACATCCATTCCAAGTTTTCTCGTGAAAAAAGATATACAAGTGATATTTCGACAGATACTCGGTGATATATGCGCAATTGGGTCAAAAGGACTAGAAGAAGTACAAAATAAAATTTGGGCTTATATCGCATGTCGCTCCGCTATAAAATTTTGAGATATACTTTCTGTCTTTGAAATGCACGCGCTTTTACAAGATGCATCCCTTGATTATGCTGCGACTTGTCCACATGGACGTCCGGTGGTCTGGGAAGTATCACTCCAAGAACTCAAGAAAAAATATGAACGATAAAAAAACTCCAAAATGGAGTTTGTAAGAGAAGGTATATTTATTTATAAATCCATGGAGCAATTGCGTTGAGTATCACTCCAGAAAGCATGAGAAGTACTAAACCCATAAGTGTTTTTACGATTCTGTCCTTTGCTCCACTTTTGAGGTTATCGTTGATTCCTGACATAGAGTACAAAATCCCGTTAATGACGATGAAAAGCACAGAAGCAAGTGCTGCAATATAAGTGAAATATTTAATAATTTCTCCGATGACTCCACTGACGGCTCAAAATCCACTGGGGATATTACACGTCACTATTCCGTCTGCATTACGTCAACCACATCCAGCTCCAGGAATCGCTTCGGTTACTTCCACACTGACAGCTCATACTTGGCTGATAGAGAAAAAGAGGAACATAGTTCAGAGCAAAAGAAATATAATTTTTTTCATAGGTGAGAATAAAAATATACAGAGATTAATCTATAATGGTAGCAAAATCGAGCAGAAACGTATAGGCTGCAAGAAGAATCAGAGTCGCAAGCAGCGTATTGATAATAATACTTTTCGCTTTTTTGACTCGTTCCTCATCTCCATTAGAAGTAATATAGTAATATCCTGCAAGAGTCAAGAAAAATATAGCAACGGGTGCTGCGAAAAACAGAGCTAGATTTGCAAGAGATTCAAAGAGATTCACCCCATCTTCTATTTCTCCATTAAATGCGAGCCGTTTCCATGCTTCAATTACTCCTACAAATATGAGAGCAAGTATCGTATAGAGAATTTTTGTTTTCGCTTCTTTGATTCGCTCCTCTCTTCCGCGCGAAGTCATCAGTTGTATTCCAGTAATAGTAATCATAAAAATCGCTGCGAGAAATATCATCACTTCCAAAAACAGTACAATCTGATTATTGAGAGAATAACTAAAGACAAAGAAATCAAACAAGAGGTTTCCCGTTGTTTCCGATGAAGCATTTTCAAAGGCTCATCCACTAATCCGCGACCCCACAGAAGTATCCCCATTTTTATAAAATGCTTCGTATATCGTTCCTGGGATATTGATAAACAAGAGTGCTACGAGCATATACCAAATTTGTCGTTTTGCGGACGAAAGTTGTTCTTCATCCGATCCCATCGACATGATCATCATCGCACCGATATAGACAGAAAATATCACCAGAAGCCCCATGATAATTCTTTTAATAATCGTGAGAATACGAAACCCGACATTGCTGATATCAGCAACGACATTTCCAGAACTTCCGATATTGACCGAAAGGTTTTGTATTTCGTTTCCTCCAGGGATATTCACCGCAGCAAAACTCGCTTGTGCTCCAATAAAGCAGATACTCAGTGCAAGCAGACAGAATAAAAATATTTTTTTCATAAGAAAAACATAAGCTATTAAATAACTCCAGATGCGGTTTCCGGCACAAGGAAGAAGGTTAATATAAGATAGTTTGCGACCAGAATCAAAAGTCCGATTGCGATATATAAGAGAGATTGTTTTCCTTTTTTTACTTTCTCTTCATCTCCTTGAGAGAGGAGTATCTGTGCCCCGGCATAGAGGATCATAATCAGTACAATAATCGCGACAAATCCATTAAACCAGTTGATGATTTTTATGATGATATCACTTCATTCTGTGATATCAAGGGTGTTGGTACATTGCTCTCCTTGAATCGTGATAAATCCAAGCGAAAAACTTTCACAACTGATATGCCCATAAAATGCCTCAACAATCGCTCGTGCAAAATATACGATGAGAAATCCTATGAAGGCATAGACTACGGTCATGCGTCCAGATTTTACTGCTTCTTCATTTCCATCTGCGGTGACGAGTCGATAAAATGCATAAATTGCCATCGCAATAAAGAAGAGAGAAGCGAGAGTTTGGAGAAGTGCAATGAGAGGATAGATAATATTTTCTATGATGCTGGCTCAAAGTCTTGCCGAAACTCCTTTATCAAAGGTGAGAACTGCAAAGGCATACGCTATCTGCATCACAATAATCCCTATCGTAATCCAAATAATTCCTTTTTTGAATTTTTCGACTTCTTCGTCTGTATTGGTTGCTAAAATCAGTCGTAGGGTGATGATGAGAAAAAATATCGTCGAAATCACATAAAAAAGATTCTTGATATCACGAGCGAGTCGTAAGAGAGTATTATAAATACCACCCTCACCCCCAGCTGATACTTTTATAAACTGATCATTTTCATTAAATCACATAAGTTTGTCATTGGCACGGACATTTCTTCCTTCGCTTCCCGCACTTCCTCAGATACTGACGTTATTAGCAGATCCTGCAACCGAAAACATCGTATAACTTTTTACCATTGATTCTGCAACGGGACATCCATTTGTTCCAACACTTTTTCTCAGGCTTGCAGGGGTTCATGAACAGATATCTCGGCTATCTGGAACTCCATCAAAATCAGAATCAACAGCTTTTTGTGTTCGTTGACTTGGAGTACATCCAAGAGAAAGTCAGTCTTTATAGACATCTGAACCACTCGGACTTCCAGGACAGAGATCGGCATTATTTTTTATTCCATCACCATCTTCATCGGCATTATTGTAAATACTTTCTTGATAGACTCACTGAGCGTCTACGTAAAGTCTCCCTTCTGAAGCGGTGATTTCCGTATCGATATCATCGGTCACTCCATCTCGATCTGTATCAGCATCTTGAGGATTGAGTCACTTTTGTTTTTCTATTCTATCATTTAGCCCATCACCATCGGTATCTACCATTCTCGTATCAGAGGAACCAGTAAAAGTCAGAAAATTATCTATACTGACAAGAGGATTGAGAGCGATAGGAATCTGTATTTGCCATCCTGTGAGTTCAATCGTATCACTCAGACCGTCATTATCGCTGTCATTGTCACGATAATCAGGAGTATCATCCCCATCACTGTCTATGGCTTTTTGTTCGGCACTACATCCCTTTGCTTCCCCAGTTTCCTCTACGATTTTATTTGCAGGGGTGTTTGGACACTTATCCTGCACATCTGGAACAGAATCCTTGTCGGTATCTATGGTATTAGGATTTTGTATTGCGACAGCACCAGGAGTAAATTTTCCTTGAGCATTTACGGTAAGTTTTCCATTACTATGAGTGATTTCAGTATCAATATCGTCTCTTACTCCATCTCCATCCGTATCTTTTTGACGAGGATTGAATTCTTTTTCCATTTCTTGTTTATCAGTCAATCCATCTCCATCCGTATCTTTTTTGAGAGGATCTGATGTTACCTGTAGTGTAGTGAAATTGTAGTTTGCAGTGATATCTTTTTCAATTGGAATTCGCACAGTCCACCCAGTTCCTGTCTCAAATGAATCTTCTAATCCGTCATTATCATCATCGGTATCTGCATTATCTCCAAGTGCGTCCCCATCAGTATTTCTCCACTCTGTCGCGTCGTCAGGAAATGCGTCATCATCATTCAATACTCCATCAAAATCTCGGTCTCGTATTTTTATAGCTTTTTGCTCGGTAGTACACCCTTTATAATCAACATCTTGAACGAGAGTTGCTCATTTAGGAGTATTAGGACATTGATCATCACCATTGTCATTTCGTACTCCATCCCCATCCAGATCTCTTACAATAGCATTCTTTTGACTTGCTGAACATCCTATATATGTTCCTGATAATGTTACAGTTACTCCAGAAGCCGTATTG
>JAMIGJ010000016.1:0-2612 GCA_035905775.1 Candidatus Altimarinota bacterium
ATCAGCTACTATTTGATGGGAGTTGGAGCGTATAAAGCATTTTCATTTACGGGACAATTTTTTTACCTCCAACTTGGTGCTGCCATTCTCTCGATACTTATAGGCCTTGGAAACCTTAAAGACTATTTTTGGTACAAGAAGTTTTTCTCGATGGAGATGCCTGATTCCCTCAAACTCCTGAGTAAAAAATGGATAAAAAAAGTAACTTCTCCTGCCTGAGCATTTTTTGTTGGGATTCTCATATCTCTTTTTTTACTCCCTTGTACTGGAGGACCATACTTAACTATTCTTTCCTATCTTTCAAGCGAATCTCAAAGTATTACGAAGCTCATGGGATATGTCTATCTGGGCATATATAATCTCATATTTATACTTCCTTTTCTCGCTATCACGTGCCTTGTGTATTTTGGGATCAAAGATGTCGGAGAACTCAAAGAATACCGCGAATACTATACTCGCGAGATACATCTGGTGATATGACTCTTGATGCTTTGACTTGGAATATATTTACTGGCAGATACTCTTTGGTTTTAAAAATGAGCTTGGAAAAAGCTCTTTTTTAGATATGATAAAAAAAATATATCTCCATCTATCTTCATGCGAAAATTTAAACCAGCAGGAGTCACCTCCAATCATATCAAAAGAAAATCTGTAGGACACCAAAATCCAACTCAACGAACCAAGAAAAAACGTCCTGATCCCTATGTCATGCACGACAAGTACTTTCAAATGGCAAAAAAGGAAGGCTACCGAGCTCGAAGTGTCTATAAACTCAAAGAAATCCAAGAACAGTTTGAACTGGTACAAGAAGGGATGGATATCTGCGACATCGGAGCAGCACCAGGAAGCTTCATCCAGTTCATGAAAAAGATTATCAGAGATACCGGAAATATTGTCGGAATAGATCTCAAACCCATTGATAAATACTCGCAAAGCAATATCAATACCCTCGTACATGATATCTTTGAGTTTGAAACCTTAAAACCACGAGTCGAGGAACTCATCGGAGCAGGGAAGCAGTTTGACCTCATCACCAGTGATATCGCTCCCAATACTACCGGCCATAAAGATGTAGACCAATACGCGAGCGTAGAGCTCAATATCGCAATCCTGGGATTTGCAGATGTATTTCTCAAAACTGGAGGGAACTTACTCTTAAAAGTATTTAAAGGAGAAGATTTTCGCGACCTTACGCAAGAGATACAAAAACGCTATACAAAATTTACCGAGTATAAACCCTTTGCCTGCCGTGATCGAAGCTTTGAAGAATATGTCATCTGTTTTGGAAAAAAATAATTTTCACGTCTATGACACTCCTCGACATTATACTCATATTTCTCGGGCTTTCTGCCGGAATTGGGTCATTTCTCACTGGAACTGATACTCTTTTTAAGCTATTTTTTGGGCTTATTATAGGTTTTTTGAGCTATCTTGTCGTTTCCTATCAGATAGAGCTTACGGGATATATCGATGAACGACTATGGGATGGATATCAAACATTTCTTGCCAAGCACGCTCTCACGATACTCTCCATTGGGATTATTCTGATTCCCGTGATGGGTTTATTTTTTATGTTACAAACACGACTGTCGATGTTTATCCATGAAAAAAGCCCCAGTCATCTCCTGCTTGGACTGTTGCTTCCATTTTTTCTCATTGGGATACTCGCAAATCTCGCTGGGGGAAAAATGCTTCAAAAAAGTGAGATGTGGCAAAAAATCTTTGATTTTTTTTCTGAAAGTCTCTTGTTTCAAACCTTTCAAAAACTTCCTTGGGCTATATTTCTCTTACTGGGCTTTCTTATTTTTTATAAATCACTTTTTTTGATACTCATCGCATTTGGTGAGTGGATATATACGGTGGTATTTCCAGAAATCTTTCGAGGATGGAAAGACGAAAAAACAAAAAAGAAAGAGTCTCATGAAGAGACTCCTGAAGAACACCATTAAATGTTTTTTCCATCTATCTGTATCTCAAAACTTCGTTTTTTGAGTTCTATAATCATCCAATCCGAATCAATACAATCTTCTGGATGATGAATTCATGGGGCAATATCATGTGTTGCAATATATTGAGCGATGAGCGAAGCTCATATTCCTGTATTCATAATCCCTGCAGGGATACCCTCTACAGAATTGTTTATCACTCACACCGTGGTATCATCGACTCGTGCAAAGAGGATTTCTCGATCATCGCTTTGAAACTCTGCTGGAAGAAAGCGTTTCATAAAGGTATTTACAAATTCAAGGGGAGAAACTTCATGCTCTCACACTCTGACTTTCTCTTCAGAAAAAAATCAAAGCTGCTTCATCGGAGGTACGAGCTGGAGATATAAAGGAGAGTGATTCATCACAAAATAACAGTTTTTAATTCCTTTTTCCTGAAGGAATACGGGAAGTGAGTATTGCTCATCATGATTGGTGACATAACAATCTGCTTTTCAAAACTCAGGTCAAAAATCTACTGGTATTGATTTTGTAGCTCACGGAACAAAAGTATATGCTCCGTCTTCAAAAGCCAGTGCATCTCCGCTAATCTCCTCAACCACGGTTTGAAAGTTAAAGGGGAGCATCGTCTCATCTGCAGATTGTACGATATCAGAAAAAGACACG
>JAMIGJ010000017.1:0-4617 GCA_035905775.1 Candidatus Altimarinota bacterium
AAAGCATCGAAATAAAAGATCTGTTTTTTTTCATTTGCTTGATCTGCCTGTTCTTCGATAGAGAGTATAGTGTATCCACCTTTATGTACCTCATTTGTCGCTTCTCAAATATCTGATGCCCGTATAAGGAAATCAAGTTTTTCACTACCACGAGCGGCACGAACTCGAAAGTATGGCATAAATAAGATTAATGATTTTTCATTAAATAACTTTGCAATAAATTAGAAATTTTTTGTGTAGTTTTATTATCCAACTGAGTAAGTAATACTGGTAATACCTTTAATAATTGTTTCATTTCTTCTTTTTTATTTAAGTCTTGAATATCAGGAAGAAATATAGTTTTAATTGTAAAATTCGATATAAAATCAGATATTTTTTTTTGAATTTCAGGAGATGGTAAATTTTCTTCCAAAGTTTTTCACATTTCACGCTTTGCAATTAAAATTTTATTTGTAATGTCTCATGATTCTGGTAAAACATTATTTTGATTATATCAAAAATTTTCATTAGGCATGAGTAGAAATGTCAAAAATTAATGATTCTTTTTGTTGTTCTCATTCAGCAATGATTTGAGAAATTTTGTCATATAAATCTGTGAGATCATCAACCTCGAGTACCATAACAGCCTCAAGATAGAGGAGTTTTTCTGTCTCGGGCATTTGTATCATAGACGAAATAAGTGTTCGAAGAACAACTTGCATCTGACTCTTGCGGCGAAACTGTCGAAATATTTCTAAAAATTGCATACACGCAGTATATATTTTATTTTAATAAATCCAGACATATTCGACATTTTATGACAAAAACTTTCTAGATAGATAATATATAAATTTATTTAGTTTTAGTAGTAATTCAAACTTTGAGGAATCTTTTTTTGAACAAGAAAGAAAGAAAGAAAGAAAAGTTATTTAACATTGACAGATTAATCTTTCCTTTATGAATCTTCCGAAAGGGATTTATTAACATTTATTGTTTGTAAAAAACTTTTTACTCTTGATTTGAGTTTTTTGTGTTTGATTCTATTATATGGATGTTAAATATTTTTTAGACAATTTTGACACGTATGAAAATTACTGACAAGTTTTGAGCAATTTCTCATGGACTCTCATTGAGTTTGATATTCCTTGTATTTCTTCATGTTCTTGGGCTTTATTCACTTCCGACACTTCGTGACACACGGTTAAGTCATATTGGCGATTATCAGGCTTATAATAGTTATAAATTTGTTTCATCAACAAAACACAACAGTATTGTTGATGAAACAAAGGCAATTATTCAAAAAAATTATATTGAACCTATTGATATGAGTGGTTCATATATTGAAAAAGCATATGTTGAGTGACTTGTCTCAAGTCTCAAGGATCCTTTTTCTGAATATTTAAGTGGGAAAGAATTAGAATATTTTAGTGAATCACTTCGTGGAAATTTTGCTGGTATAGGTGCTGTCATTGCAAAAGCGGATGATGGGGTTGTAATTCGTGAAGTTCTTCAAGACTCACCTGCTTACAAATCACAATTGAAGATAGGTGATATTATAACCATGGTTAATACCTGATCACTACGTTGAGTAACAACAACAGAAGCAGTAAGTCTTATTCGTTGAAAACCAGGAACAACAGTGAATATTACCTATCGAAGGTGAGGTGTTATGAATAAGATAGACATAGTGAGATCTATTGTGAAAGTGCCATCGATCGAATCAGAAAAGACAAAAGATGGAATTCTCTATATACAAGTAAAAATGTTCTGACAAGATACAGCTCGTGACTTTCAGAATATTCTTGCCAAGAATAATTCAAAAGATACAAAAGCGATTGTCATAGATCTTCGTGATAATGGTGGATGACTTCTTTCAGCAGCACAGGAGATGCTCTCTCATTTTTTCAAACCAGATACCGTGGTACTGCGTGATCGTTGAAGAAAGAATAGTGGAGGAAAATTTCTCTCATGAGGATTATTCGAGGAAGAGGTGAAGACAAATAATAGAAATCCTACGATGATAGATATTCCACTTGTGGTTCTTGTGAATGAAAATTCTGCATCTGCTTCAGAAATATTTGCGTGAGCCATACAAGATCTTGAGCGTTGAAAAGTAATCGGAAGGAAAACATATGGAAAATGATCAGTACAACAACCATTTGAACTCAGTGATGGAAGTGAAATAAAAATCACGATAGCTCGTTGGTTTACTCCATTAGATCATTCCATTGATAAGCTCGGTATCAATCCAGATGTTGTTCTCGATCCAATACCGGTTGATGTTGGTATAGAAAAAATTATTTCTCTCTTGGAACAAGAGAAGAAAAAGGCTCTTGAGCTTGCAAAAAAACTCTCTCAATAATTTTTGTACTTATGATTGATAATGATATCCAAAAGTGGATTAAATGAGAAGAAAATAGACAAACTTCGACACTTGAGATGATAGCATCAGAAAATATTATTTCACCTGATGTTATGGCTTGTTTATCGACTCCATTTGCGAATAAATATAGTGAGTGACTCCCATGAAAACGCTACTATTCTTGACAAGAATTTGTCGACTATGTCGAAAATGCAGCAATCGATGCAGCAAAGAAAATATTCGGATTTGAGGCTGTAAATGTTCAACCACACTCGTGATCACCAGCAAATCTTGCAATACAACTTGCACTACTATCACCAGGTGATACGATACTTTCTCTTTCGCTCGATCAATGATGACATCTCTCCCACGGGCATAGGATGAACTATTCTGGAAAACTCTATAATATTGTGAGCTATACTCTCTCGCAAGATTCTCATCGAATCGATATGGATCGGGTCGAGAGTTTGGCACGAGAACATAAACCAAAGATGATTATTGCCTGATTTTCAGCATATCCCCGTGATATTGATTGGCAATGATTTGCTCGCATAGCACAGGGTGTTTGAGCATATCTTCTCGCTGATATTTCACATACTGCTGGGCTGATTGCCGGATGAGTTCTTCCATCACCAGTTGGTTATGCTGATATTGTTATGACGACGACACATAAAACACTCCGATGACCAAGGTGAGCGATCATTGGTTGTCGATGAGAATTAGAAAAGAAAATTAATTCAGCAGTTTTTCCATGAGTACAAGGCTGACCTCATATGCACTCTATTCTTGCAAAACTACAGGCATTTCGTGAGGCTCTACGACCAGAGTTTCATCTCTATGTTGAGCAAGTAAGGGAAAATGCATTTACTCTTGCACAAGCACTTTCAAAGAGATGATTTCGTCTCATTACTGGGGGAACAGATACACATCTTATTCTTATTGATGTTTTCTCAAGTCATGGGATCTCTGGTGATCGAGCACAAGACATTCTTGAAGCTATCGGTATCTCAATAAATAAAAACATGATACCGAATGATACAAGGAGTGCTCTCTCTCCTTCAGGTATACGAATTGGTACACCAGCACTTACAACACGTGGTTGCACTACTGATGATATGGAGAAAATTGCAGAATATCTTGATATTGCTTTGCAAAATACGGAAAACAATGATATATTACACTCTCTTTGAGAAGAAATACATAGTTTTTCATCGAGTTTACCGATTTTTTCTCCTCGTTGGTTATGTCCATAGATGATTTCGATTTTTTCAACGCTCCATCAGTCAGCAATACTACTTCAGAAGATAATGAAGTTTTTCGTGCAACTATTGCAAAAAGTATTGCTGGTATTAAACAAACAAAATCCGACGAGAAAAAAAGTAGAAATTATGATGATCTTCTTATTATATTTCTTCGTAGAATCCTTAAGGATCCAACTGAATCAGATAGACAGTTTGTTGATGCTATTGTTTTTTTTCTCTGACTTGGAACATCAAGTAGTATTATAATGTTACTTGTTTCACTCTATGAATATGAATCATTTATAGCTATGGGTGGGGTAATTGATAGAAAGAATTGGGATAGTGGAAATTTTGACGATTTTATGCATATTTGGATTAGTATGAGTTTCTGACAGATTAAAAATTTCAGTGATTTACAAGCAAAAAAATTTCTTCTTCAGAAAGAGATAACTGAATATAGAAAAGCATTTTCTGATGTATTTGTATGTGCATTGGTTCGTTATTCTCTCAATATTGATCAAATAACGAACTATTCTACCATTATTCTTGATGAAATTTCAAAAAGACTTGAAACTATATGTAATCAAAGTGAACTTTTACGTCCTTAAAAGAATATTTTCTTTTTATTCAATGAATTCCTCTGTAGTGACAAGTTAGTTTATTTGCGAAAATCTCATTGGTAAATTTTCTCAGGATTTAGGGCAACTAGACTCCGCTATAAAAAACCTTCTATGAAGGGTTTTTTATGTTTCATTTTTTACTATTTTTCTCGTTTTAAGAGTTGAATACTCACGATTCCTTTATTTATAATAGAAAATATGCTTATAAAAAGAAAAAGAAAGAAACAAAATAGTCCTATAATGTAATGCTCATATATTGAGAGGGTAATATCCTGCAGATTTCAAGGAAGTGAGTGTGCACTCTGTGCAATAAAAAGAAGAATATTGAGTCATAGATCTACCCACCATGCAAATATAATTCATCATGTTTGAGAAATAAATGTTATGAGGAGTGAAAAAATACCTCAAAGTGTGA
>JAMIGJ010000018.1:0-2524 GCA_035905775.1 Candidatus Altimarinota bacterium
GAGTCAATAGTCCAGTACCAGTGATGAAGCAGGTATGTGCGATTTATGCAGGAGCAAAGGGATTTCTTGATAGTATTCCAGTAAATAAAGTACTCAAATTTGAAGCAGATCTCTACGCATCGCTCGATGAAGAAAAATCAGTTCTTGCTGCGATAGCAACAGAGAAAAATATCTCAGAAGATACCGAAGCAAAACTCAAAGAAGTGATTGCAAAAGTAGTAGAACTCAATAAATAATCAACATTTCTCATGGCAAACGCAAAAGAAATAAAACGAAAAATTGCTTCCATCAATAATACGGCAAAGATCACTAAAGCGATGGAGCTTATTTCGACCGTAAAGATGAAGAAAGCACAAGATCTCGCCCTCCAAAAAAAGGACTTTGTGATAGAGATGCTCAAAGTATTTTCTCGTATCGAACCATTTTTGCAAGGATTTGCGTATTTTCAAAAACCAGAAAGCAAAAAAACACTTGCGGTGATGATCACTTCCAACAAAGGGCTTTGTGGAGGGTATAACGTCAATGTACTCAAAAAAGTAAACGAGTACGTAAAACAAAATCGAGAGGAAAAAATGGAGTATATCACTCTAGGGAAAAAGGCAACAGCTTTTGTCGCTCGAACAGGAAACGAACTTCTTGCAGATTTTTCTCCTGCATTTAGTGATAATATTGATACCCGTTTTATAAAAAATGTGACGAGTCTCATCTATGAAAAGTTTCTCACAGGAGAATATGGGAAAGTCGTAGTATTTTATAACTACTATGTTAATTCCATAAAACAAGTTCCAGTAGCACGAGAATTTCTCCCTATTGATGCCCAAGGAGTAAAAAAATATCTTGAAGAAATAATTGATGATGCAAAAGTTCTTGAAGAAGTACAAGAAGATATTACAGACTATATTATAGAGCCAAGTATGGAAGCTATTGCAATGGATGTGGTACCGATGATTCTCGATATGATGTTTTATGATATCGTTCTGGAAGCAAAAGCATCAGAACACTCTGCTCGTATGGTAGCGATGAAGGCTGCAAAAGATAACTCAAAAAAGATAGCTTCTGCTCTCACACTCCAATACAACAAGGCTCGTCAATCGATGATTACGCGAGAAGTATCAGAAATCGTTGCAGGAGTGGAGGCATTGAAAGATGCGTAAAATGTAGGGGACGAATATTTTCGTTCCAGTATGAAAATATTCATACCCTACAAGAATAAAGGAATTCTTTACAAAAACAAAAAATACAATACAGTACAGGAGTTTATTTTTTTAAAGATACTGGTATGAATCATCTTCCCGTTATGGCAAAAGTGTTTCTCAATGTATTTTTGTATTTGGTATATGTGCTAATCACTTCTTTCTTGTTTTCTCTTATTTTTCCTATTGTGTTACAAATTTTAGGAAAACCAGTTTTTCATCCAGCTGATCCGATATTTTTGAAAATACAAGTTTTCATTGCAGTATTGGTTCTCCTTCTGAGCCTGATTTTGAGAAAATATTTTTATATAGCTTTAAGGCATCCAGTTTGAGAAACCAAAGAAAGTTATACTCTTAAAAAAGCACAGAAAAAAGCACAGAAAAAACCAGAAGTACAAATGGAGAGGGCAGAAGATGATGAGATAAAGATTTATGTAGAGAAGGAAATAAAATAATTTTAAAACTTAAAAATAGTTTCGGTTATGAAAAAAGGAGTAATTACAAAAGTTATCGGGGTCGTGATTGACGTACGATTTGAAGGTGGATATGTTCCATCTATTTATGATGCGATTGAAGTACAAGGACATAGCTCAAGACTCGTACTTGAGGTACAACAGCAACTTTGAGACGGAGTCGTGAGAACGATTGCGATGGGACCAGTTGATGGTATTAGACGAGGGATGGAAGTAACTTCGACCGAAGCTCCTATCTCTGTTCCAGTTGGATCAGAAGTTCTTGGACGTATGTTTAATGTTCTTGGAGACCCAATTGACGATAAAGCAAAACCAAAGACTGAGTTTATGGATCCAATCCATCGACCTGCTCCAAAATTTCAAGATCTTTCTAATAAAGCAGAAGTCTTTGAAACAGGGATTAAGGTAGTTGATCTTATCGCTCCGATGCTTAAGGGAGGAAAAGTAGGGCTTTTTTGAGGAGCAGGAGTAGGGAAAACCGTTATCATGCAGGAGCTCATCCATAATATCGCATCAGAACACGGAGGGTACTCGGTTGTTGCGGGAGTAGGAGAGCGAACTCGTGAAGGAAATGACCTCTACCACGAAATGATGGAATCAGGAGTTATCGATAAAACTGCGATGGTATTTGGACAGATGAATGAAGCTCCAGGACCTCGTGCGCGAGTTGCCTTGACTTGACTTACGATGGCTGAGCATTTCCGAGATCGAGAAAAGAGAGATGTACTGCTCTTCGTTGATAATATCTTCCGATTTACGCAAGCAGGTTCTGAAATCTCAGCACTTCTTGGACGTATCCCATCTGCAGTAGGGTATCAACCTACTCTTGCGACTGATATGGGTGCCCTTCAAGAACGA
>JAMIGJ010000019.1:0-2956 GCA_035905775.1 Candidatus Altimarinota bacterium
AGGGACAAGATGAGACTAGAAAAAGTTTAGAAAAGTGTTTCTAGCATAGCGATTTTCACGAAAATGAGAAATTTTTTTGACAAGTATTTAGAAAATCTTATGATACAAGAACAGTTTTTAAAGTATTTTTATGAATATGCAACTCCCTACATCAACTGTTTGGTTTGGATTCTTCTTTTATTTCTTCACGAAACATGGAAGGATTTCTTTGTGTGCTTAAAAACTTTTTTTAAAGACTACAAACAGGTTATTCCAAAAGGAAGAACTTTTTTTATATATTAATATGAAATTATGCCCGTACATGCAAGACATATGATAGGTCCTAATGAAGAAACCTGAATAAAAAGAAATACAAGTATTGATGTAAATGGAATATACTGAGTTATCGATAGTATTATTGAACAAGCTCACATATCTTTAGATTTCAATGAAAATACAAAACTTTGAAATCTGAGAAAAAGATTATGATATTTTGCAGATACTGATACAAAACTTTCACTTTTATGAGATGCAATAGAATCTTGGAAAAAGTATAGAAATGAAAATCATATTTCTCTTCCTCTTACACTTGAAGATGAAGCAACACTCATTTTTTATCTCTTCATTTACCATGAACCAAGTGAAGTAAAAATAGAAAATATAAGAAATATATTGAACCAAATTTGAATATATCAAATCCCCACTTCACTTTTACAACTCTGTCATCAGAAACCACTTGAACGAAGATTAATACCTGAAGCATGACTATTTCAAAAAACTTCAGCTTCCCTTTAGGTAAAAAATTACTATACTTGCACAAATATTTTTTAAAAGTGAGTTATGGATTACGATGTTATTATCATTGGTGCAGGGAGTGCTGGACTGCCTGCGGGGATGTACGCAAGTCGCTATAAGATGAAAAACCTGATTATCGGAGCGCAGGCTGGTGGGGCACTCGCAACGAGCCATAAGGTGGAGAATTGGCCAGGAGTATTATCTGAAAGTGGAGCGAAAATTATGGATGATTTTAAAAAACACGCAGAGGCTGCTGGAAGCGAAATACTCGCAGATACCGTTTCAAAAATAGAAAAAATCGAAGGAGGTTTTTCGCTGCAAACAAGCAGTAAAACTTTTACTGCACGATATATCGTCCTTGCAACGGGAAATACTTATAAAAAACTTGGTGTCCCAGGAGAAGAAGAATTTCTTGGACGAGGAGTGAGTTACTGCGCGACCTGTGACGGAATGTTTTTTAAAGACCGAGAGATCGTTGTTGTAGGATGAGGAAATACTGCTCTCACCGAAGCACTCTATCTCTCTGAAATCGCAAAAAAAGTCACCATCCTCCATCGCAGAGACAGCTTCCGCGCAGAAGCTATATGGGTCGAACAAGCTCAAAAACATGAAAATATCGAGTTTTGCATGAATGAAGAAACGGATCATCTCGAAGGAGAATTCTTCCTCGAGCGAGTCGTTCTCAAATCTGGAAAAATAATTCCAGCTGATGGGATATTTGTCGCAGTAGGGACAGATCCGAGCATCACCCTCGTCAAAGATATGGGGATAGAGCTTGATGCTGAAGGGTGTATCATCGTCGATAAGCGTCAAGAAAGTAGTATCAAAGGGCTCTATGCTGCTGGAGATGTCACCACAAACTCCAATAAATTTCGTCAAACCATCATGAGTGCCGCGGAGTGATGTCTTGCTGCAAACTCGATTCATGAGGATATGTTGAGAGGATAAAAATCTATTATATAAAAATGCTTCAAAATGACTTGAAGCATTTTTATTTTTCATATACTTTGGAAAACTATATATCCCTATCTTGAATTCTTTCCCTTTTACAAAGAGAAAGAAGTGAACAATTATGAAAACAACTTGGAAAGACATTATCGAGAGTGATGTGCCATATATCGATCTCATTGGTTACGGAAGTATCCTCAATCGCGACTCTCATGAAGGAGATACGAGTGAACCTGACTGCGTCATAGTAAAAGGATTTCAACGCATTTACAATCTCAAAATGGTTCCTGATGCTCTTGATATGGAAATACTAGAAGCATTTCGAAAAAAATACTGGGTGAAGTATAATATCAATTCAATAGGAGAAGTACTCGAACTACGCGAGCAAAATGTGTGTGTTCTCAATGCTATGTACACTGGAAAATCTCAAGATAAAGTCAATGGAGTACTGATCCGAATTCCTCGAAAAGACTTTGAAATATACTGGAAACGTGAAGAAATCTATGATCTGTATAAAACACACTATAGTTTTATAGATCCTCTTTCATGAGAAATATCTACCTGCGAAAACTGGGGATATATCCTCTCAGCACAAAGCGAATATCTCATTGAGGATGGACATGCTTTTCTTCCCTACCACGAGTTTTCTCGAGCATGAGCCTATCATTTTGGAGAATATTTCGGAAAATTATTTGATGAGACTACCCTGCGAGTTCAAAAAAAGTAAAAATTAATTTTTACTTTTTTTATATTTCCCTATACTTGCTAAAATATATAATTATTATTTAATAATGCTCCCTATAGAAGATATTGTATGAGAAGCAGCTCGTGAGAGGTATGAAATAACAAGCATTGATCTTGATAAATTTACAAAGCTTGCTGATAACATTACTCGTGAAATTTGTAATGGAGGTACGCATCAGAAACGAGGAATAGAATACATTGTATCTGTTACAGAAATGCTCTATCGATGATGAATGCTTGATGAAAGCGTCCGAGATGGAGTATACAATGATGAATATTCTATTCCAGAAATCGTATTTATCCTTCTAGAAATCCTTCTTTGTGGATTATATTACGTTGATTTTGAAGAAAAACTTGTGGATACCTCGAGTCATCCTCTGAGTTTTATATATGCTTGGGATATTTACGTGAGACTTGCAGAGGATCTATGAAAAAAAACAAGAGTTTTACCATTTTGAAAAAATGAAATGCTTTTATGAGAAGATAAACG
>JAMIGJ010000020.1:0-3132 GCA_035905775.1 Candidatus Altimarinota bacterium
CCCTACAGCTGAAAGTTTGTCGAGCTGTGCTTGCGTGGTTTTGAGCAATGATTTGAGATTAACTGGTTCCATACCGACAAGATACTTGTCTTGAGTGAAATTGCAAAGAAAAGCGTAAAGAAAAATGTATGAAAGAAGCTTTTAGTTATTGTAATCAAAAAAAATATAGGTATAGACAACTACTCTGATTTATTATATTGATTTTACAATGCCCAAACACAATGATTTGGAAATCCAGTGAGATAAGTGGAAAAATCTTTCTCGTATCTGGACTGATAGTCTTTGGGTTATCAATGAAAGAGATAAGTCTGGAAAGCACTCTAATTTTTACCATGGAAACTTTATTCCTCAAATTCCAAATCAACTCATTGAAAGATATACAAAAAAGTGAGATTATGTTATAGATCCATTTCTATGAAGCTGAACGACAGCTATAGAGTGTGAAAACCTTTGAAGAAATATTATATGAATTGATATACAACAAGAGTTAATTGATAGAGCAGAAAGTATCATCTGAAATGAAATAAAGAAAAAGTTTATTTGTGGAGACAGCAGTAATCCTGAAACATACAAAGCACTCAAACAGGAAGAATTTGCTCAACTCCTTCTGCTCCATCCTCCTTATTTCGATATAATCAAATTTTCTGACAACAGTAATGATCTTTCAAATAGCTGAACTATTGAAGATTTTTTATTGTGAATGAAAAAAGTAGTGAAAAATTCTTTGAAATATATCAAAAAGTGATGATATGTAGGATTAGTTATCTGAGATAAGTATCAAAATTCTGAATGGATTCCTTTGTGATTTCATTGTATGCAAGTATGCCAAAGCTTGTGATTGCAATTAAAATCTATAGTCGTAAAAAATATGGAAGGAAATAGATGAAAACAATGATCTGGTTGAATTTGGAGATATAGAGCACTAAATAGCGACTATTATATCTTCAAGCATGAGTATATTTTTATTTTTAAGAATAAAGATTATTTACAAAAGATTTCTAAATAATACTTATAGTCTGTAGATTTATAGTCATCATTATATATTAAACACATAGTTAAATCTTATGTGTTTTTTTGTTTTTATTCGTTTCCATGCCCAATATCAAACAACTCTTCTGAGCTTCAGTAAGAGCAAGAAGAAAAGAAAAATGACTATCTCAGGAAGAACTAGCAGAAAAATGTGGATTACATAGAACTTATATCTGAATAGTCGAAAGAGGAGAAAAAAATATTTCGTTGGAAAATATCGAGAAAGTTGCAAAGGCATTGGGGGTAAAAGTAAAAGATTTATTTTCTAATTTAGACTAAATGAATCCATTCACAAAAGACACACAAATATATAAGATATTTCAGATCCTTTCAGATCTAAAGTACCATTGCTCAGAATGTGAATTACCATGATCTCAACCAGCAAAAGCTTTACAGATGATAAGACAAGCTGGATATGAAATGGAAAAAAATTGATCAAATTATGAAAAGAGATTGTTTTGTCCAAACTGTCAAAGAAAGACACCTCATAGAAGACTTATTTCTCTTGAAAGAGTGAATACCTCTGTGGAGAGAACAAATTCTTTAGATGAAAGATTGAAATTAAGAATAAGAAAACTGTTACACAATCAAGATGCATTTTTATGATATGAACCTACAGGAAGAAAAATAGAAGTTGATCATCGTGTTCCTCAAATTCGCTGGAAAGAAAAAGAGGAAAAATATGAAGATATGACTGATGAACAATTGATTAATAAATTTATGCTGTTAGTTCGTGAACATAATCTTTTAAAAAGCAGGAAATGCGAAAAATGCAAAAGAACCTGAAAAAGACAAACATTTTTGTGAGTAAATTATTTTTATAAATGAAATGAGAATTATGTAGAAAGCTTGGGTTGTGAATGATGCGGATGGTATAACCCAGAAAAACGAAAAGAGTATTTAAACAAAAAATTGTCTTGAAAATAACATAAAATTGCATACTATAAGTATCATTTATTAAATAAAAACCCATGAACTACCTCTGATCAAAACTCACTCTCCTGCAATTTATCGAATCAAGCATTTCTCAGATAGTCGATCGTGAAGATTATGTCTTTTCTGATCTGTTTGCTGGTACCGGTATCGTCGGAAGATACTTCAAACAAAAAGGACACAAAGTAATCGCCAACGACTTGCAATACTATAGCTATGTACTCAATGAAAACTATATCGGCAATCATCAAGACCTCTATTTCACCTGACTCGTCACCGACATCCCAGAACTCTTTGACACAAACATAGAAGACAGAAAACAGCTCGTATGTACCTATCTACAAAACCTAGAGGAAACAGAAGGATATATTTACCAAAATTATTGCCTTTGATGAACCACAGGAAGCGAATATGAAAGACAATACTTCAGCAATGAAAACGGAAAGAAATGCGATGCTATCAGGATAACCATAGAAGAACGAAAAAATAACGATAAAATAACCAGCAATGAGTATTACTTTCTCCTTGCTACGCTCATAGAAGCTATAGACAAAGTAGCGAATACTGCCAGTGTCTACGGAGCATTTCTCAAACAGCTAAAAAAATCAGCACAAAAACCGTTACAGATGAAACCAGCAGAGTTTCGAAAAAATGATCACGAACATGATGTGTTCAATGAAGACATAAACACGCTAATTCAAACCACTAGCCACGATGTCGTCTATCTCGATCCTCCCTACAACCATAGACAGTATGCAGGCAATTATCATCTCCTCGAGACTATAGCAAAATATGATACGCCATCATTGAAAGGAAAAACAGGAATGAGAGATTGTAGTCAACAAACTTCTTCATACTCTAAAAGAGGTCAGGTAAAACAAGCGTTTGGTGATCTCATGCACGGAATACAAGCCAAGTATGTGTTTCTTAGCTATAACGATGAGGGCTTACTTTCTCTAGATGAGATACAAGAGATCATGAGTAAAAGAGGTGATTATGGCTTTTTTACCCAAGAATATGGTAGATTCAAAGCAGATAAAGATGAAAATAGAGTCTACAAAAAAAATACAGTTACCGAGTACTTACACTGGGTAAAAATCGCAACATACTAGTTTAGTATTGATGATTATCTATATGAAAAACGACAAGTGTCGTACGATCCATCTTACA
>JAMIGJ010000021.1:0-5637 GCA_035905775.1 Candidatus Altimarinota bacterium
GCTTGTAGGAATTACCACGATTATTCCAACATTTGAGAGTGAAAAAGAAGCTCTTGAATCACTCAGTGTATAATATATTTCTCTCATAAGAAAAAGAGATTGGTATTACTTCAATCTCTTTTTTCATGCTTATAATATATTATGTAAGTTTTTCTCAAATGTTTGGAGTGAAAAGTCCTCTGCACGTTTTTCACATGCAGCTTTCATTGCAAGACATTTCTCTCTATCCAATAACCCAACTGCTGAAATAATATCCTCAACCAAGGCATCTTTTCCTATAAGATATCCTGTGATATCATGCAAAATTGTTTCCTTGAGTCATCCATCATCAACTCAAATAACAGGCTTCCCTGCTGCCATAGATTCTACTGGACTCATTCCAAAGTCTTCATCAATCGGAATATAGATCGTCGCAAGACATTTCCCTACCCAATCAGTAAATCATACATTTCCTGGAAGCGTGATAAATTCTATATTTGAGTATCACTCTGCAAGAGAAAATATTTTCTGCTTTTGTGGATCATTTTCCCCATATATGACGACAAGTTTTTTATCAGGAAGTCGTTTGAAAGCTTCGACAATTCTCTCTACGCGTTTTGCATCAGAAAGACGTGCAAAACTCAGATAATAGTCTCAAACTTCTATAAAATGAAATTCCTGTAAATCAACTGGAGGATAAAGAATTTGAGCCTCTATACCAAGAAAATCATGAATTCTTTTTTGCGTATTTTTTGAGTTAGTAAGGACTATATCCATTTTTCTGACATCTGCCTCGTACATCATTTTAAAGAGAGTACAAAATATTTTAAAGAGAGGTCGGAAGAAAAAAGGAACCTTTGCAAGGTACATTTGATGCAGATCGTAGATATATCTTGGAGGAGTATGACAATAATATATCCTTTTGGCATCTTTTCTACAGTTTCTTACCGCAGAGATACTATCACCAGAAAAAATAATGGTGTCATACTGCTTTAAAAAATGAGTTTTGAAAAGAAAAGCCCACTTCAGTTTCAGATGACGAAATCCCTTTTTAAAGATTTCGCTTGAAACAGAGATCATTTCTCAAGTAAATCCCTCTTTTCTGAGATCAAAACTCCCAGTACTAAAAAAACCAGAAGCTAAATCCGATTTCAGAGATTTTGCCATCATGAGAATAAGCCTCTCTCCTCCACCCTTATAAAGAAATGTATCATGAAGGATAATAATTTTTGACTGTGCCATACATAGAAATCTAATATATACTTCAAAAAACTTGCAGAAGTATATGATTTTTTACGAGAGAATCAAACACTTATTTGTATATATCTTGAACACAAATTTTTCATACCATATCTTTTGAAGTATGGAGAGAACTATAATATACATGAGCTACAAAACATCCCATTTCATCAATATTGGTCATTTGATCTATCTGATCCCCTACTGCAAGGTCGGTAAATTCTTTCAAAATAATCATTCCAGATTTTTCTAATGTAATGATATCTCCAATTTGTGTTTTTGGATATCGTGAGAGGTCTGGTAGAACTGTATGCTCTTGAATTATATTATCTTGTGCTCCATCCACCACATCTTGAATCATTTCAGAAGAAGAAGATATTAGCAGATATTTCTGACAGACATATCCTAGCTTTCCAATATTGAGAGTGTTTTTTGCAGAAATTACTTCTGCCTCAAAACATCCGTTTACGTTTTGTTTCCCCTTTTGCTTCACAACATCACCTTGATTCAAATATCACAACACCTTTGAAAAAAGACGATCATTCAATTTCAATGAAGGGACTGCTATCTTATACGTATCCCCAATTTCTCCTTGTGGGATATTTTTAGGAAGAGAAGTTTGGAGGTCTGAAGTCGGTTTTAGCGGTGAAGAAGGCTGCATTTTAACAGTATCTTTCACAAGATTCCCAATTGGAGAAGGATTTGGTTTTACAATTTCAACAGTAGTGTCTGATGATATTTCCTCTTGAGAAGATGATGTTTTATTGTCTTGAGTTGAATTTGTTTTATTTACGTTTTCCTGAACTGCTTGTACATCGCTCTTTAGAGCATCTTGGAATGCATCTGATTCTTTCATATCTTTCTTTCCAAAGAATCTTTCAAAGAGAGAGAGTTTTCTTCCTGTATCAAGCACTCATGATTGAGATGCAGTATTTTCAAGAGCTTCACCAGTACCAAGTTCACTGTCATCAAGCTTTTCTACTAAAGCATCGAGATTCTCTTCTCAAGAATTTGTAGAAATAGAACCTGTGAGATTTTTAGGTCCCTTTTCTGAATTATTTGATGATATCAAGAAAAGCATGAAGATAAAAAATCAAGCAAGGAGTAACCACCCTAAATTTCTCATAATAAAGTTCATAATAGGAAAATTAAATATGTAAATATTGACAATATACTATACACTACAATATTTAATACAAGTTTTTTTTTCTATTGGGCTTGATTATTTTATTTTTTTAACTTCCTGCTGAAAATCTGAAAGCATCGTCAGTGCTTGTAAGGGAGTAAGTTCGTTGATTTTTAACTTTTCGAGAGAATCTATTATTTTATAACTTTTATCATACTTTATAATATCATTATCACTGCTTTTATTATTTTCTTGAAATATTTCTAAAGAAAGTTGTGAAGATTGTTTTTTTTGGAATTCAAATTCTTGGAGCATTTCTCTGGCTTGCATGAGCACTGAATCAGGGATACCAGCAAGCTTCGCTACCTCTATTCCGTAGCTTTTTTTCATCGATCATGGGATAATCTTTCGTAAAAATACGATCGTTTGATCATTTTCGCCTACAGCAACACTAAAGTTTTTCACTCAAGAAAGTTTTTGAGCATGATCTATAATTTCATGATAATGTGTTGCAAAAAGAGTCTTTGAAAAAAGCTCACTGTGGATATATTTTAAAATTGACCATGCTAAACTCATGCCATCATAGGTACTCGTTCCTCTTCCAATTTCATCAATGATAATAAAACTATTTTTTGTAGCATTTCTTAATATAAATGATACTTCCTGCATTTCAACCATAAAGGTAGATTGTCCCAAAAATATATTATCTCATGCTCCTACTCTCGAAAAAATTTTATCCACAAGAGATACGTTTGCATTTTGAGCAGGAATAAAGTATCCCATATGCCCCATAAGAAGAAGCAGTGCATTTTGACGAAGAAAGGTAGATTTTCCTCACATATTCGGTCATGTAATCAAATGAATCCTTTCTTTTTTCGAAAGCAGGAGATCATTACTAATAAAATCTTTTTGCACGAGAGAAACAACTGGATGCTTTCCTCATACTATATGTACATGATTTCCTTGTGAAAAATCAACCGATACATATCGACGCTCATGAGCAATATGCGCACCATTTGTAATAAAATCAATATATTCTATATTTCTACTTAATCTATATAAATCATCAAAATATCATTGTACAATAGAACGTATTTTTAAAAATTCATTATATTCTTTTTCAACAAGCATCTCGTTTGCATGCAAAAGCTTTTCTTCAAAATCTTGAAGTTCTTGGGTTGTATAACGAGAAGCTTGCAATAAGGTCTGCTTCAATATAAAATTTTCAGGAAGAGATGAGAGATGATTTTTTGAAATTTCGATAAAATATCCAGTATTATTGGTATATTTGATTTTCAGTGATTGGATATTTGTTATTTTCACAAGCGATTTTTGATACTCCACTATCCAATCATATCCATGTTCTTGAATATGTTTCAAATCATCAATCTCTATACTATATCCACTTTTTATGATATTTCCCATAGTGATTCACACTTGGGCATCATCTCGAATAGAAGTATCTATGAGAGTAATAAGTTTTTCAAGAAAATCCATGATACAAAAATTTGAATGTAATTTGATTTTCAGTCTATAGTGAATATCTTTTTTGTAAAGAAATTTATTTGAAACTTCAAAGCTCATATGATCCAAATAAAAATAGATGATTCAATCATCGATATCATCGACAAAATAGAAGCACAAACTCAAGAAGATGTTATTTTAGATATCCCTCTTGGACATCCTATCTTACATAATTATGTTTCCCTTAAAATTCTTAAATCGAAAGTAAAGGAAAGAAGACTCGTTATTGTAACAAATGACAGACTTGGACGAAAAATAGGAAAAAGTCTTTGAATCGAGTATTCAAGTATTAAAAACAGTGAATTTATAAAACAGTCTACGCAAGAAATTCTCTTAAAACACAATTTTAGTTATAGTGAATTTATAAAATTTCAGATAAAAAGCTATATACGAGAATTACAGCAATACCTCGAAACAAACAAGAAAATCAATACTTTGTGAAAGTATACTCATACATATAAGGAAAAATCATGATTCCTTGTGATTCTTGGAGCATTTTTTCTCTCTTTGAGTCTTTTATTTTTCATATATTATTTTGCAGTTACGAAAAATTATGTGACTATCAGTCCAGAGACGAATATAAAAAAACAGGCTCTTAATTTTATATTTAAAGAAAATCAATGAAATAACATATCTTGAAATAACAAAAATATAAATATAGAGCTCCTTACGAAAAAAATAGAGCTCACTGAGAATTATGCAAGTAGTTGAATTGCAGATAATACAGCTTCTCTTTCTCGTGGAAAAATCCGTCTCTATAATGAAAGAGAAGAAGAAATAGCACTGAAAGAAAAAACACGAGTACAAAGTGCGAGTGGTATAGTATTTGAAATCCAACAATCTGTCATTCTCCCTCCTGCAGTAAAAGATAATTTTTGAAAAATATCTCCATGAATGATAGAGACAGACGTAAAATCGCAAGTACGTGACATACAAGGAAATATCACAGGATCTCGAGGAAATATTTCACAGGAAACATCTCTCATTATCCCATGATTAAGTGCTGATTTACAAAAAGAGATATATGCAAAAAGTATAGAAGACTTTAGTGGATGAGATGATGCTATTCAAAGAATAGTGTCTGAAGATGATATACAAAGAGCAAAATCTCTATTTCTTGAAAAATTAAAAAGTACCGCGTTTGAAAAAGTGAAACAAGATATTGCACAGCAAAATACCATTAATAATACTAAAAAAGAAATCCTCTCAGGAAAAGAAAGTATACGATACAGTGAAGCTACTATTGAAATTGAAGATGGTATTGAAATATGAGTAGAAAAAAATAATTTTAGTGTACGTGGAAGTATCGAAATGAGCGTATATGTCTACAATAAAGAGCATCTCATACAACGACTTAAAACCCTTATATACGAAAAAAATCTTGAAGGAACTGAGAAGATTTCATATGTAGATGAAAATTCTCTTCGCATGAGCGAGATCATTTCTCTGCAACAAAAACCCTTTGAAATGAAGGCAACTTTTGAAATCGAGGCACTCTATCTGCATGACTTTCTGCATAAAGACAATACCTATACTGAGCAACTCAAAGGAAAGATTGCTGGACTCCAAAAAGATGAAGCCATCAAAGTGCTTGTAAATGATCCTCGTATTTAAAATGCCGAAATAGTGATACGTCCTTTTTTTGTAGATACTCTTTCACAAATACAAAAAATTATCATTTTTGAGGTGAAGTAGGCTTTTAAAGTAAGTTTACAACAAGTTTAAAAAAGAAAAATCCCTTCATAGAAATATGAAGGGATTTTTTAAAT
>JAMIGJ010000022.1:0-5823 GCA_035905775.1 Candidatus Altimarinota bacterium
CCTCAACTTGAGTTTGTGCTTCATCGGTTCGTACTTGGGTAGACATAATCTAAAAATTTTAAAATATAAAATTACATGCAGTAGTATACTAAAAAGTACACAAAAAATAAACTTTTTTTGCAAGACAAATTATGTTTTCATCGCTCTATATCTTTCATACTCCTCACTTTTTGTATTTTCTGGAAAAGACTCGATAAAAACGCAATCTGTAAGAGCTCTAAAAATATGTGGGACTCAAGCAGGAATGATTTTCTCTTCACTTGTTGGAGTAAGAATTTCATGGAAATCATTACCTTCCTGAGATTGCCCTCATCACAATTCTCTCCCCGGGGAGTCCCTCTCTTGAGCTTTGCTCAATTCACCTTGATCTCCCAAAGGGAGAAGATGAGGTTGCATTGATATCAGTTCTACTTCTCAAGAAAGTACTCGAAAAAACTTGTCTGCAAAATATATTTTTCCTCCACGAAAAAATCAGGCTTTTGTAAAGATATAGTAGCAGGTTATTCCTCATAGAGTGATTATGTGCATTTCTCAGGCTTCAGATGTTTTGAGGGTGTGAGACATATATTTTATTCTGGTAATTTTCTAAAAATTTCATAGATAGAAGCATTTTGAAAAAGTTTTGAATCGAGAAGTTCTTGCTTGGTCATCCAAATATATCCCTCAATATCTTCATCCTGTGAAGGATTTTTTGAAATATCAATAGTCTCATCTTTTAAGTTACAGAGAAAGGTATGGCATAAAACTCGTATATTATCTATTCGATCAAACCACCAGAGTCCTAGTGAATCTCATATTTCGATTTCACATTGTATCTCTTCTCGTACTTCTCTCTTGAGCGCTTCAAATGGATTTTCAAAAGATTGTATCCTTCCTCCTGGGAGATCGTGGTAGGGTATTTTTTCTTTGCCGTATGTTGAAAGAAGAACCAGATATTTCCCATCTTTATGAATCAGTGCTTTTATGGCAGAGTGTGGAGTATTCATGTTTTATTTTTGTGAAAAATAATCTTTACGAGTGATTCAAAAATATTTTGTATCTCGAAATACTCATTTTATTTTTTCGTGTTTTTTGAATTCTCACTCGAATGTATAACCACATTTTAGTGCTACTTTTGCAGAGTTTATATTTTCACTGTCACATCGAATTACTCACTTTTCAAATCATCATTGTTCAAACATATATTTTGTAAGCGCTTTTACACACTCTGGTATTATTCATTTCCCATAATAGGTTTCAGAAATCCAATATCCTATTTCAAAGCTCAGAGTATGTGAGTCGGTTTTATTTATACCACATCGTCCGAGTGTTTTTCACGTTGTTTTATCATATACTGCAGCATCCCAAGATATTTTATCAAAAGCATTTTGACGTGTTGATAGAATATTTTTAAGGGTTGTCTCATATGTTTCTCATTTTTCCCAAATCATATATTTGGTAGTATTTTCTGTAATGAGATTCCAGATTTCTTGTGCTTCGGATTCTTGAGGTATTTTTAAAATACATCTTTCTGTTTCTAGTATTTCGTTAAGGAGAGGGAGCTTCATATTTTATTTTTTATAAAAATTACTTTCTTACAAATTCCATTTTTCCTCCGTGTGTTACAAACTCTCAGACGATTTCCTCTATCTTTTTATACTGTTCTGCTGAAAGAGAAGATTTGTAGTTTTGAGTGACAAGGGAATATATATCACTGAGTTCTCCTGCAGAAAACTCTGTTTTTCGAAGAGTATTTTCTATAAGTTTTGCAATTTTTAGGAGATTTTGAGCTCGGATTTGGATAGGTTTTTCTGTTCCATTGATATACATACGTACTCCAATAATGCTTTCATCGACTTTTATATTTTCTATATCTTGTTGGATATTGCTTTTTTTCTCAGAAATTGTTTCTTTTTTAGGAGTTGAATCTACTACAAAGTGCTCACTTTCGGAAATATATTTTTTCCCCGCGGAAGGATTTTTTGGAAAAAGATTTTCGAGATTAAACTCTCGATTGAGGGTATTTCCATATTTTCGGGTGTACATCGTGGAGAGGATAATCATGAGAATTCCTACTACCATGAGTGCTGCAACTCGCGCAATCGTATTATCCATACCGATCCATATATCATAAAAAAATATCTTTCCTGCAGTGAGGCAGATGAGATAGAGTCCTATAGTTCGAAGCTGCAATATATCTTTTTGGATTCCGTATGATAAAAGTCCAAACGAGAGGATTCCCCAATAGAGTGTTACGGCAAAGGTTGAGTCAAAAATATGATATACATACAACGTAGAGAGGATAAAAATATATCCGAGAAATGCTGCGAAGAGACCAAGATTTTTTATACTGCGAGTTTGTATGAATTCAAAAATAAATGGAAGCGCATATACTGCAATGATGAGACTTGATATCGTGAGATTGAGGGGGGCACGACCCATATCTTCGAGAAACATCGCAATATGGATACACAGTCAACCGAGATAGGCAATCATATGTACTTTTTGGAGAGCTGGGGATCGAGCAAGAGCATAGATGTATCCGAGTCCAGCGAGGATGAGAGAAACTGCAAGTAAGAGGTACCAATCATCCTGTATATCTAAGATACGTAGAATAAACATACTACATGCCGTGATTCCAACGATATGAAAAAAATGATGTACCGCATAGACTTCTGTTTCAAAAATATCTTTTCCTTCTGCATTTTTACTTCTCATAAGGAGAAAGAGATTTCCCATGAGTGAGAGAGTGATAAGCAGAGCACTTATGAGGAGACCATAATTTCCACTCACAGGCATATCGAGAAACGGCAAGAGTCGAAGGACTCCAATTGCGTGGAGGATGAGTGCTGCAAGAGTAATGCGTGACGAAGAGAGTTTTCGTGCAAAGTAAAAGAGAATAGTAGATTCTAAAATCCATATCAGTGCGACGATTTCAGTTTGATGTGCAAATACAAAAGCAACAGAGAGAGAAAAGAGAGAGATTCACAGAGCTGCAAGAGCATAAAAAATATTTCTATATTTTTCCTCTTGTTTCATTTCTTCTACTCCTATCTTTTGTACCAGGATAAATGCAGTCACAACATAGACCACTGCAAGTCCAAAAAATGCAAATCCTTGTAGCATCCCTGGAAAATATATATTTCCGTAGGCATAGATCATATAGGTAAGAAAGAGTGCTCCAGAAAGCAGTCACCCGAGAATATTTCCAATATTTTCTCAGAGAAGATTTTTATTTTTTATGAGAATGACTCCTATGTTGAGAACGGTAAATATTATGATAATCGCGCTAGAAACACTCAAAAATGACATTTCTTTTCCAGGGATGATGAGAGCAGGCATCAGTGTCAGTACCGTTCAAAGTGTCCCGATACTATAGAGATATGCTCCACGTTGCATCGAAAGATAACAAAAAAACATAAGTACCAGACTTGAAGCTCAGAGTATAGCAAGCTCGATACTTGAAATACTCATAATATGAACAATTCCGAGAAATCCTATGAGAAAAAAGGTTCCTCCGATAAGCAGTTCGTTGATATACTGATATCTTTTTTGAAATATGGTACTTACATACAAACTCAAAGCTCCAAGTGAGTTAATACACAAAAGTTTTGTAATCCATCCCGTACTGTCTCCAGATGGTGCTCCTAAAAAGAGAAACGCAGAAGCTACAAACGCAAGTACAAAAAGAATGATATCTTTTCGAGTATAGCTCATAAACATCGCACCAAGAGTGACAATCATCGTATATCCAAGCAGAGTATATGGTTCCTGAGAACTCGTTCCGAGTAAAAGAGGATTTATATAGGCAAACACAAAAGAAAATACCAAAAGTGCATGTGACTGATACACGAGCGAGGTGGTAACTCCAAAAAGAGTATTTAAGATGAGAAAGAGAAACGTAATAGAAACGGGGAGAAGATTTCCCGTTTCAGAATCTCACCCAAGGAGATATCGACCTGCAAGTATCACCATATAATTAATGAGAATTGCCGTTCCTAACACGATACGTGATTCATTCGTGAATCATTTTTTATCAAGCCATACTCATCCGAAAAATGTAGCAGCTCCAATAGCGAAACCTATGAGCATTTTTGTGACTGGACCTACTATCGTATAGATGAGTGCCAGAAAGAAAAATACACCCAAAAATACGAGAATCCCTCAAAGTTTTGCAAGCAAGTTTTCAGAGAAAAATTTTCAAATCGCATCTCAGACTTGAAATTGGTACTTGAGTTCGTCATCGAGAGTTTCTGATTTTTGTCATACAGATGTCTTAGCTGGAATATAGTCAAGCGTATCATTCTCATCTTGATACTCATGGTAACTTACTTGCATAATCTTGCTTGGGGAAGGAGTCTGAGTATCAGGGTCAACAATAAACGAGTTTTCGTTCGCTGTTTGAGTATTTTTTACAGCAGTCTGTTCCTGTATCTCTCCAGTATTATTTGACACTCAGACTCTTTCTACAATACGAGATGCGAGATAGTCGACACGACTCTCTATATAGCTTTGAGAAAAAAACATATTTTTGATTCACATCCCGATCAATCATCCAAAAATGATTCAAAAAAATCCAATATTTCCAAAACCATACTCTGAAAGTCTATAGAAAAGACCCCCAAAAAGAGAGTTATACACCAATACTCATAATAAAAATGAAAGAGCCCATGCAAAACGATTGAGAAGCTGTACCATATGAGAATATTATAGAAATAAATTATTTTTGTATTTTTCGAGCCATAGAATATATCCCTGCTATAAATCAGAGTATAGTGAGTATCATCAGGATGATAAATATTGCTTTATTGGATTCTAAAAATCGATCATCACTTTCATCACATACATCACCAAGCCCATCATTATCGATATCACTCTGGTCTGGATTATAGACATAGGGGCAATTATCACTGATCAAAATAACTCCATCACGGTCATCATCTTCACAGACATTTCCTATCCCGTCGTTATCATCATCTGCCTGCTCTGGGTTTGTGATAGTGGGACAATTATCCTGAAGTCACTCGAGTCCATCTGCATCACTATCTTCACAGACATCTCCAATCCCATTTTTATTTTCGTCTTCTTGGAAAGGATTTTGATAGCTTTTACAGTTATCACATACATTCCCAATCCCGTCGCTATCATCATCTTCTTGGAGGGGATTTGCGATATTTGGACAATTATCACGATAATTTTCTACCTTATCTCCGTCAGTATCATTTTCTTCGAGATATTTTTTTGCACTATCACAGCGATCTCCCATCTTATTACTATCAGTATCGAACTGATCTGGATTATACAGTTCACAGTTATCACATACATCCCCGATACCATCTGCATCACGATCTGCTTGGTCAGGATTCATTGTATTTCGACAATTATCGACTTCGTCAGGAACTGTGTCTTTGTCACTGTCAAACTCACAGGCATCTCAGACTCTATTTTGGTTTATATCTTTTTGATCTCGGTTTGAGAGCGTTTTACAATTATCTCTTCTATCAGGGATACTATCATTATCACTGTCAGTGTTATTTTCTCTATAGGCAGGATTTTCTCGAAATATAGGAGTGAAAAACTCTCAATTATAAGACGAGGTTCCAATTGATATATCTTCTTGAATTCTTTTACATGTATTTTCTGCATAGAGGGTAATGAGTTCAGAAGCACCTTGAGGTATGATACTCCACACAGAAGTATTTCGTATGATACTGAGATTCCGTATTCTTATGATTTCACGTATAGATTCATTTCCTTTCGGAAAAAAAGATATTTTGATATGTGTCGGACTGTAGTCTGATATGTCATTTTGGAGTACTTGAAAATAGCTTCACTGATTATTTT
>JAMIGJ010000023.1:0-3311 GCA_035905775.1 Candidatus Altimarinota bacterium
GAATCGATGCATGGTGGGCAGATGAGAGTTTTTGCACACAAAAACAGCCAAAAGTTCGTTATCTTACCGATATGATGGGATCAGATCATTGTCCGATCCTGATGGAGTGGTAGTTAAAAAAAATAACAGGAAGAATTCTTCCTGTTATTTTTTACAGATATAAATGAATGCTGGTGGGACATTGAGTGCACAAAATTGCACCTTTACACTTTTAAAATTCTTTTTGAGGAACTTGTAGTCATAGAGTGAATACTGAAATTGGATGAACAATCAATCTTCTTTCATCGACTTTTTCACTTCGGTAATGATCGCTTGTTTTACTTTTGTACCGATATTTGCCAAAGGAAGTCACGATACAATAGCATCCACTGATTGTGAATCTACAAAATTGAGAATATTAAGAGCATTATCATTCACGATAGTGCATTGCTCATTCGACAGATGCTTTATCTTATTGAAGAAAGCATGGTGTAGCTCGAAAGATATCATCTTACTTTGCCCCTCTAGTTTTTTCAACAGCGCTTGTGTGATACATCCATTTCCTGCACCTAGTTCAACAATAAGATTGTTGTGACAGAAAGGTATTGGAACAATCATCTTTTTGACAAGATACTTGGAGCTCTCCGTAACAGATCATACGGTTTTTATTTCTTGCAAAGCATGTTTCAAAAACAATAAATTATCCCTCATAAGTAAAGATTACAGAGAAATGAAACAATATCTATTTCACCTAAAATGAATGGCATGATTGTAGTAAGATTTTGATTCTGTCAAAATATTGCTTACCATTCATTTTGTTGAAAATTACATCATTACTGAGGTAAGTTATGATATATTCACATACTTAGAGTCTTTATTTTTTTCTTAATAAATAACATTTTCTTGTTAAGTTCATCGGAAAAAAACTATATCCAATATCTATCTCATTAAATATATATCATAACTTATCAGCATTCTCAAGAAGATAAGTTCACGAATAGAGGGGTCTATATTGATATATCCTAGATACAAATCTTCAGATTATAGAATTATTCATTTCTAATATCATTAGATAACCCATTGGCTCAACTAAATCAAGAATATCTATTAAAACTTTTTTATTCTTTGAATATCCTAACGCTGCTCCAATCGTTATAATCGTAAAGGAATGACGACGAAATTCTTGCTTTTTCCCTAATAAATCTGTAATAATATTTGGATGAGATATATCTCAAATTCATACCTGTATAGATAAATTTGATTGAATATGATTTCCTTGAAGAAATTCTGGTTTTATATCAACCAAGAAAAGTTTTGGTTTATATGAATGAAATCTCCTTAGCAGAGATAACCCAATAATTCAAGTTCAACAGCCCAAATCTAAAATGTTTGAGTCTTCTTTATCTATATCGATTGCTATAGATAAAAGAAATCTAGATATAGATTTCTCAAATCAGAAATGCTTCATGATGAAAGAATATCCCGCATAAAGTCGTTGTATAGATCGTGCCATAGTGATAGAACATAAAAAATGATATCGTGATCTCAAATTCCGTATTTTCTTATCACTATAAGGAAATCAATTCCGTATTCAAAATTTTCTTATACATACCTTGATTCAACTTCTAAAATGAAATGACAATCATTTTTCAATAAGATGTAATCTCTTACTTACAAGGCTTTTGCAAGCTGTTTCCATTCTGGTCCAGCAAAAAAATCTTTACTTCTTCGAATGAGAATAGCACATCCATTCTTCTTTGCATTGTTTGTTTGAGTGATTCCATTTCCAATACTTTCCAATATTTCAATCATTCCTGGAAGAACAAGGCTTACGTCGCCAGTGTTCGTCTTTTTTAAAAAGAAATATTGATACGCTTCCAATAATCTTGAAGAATATTGAGATCATGCATGTCAAAAATCTTCTCGAAATTTCAGAAATATTTCAGAAATATTTAGTGTATCTGCCTGAAATTTTCAGGACTTCAGACCATTAATGATATAGCGTAAAAATGGAAGAATTATCTCATAAAACGTGTGTCAATCAGCTATACTATTTGATTTAGTATCATTTTTTGAGGAACAAATCAATGAAAGATGACGTATATAGCGATCAACACATCGAATAGATCTTTGTGTATCATTACTTAAACCTAATACAATTTCATTCTCTTTATCATCGGTCTCACTTTTTCAGAGTATTGAATGGGTCACATTTTCATGTATCTGCTGTTCTATTCTCGCTGACGCCATTCCGGATATTTCTTCAATCTTTTCTGAAATATAGAGGCATGCCTCACTTAATATTGGATTTTTTGATTGGATAATGTTGAGACGTTCTTTCATAATCTGAAACTCTCCAAGGAAATTATTTCCTCCTCGTATAGCTCTGCCAATTTTTGACCTTCACGCTTGAATATTTTCTCGTACATTTCGAATACGGACAAAACATTGATCAAGATATTCTGTAGCCTTTTCTTGATTTATATCTATTTCTGTGTCAACAAATATATCAAGTTTTGCACTATCTGAATCTATTACACTGTGTGTTGATTTATCTGTATTATGACGTTTTTGCTTCTTTTGATCTTTCACCCAAAGAGCGATACGGTTATGAAGATTGATTTGTTCATTTGTAGCATATTCAAGCTCACGATATATTCGCTGAAGTACCATGAATGCGTACCTTTGGCGTCTGCATAATGCAGATATATCATCTCGATGATGACGGATTTCATCGATGGAACTCTGAATATAATGTAGGAGTGACCTATTGTCACTATCAAATCACTGATCTTCTCCTATTGGAATAGATATAAAATTATGATGTGGTTTTAGGATTTTCTGAAAATCCGTCTCAAGGATATTCAATCCCGTCATCATCGTAGACTTAAAACGTACATTTTCAAAGTCATCATCGAGATAGCAGATTATTCTCTTCAGGAAAAAGTACACATCCTCAGGAAATGTCATTTTTCTCCCCATGACGATACTTCACAATATTCCTCTTGGACTGATAGGATGATCGCTATCTTCACCAGAAATGAGTATCTTCAATACTGACTGACTAATAGCCAATTCCAAGTTTTCTACTTTTTTACCGTGGAGTGCTGTAAGAACTTTGCCATGGAGGGATTTCTTGAGATTTATACTCATCTCTTCTGGTGTCATGTTCCTATCAAGAACATTATCTCGTGTATTGAGATAGTATTGGAAAGACTCATCTGGAAGAGTTTTTCCTCAAAAACTCTCACTCACATATAGGAGAAGCTTTGAGTAGAATTGGAGATTGTCTTGGTAATTAAGATACGGGATTTCGGTACGTATAGGATCGT
>JAMIGJ010000024.1:0-3186 GCA_035905775.1 Candidatus Altimarinota bacterium
CTGCCTTGAGTACTGCTTGTTCGATTTCTTTTTCGAGTTCCGTCTGAATATCCTTCATGAGAATAAGATCATTCAATGTTTTCTTTTTTCTTGCAAGAGCACCACTTTGATAGAGGGCAATAGTAAATAATGCAATACTCCTAAAGATATAGAACAATCCAATCATCAGAACAATTCCACCAACAGTAACTCCTGCAAAGAGTATCCAATCAAATTGAGAAAATTGAAATTGATAGAGTTCTATATTTTCGTAGATGTAACGAAATTGATTAATATTGTTATCCATAAGGTTATTTTAATTTTTTTCAACCAATTCACCAAATATAATATATCGTTCCAATGCTGTACCAACTGGCCAACATGTCATCAATGATATTTCTTTCTTTGATGGATCACGTGCTGAAAGTACATCAGTATCTCCAGGTTCAACAATAGCACGATCCGTGATGCGATATACATACTTTTGTTGATCATAGTATACAATGATCTCATCACCATTCTCAAGAGTATCTAGAAGAGCGAATACATCATTATAATCACTTGGAATCCAAGGATAATTCGAAGAATGTCCGAAAATAAATGCATTACCAGCTTCACCAGGACGAGCCGTTCCAGGATATCTCACTACTCATTTTTTGAGCTCTTCCATAAATACATTTTGCATCTCACTATACTTTGATGTAACATCATGATCTACATCAACAAGTGGAATATTTTTTCCAAGTCGAGGGATAATAATTCGATTTTCATATGGAGTCACCTCGAACGTTGCAGAAAGAGAAGTTCTTGGAACGCCACTCAGAAGACGATCGGATTCATATGATCGAGCATATACAATATCAGGATCTGTAAGTGCTACCTTTTTTGTTACATTTTCTAATGTATCTCGAGAATCGATAGTTTCAGCTGCATGAACTGCCATATTAGAACTTGTAAGAGCTCATTCGATATCATTTTGTTGATTGAGAAGGAGATCTGGATTTACCCAATTTGTCACCACAGCACTATAGGCACTAAAATTGAGCAATCCCATAAGAATGGTAAAAATTGTTCCCGTAAGAGCAAAATATATAGTAAGCAGCTTTAGTCAGCGAAATATATGAGTTTTTATGGGTGTTTTTTTTGTATGTGTATGTTCTATTTGTTCGTACTGAAGGAGTGGATCGTGCATATGAATATTGATATAATATATGTATATGAAAAATATTTGTGTAGTAACGATAGCATATTTTTTATAGGAGTGCAAAAATATAAGCACTTTTCCTAGTGAAAAAAGTTTGACAAATGTCTATATATCTATAATATCCCGAGGAAATTTTTATCCTTATTCCCCCTGCAACATGATTTGCTACTCTATCAAAAAAGACGGTGAAACCAATGAAAAGCTTATTCTTCGCTATAAGAAGGCATTTTTTCAGACTCGTACTGCCAACCAACTTCGCAATACTCAGAATCACTCTCGAAAACTTTCATATCGAAAAATCCGAGAAAAAGCAATTATCCGCGAATACTATCGTTCAGTTGCAAAATAATTTTTGTTTTCTATTAAAAAATCCCCTTCTTTGGGGATTTTTTAATGCATATTTTATGTTTATACAGTATCAAAGGATTTTCTCTCAAATGCCCAAGCAGCAAAGAACAACACCACACTTGTATAGATAACTGATAAAACGAAAGCCATAAGATATGTTTCAATATTGATTGTTGCTGTAGTAGCAACAAGATTTTTGAGATTGAGTGACTCCAGATTTGGGAAAAATATAAGTATCCCTTTTGCAAAATACATATACACATAGTCTCCAGCCCTCATCGCATATTCAAGCACTGCATATCCTCCATGCCCGATTATTGCAGCCGCTATAGTCATAAACATTGCAAGCCCAGGAGATACAATAGTAGAAAAAAACAAGGAAAGTGCTAACAAAGAAAAAAGCTTTAAAAGGATTCAAAAAACTGCCATAAAAAAAATCAAATCCAGTGAAATTCATTGAAACAATAGTATTGCCATCAAAATAGTAAGCTCTATCATAACAACGAGACAGAGTACTACAGCAAAACCTGTAAACTTACCAAGGATTATCATCCCTCTTCGAATTGGTTTTGAGAGCATTAGATAGATAGTACGACCTTCGATCTCTCGTGCAATGAGTCATCCCGCAAGAAACAGTATTACAGCGAGTCCAGAGAGTTCAATAAATGAGAGTCAAAAATCCACGATTACTCGCTTATTCTCACCCAAAGCAAGAGAATCAAGCATGAGAGAAAGAGTAATCAAGATTACCGAGAGAAAAATAATCAATGAAAAAAAACGATTTCGGACCAATTCACGAAAGGTATTGAGTGCAATATTGAACATAGGAGCAAATATAATTATATATTATAAGTATGTAAGGATTTTTTCTTGGATTTTTTTGAGTTCTTCCATATCTGCTTGGGGCTTTTCCGAAAAATTCATATCTGATGGACCATTGGTTGGTACAAGCTGATAGTGACAATGTGGTACTTCATACCCCATAAAAATAGTACAAACTCGATTACAATTCGTAGCACTTTTGAGTGCCTGAGATATCTTTTTTGCTGCTTGAAAAATTGCAGAATAATACGGCTCTGGAACATCTGAAAAATGATCTACTTCTATTTTTGGAACAATAAGCGTATGTCCAGAAGTCTGTGGAAATATATCAAGAAAAGCGTATACATATTCATCTTCATAGATCTTGAACGACGGAATCTCTCCTGCAATAATACGAGAAAATATTGTAGCCATAGAAATATGAAATTAATAATTATATGCTCACTTCCCAATCTGATACATCCTCACTGATCTTGTTAGATATATCTCAAAAAGTATCATTTTGAACTTCTCTTGTAAGGAGTAACAAGGAAGCAATAATTGCTTGTGTTCTTTTGGAGTGTACGATTGCTGCATATGTATCTGTTATTATACCAGCTCATCTGATGGCTTGCATATACATCTTATCCGATAGAGCGTTACCAAATTCTTTTCACATATTTTATAAGGTTATTCATATAAATTTCTGATTCCCATTCATAAAATCTCGTATATTTTGAGATTTTTTTCATTCTAATTTCACTTGATCCAAAGTCAAGATTCCATCACCACAAATAACTCCAATTTTCCCATTCTCTAGCTTTTTAACAGATCATACTATTCTCTCATTCGAT
>JAMIGJ010000025.1:0-5142 GCA_035905775.1 Candidatus Altimarinota bacterium
GGGCTACGGATATACCAGTTGTGATATTCGTATTAAAAAAGAGTTTTTCTACTCAGGCTCTCACTGGAGTATATTTTTCGATGAGCGCTCAGATATCTTGAGATATCTCGATAAGCTTTTGTTCTAAGGCAATTTTTGGGGTGGTATGTATCACTCCATAATCAATAATACGATATGAATGGTTTTCTTTTTCTATCACAGCATATCATACGGTAGTGGTTCCTGGATCGATTCAAAGAATAAACATAAAATAATTGACAATATATTATAAATATAGTTTAATATATATGTAAAGGAAACTTTACTCGTGTACATAAAAGTATTTCTGGAAACATATATTTTTATAATACTATGATTCCATGAAAAAAAGTAAAATCCAAATTTCTGCACATATGCTTGATGCGATTGCAGAGAGCAAAGTGATGCGTGATACTGAGAAACTTTTGTTTCTCAAATACGTAGGATATATGAGCCAAAAAGAACAAAACGAACTTTTAACACTCATATAAACTCACTTTGCACAAAAAACTTCAGGAGTGGTTCCCTGAAGTTTTTTGTTATTTCCAACTAAAATACTGTTCCAACCCAAGTCGTTCATCGTCATATTGAAAGAGCTTTCCTTGCGTATGCAACCGTGCAAGCACTCCGTTTACTATTTTTTGACTCACATCTTTTCCGTAGATATTTTTCTTTTTCATTGCATTATTTGATATTGCTCATTGCACGATATCTGCGATAAGGCTTGCGTTTACCGGAGGAGCAAGAACGTTACATCCCTCCAAAATCGTCTCTGATCTGTCTGATCCAAATCGTACGGTAACGCACGGAGTTTCTACGATATTGGCTTCTTCTTGCATACTTCCTGAGTCTGTTACCACTGCTCAAGCCTTCGAAATCATATCTATCACTTCATGGTGATGCGCAAGTGCTTTTCCGTAGGCAAAGTTTTCTGGATATTTTTTCACCAGTGCTTCGATATCATCACGCAGTCCATAACTATCTATAGCAAATTCACTTGCGTAGAGACCAAGAAAACATACATAGACTCCTCGTTCTATGAGTTTCTTGATTCCATAGTAGATAGCAAGAAATCGTTCTTTTTTCTCACAGTTTTCTCGTCTATGTATCGTGATAAAGATAAAGGGTTTTCCTTTCATGGTAGGAAACTGTTCAAAAGCTTTGGAAAGATGAGCTTTTTTTTGAGAGAGTGCCACAGCATCAGCTACAGTATTTCCGACTACTTCCATATTTTCTTTGGGAAACCCTTCTCGTTTGAGGGTCTTTTCATAGAGTTCGTGTGGGAGTGCAAAATACCCAGCAGATGGCTCTACTCCGCGAGTATCAAACTGCTCTGGATAGGGTTCAATACTCCCCAGTTCATAGATATCCTTGTCTTGTAGGCTTTTATAGTATTTTTCCCAGTTAAATTTTCCTGCTTCATAATTGGTAAATAACTCATGAAAAAATTCTGCCTTCGGAGTAAAGGTTCGTATCCCAGCCTCCACGTGTACGACTGCAAATTTATTCAAGAATGCTGCTTTATCTGCAGTTGTTGCGGTAAGAGTGTCTCCATGAACGTAAGGAACGGGGATTTTTTTATATTCTTCAGAGATTTCTAAAAGAATATTTCCAAGTCGTTCGATAATAAGAGAGTATTTCTGATGGAGTTTCCCAAAAATATTGAGATTTATATCCACAAGCATCCCAAACTCATCAAGGACTCCTTGAGAGAGATTATAATCATAGTGTTGTCACGTATGCACGAGTACTACGAGCTCACCACGCTTTTTGAGCTCGAGATACAAAGGTGCCTGCTTGATGATATCAGGCTTGGTTGCGATCATGATGATATGTGCGTAGCGTTTGGGATTTGCTTGCAGTTCTTGCCAAAAGCTCTCACGTACATGGATTTTTTTATCGTCAGTAGTCATAAAAAACAGTTTTCTAAAAAATAATCCGGAGTAGTATGCTCAGGATTTAGGAAAATGCAAGGGGAGATGAGAGCATTATATTTGGGCACTTACTTTTTCTTTTACATCTTGTATTGTTGGTACAAGTTTTGCTTCTCATGCTCCATATTTTCCTATATTTTCTAGTTTTTTAAAACTTGGATCTTGATTTTGACTTTCAAGAAAGAGTCGAAGTGGTATTCTTCCAATAGGAGTAAGTCATTCAGAAAATCAAGTGATTTTTCGAATTGCTCTATATTCTATGGTATTATTTCCATAATCTGAAAACACATAAAACTCTCATTGTTCATCTCAAAGTGAAACATTTCCTTTTTCAATTCAATCTATCTTTCCTTCTTCCCATTGATATTCTTCGAAACTATCATTTTCTATTATTCATTTTAAAATATCTCAAAGTTCTTCATATCTTACTCATTTGAATCTAATTTCAAATGCTTGTTTCACTGTTTCAAAATTAGGATTATCAGAAGTAAGATATTTTTTCTGAAGATAATTTTTTATAGATGCTATAAGTGCACTTTTATAATTTATGTCATGAGTCACTAAAACGTAATTTCACTCAACATCTTTCATCAAAAATGGTGATTCTTCAGCATTTTCCATCTCAAGATCTTCCCAGAGTTTTCCAGAAAAGTTTCTTCCTGCTGTGGTAGTTCTTTCGTTTGCATCTGCAAGTCATTTTACTCAAGAGGAAGTATTTGACTGTCAGCCATCGCGTAATACGGTCTGAGTATATTTTTTTCAATTGTCTCATTCATAATATTCAATCACTCCAGGTGAAAGAAGCACTGGTTTAGTGATTTGAGGAAGATTTACTTCATCTCAAGCAATAACTTCAATTTTTCATTTTCGAAGTGATCACATACTTATAATAACTATTTTTCCCTCTGGGAAATCTTCAGGAAGTTTGATTTGTCTATCTTGGAGTTGATTTGGATAACAAGTAAGAACATTTACAATAGTAGCTAATTCATAATCTCAATAATGATTATTGAGTAAATCAAAAACTCAAGCGAGAGCATCAGGATTAGCTTGCTGCAAAGATTCTCTCTGTTCTTTTACAGTAAGTTCTCAAAATCATTTTGATTCTCGAGGAGCTGGAGATAGATTCATATAATAAGGTTTAAAATATAATAAATTTATTATATGAAATATATACTATATGTCAACTATTTTTTCTTTTCAAAAATAAATTATGTATATACTATGTGTATATATTTAAGAAAATACTTTATGAACGAAACATACTATCTTGCGTATTTACATACCTTGTGATTGAACCACTCAGACTTTTTTGAGATATTAGAAAACAGTGATATCGATCCAAAATATCTTTTCGAGAATATGAGTGAAGAACTTCTCGGGAAATATATTTCATCTGCTGAAAAGAGGGAAAAGATACTGGAAAAATATAAAAAAATAAATATCACAAAACTGCAAAAAATACTAGAGAGTTTGAAAGTACAGATTATCACAGTGCAGGATAGTGATTTTCCTGAATCTTTGAAACAGATTCCGCATTGTCCATATATGCTGTATGTACGAGGAAATCTCCCACAGTGAGATGCCTTTGGAGTAGTGGGATCTCGTAGTATCTCAAGTTATGGGAAAAAATGTATTGCAAAACTGATTCCTGATCTGACGAAAGTATTTACTATTGTTTCATGATGAGCTTTGGGATGCGATACTGAGGCTCATAAAGTTGCGATGCAGTCGTGAGGAAAAACGATTATCGTGACGGGAACAGGGATAGAACAAACCTATCCGATGAAAAATATGGCTGTATTTGAAGAAATTATAGAAAAAGATGCAGGAGCTATAGTCTCGATATTTCCTCTCTGAGAAGAACCGATGCCCTATAATTTCCCGATACGAAACGAGATAGTGGTTGGACTTTCAAAAGGAGTTTTGGTAGTCGAGGCAAAAGAAAAATCTGGTAGTCTCATCACGGCAGGACTCTGTCTCGATCTGGGACGCGATCTTTTTGCGCTTCCTGGTGATATCACTCTGCCAGGTTCGAGTGGCACCAATATGCTTATCAAGCAGGGAAGTGCAAAGTGCGTGACGGAACCTATGGATATCCTCGAAGAGTATAATCTCCTGGTAAAATCATCCGCTCATAAACCACAATTGCCTTTGCTTGATGGTCTTGAATCTCAGATATATCTGCTTCTTACTCAAGAAGAGTATACGATAGATATGCTCGTTGAAAAACTCTGAAATCTTCCAGCAGATGTTATTGGAAAACTTGCTTTGCTTGAACTCAAATGACTCGTAAAGAAGAATATGTCTGGAAAATATACACTTACGTAAAAATTGTTTTTATTTTTTATTTTTTTCTATACAATCAATCCATAAATTTAATTTTTTAGAAAAGAGTCATGCTTTTACGGCTTGAGGTAGTGTGTTTTTTGCTTTCCTTTGCTTATGTTTTGTATTACATCACAGATCATATCAAGTTTTGGTATGCAAATATTCAGGAAAAAAGACAAGCTCGACTTGAAAGACTTCAAGTAAGAGAGCAAAAAAAGCAAGAAATTGAAATCGCAACAGAGATTGCGAAAGCTCAGGAAGAAGATAAAAAGCAAGAAGTAAAAAACTATGTAACTCCGGAAGTAAGTGAACAAATACGAGAGATAGTAAAACGAGCACATACTAATATCGCACGTTGATATTATGAAACAGCACGTAGTCTGATTATAGAATGACTTGCGTTGAAAAAGCAAGATAAAGATCTTAATCTCTTGCTTGCTGATGTGTATGAGAGAGAAAAAAAATACCAAAATGCGGCCTATATCTACCAAGATATGCTCGAATTATTTCCGAGTGATGAGTTTATGCTTCAACGTTTAGGAAATATTCATTCACTTTTATGAGAAAATAGAGAAGCTCTTGAAGTATATGAAAAAGCATTTGAATGTAATAAGTCCAATACAGAAGTCATAGATATATTAGCTCATCTTGCGCTTGAACTTAAAGAATACAAAAAGTCTCTCAAGTACGCAAATATGTATCTGAAAGAAAAACCTCGCAATCCTGAAAAACTTGGCTTAAAGGGATATTGTCTCGAAAAACTCGGGAAAAGTATTGAAGCTATAAAATCCTATGAACAAGTCTTGCAATTGCAACCATATAATTCAGAAATTCAAGATAGAATTATAGCTTTAGAACA
>JAMIGJ010000026.1:0-18915 GCA_035905775.1 Candidatus Altimarinota bacterium
GTAATATCTTTTGTCCCATCAAAATCTACTCCATTTATCTTCCTTGCAGTTGCGAGTTTCGTCGATGTACCTGCATTTCCAGTAATTGAACCAGTTATCGCTGATGAAAATGTTTTTGTTCCTCCAATCGTCTGATTTCCGCTCGTCTTTACCACATCATTTGGAAGTCGTGAGCTACTTATCGTTCCACTCGTCAGATTACTCGCATTGAGATTTGTCAGTGTCGATCCATTTCCAATAAAACTTCCTGTTCCTGCTCTAATACTTCCATATACATCCAACTTTTGTTTTGGATCACTGACTCAAATACCAATATAATCATTGCTTGCATCCAGTGCAAATGTACTCCCATCAAGATTCACATCTCCCGTTGCAAGATTTATTTTCATTGGTCTCAATGTATTGTACGACCCATCGGTACTTCCTGAATCAGTAAGCAGTATCCAATAGTTAGCATTATCATTTCTATGTATCACACTATATGTTGACTGTCTCATTCGAAGGCCATTTGTTCCCCTTGATGTAATTGTTCCACCCACATCGAGTTTTTGGGTTGGATCTTCTATTCCTATTCAAATATTTCCACTTCAAAGTATCACCATTTCTGGAGTCGTATTATCTACTGCAAAACTTATCCTACTTCATAGAGTTGTATTGTGTCTATCTGCTACTAGAGCAATTGATCCTGAGGCACTATTTGCGGTAATATAGCCTTGAGCATTCGTATTAGTATCTAAAAAGTTTAACACTGGGGTCGTTCCACTCAAACTCATAGCAGCTGTAAATGTTTTTATGCCTCCAACCGTTTGATCTCCTGTCGTTCTCACAATATCTGATGGAAGAGTCGGAGTAAATAGGACTCCATTTCTGTAGAGCTCTCCTGTGAAATTTATATTTCATGCCACTCTTGTATCTCATCGAAGATTCGTAGTTCCATAGACACTGAATGTATAATTTGGATCTATAGCTCCTCCTATGGATACTCCTGTTCCACTGTCTCGTATCGTTCCTTGAGCAAACTTTCCTTCTCCAGATCAAAGTTTGATCCATCTTGGGATTGTATTATTATTTGCTCACGTATCTATATCTTGAAAGGCTGAGATAAATATCGTTTTTATCTTTCATGATGCCCAAAATATATCCGCAATAAGGCTCCCTACAAATCCTTTCGGTTCTGGTGTGGTTGGAACTCCTGTAGTATCTGCAATAATTGCTCATACCTTCTCCTGTGTTGTCATTGCTGATACCACACCGCTTCAGAAGCTTAAAAACAAAATCATCAATGTAATAACTATTTTTCTCATATATGAATATTAAAAAATAAAATGCTACTTCAAGAGTAGCACTTTAATCGCTCAAATTCAAGATATTCTTCTATACTTTTTTTTAAATTATCTCAAGATATAACTTGCCTGCATATGATAGATCATTTGGGCTATTTCACGATTTGTTCATTTTTGCACGAGTACGAGGGACATATCCTCACCTACGGTTCGATACTCAAGACGATACCGAGTTTCATCGATATGAACTCGTCCATCTTGAAATACCGTCATGACTGGAGTTTTATCACTATCACTTGCGAGGTACACTGACATACTTCCAGGATTGAGAGGAACTCATAGGGGAACTCTATACGATTGATATCGTTCTTGATCGAGAAGACGCATATAGAGATTAGTATCTGACATTTCTGAAAGGGTACTGAGCTCTAACACTTCACCTTCTGGAATTTTTACAAATTGTCGAAATATTGGAACTCCAGACTGGAGAATCTGTATTTCTGGATAGATAGATTCATTATCTGGATTATTTGATGGAATAATTCGAGTCGTAATCAGTGGAGAAAGAATATCAATTTTCCCCGTGTATTCGTCTATTCGAGCAACGGTTGTCCCTGAATATGCGAGAGTGAGCCCACTGGCAGACACGGGAGTTTCAAAACTATAGTTTCCCTGTGCATCGGTCTCAATAAGATCAGTTCCGTCCGATCTTTGAAGTTTTTCTATCACTCCTCCTCGATAGCGATAGAGACGTACTGGCTCGTCTAGGAGCGTTTCATCGATTTGCCCTGTAATGATATTTCCTTGTATATCATCGATTTGCGGATCTGGAGCATAGACTTCAAATCAGATTTCTCTGCCTCCGATATTTCCATTATCATCAATGAGGATAATACGTATATTTTTTTCGAAAAGAGTGTCATATTTACCAAACTTGATACTGATACGAGATGGAGTTTTCGTAATTTGTATTTTATCAGTATCGGCATCATTTTTCATATCTCAATCTCCGTCACTATCTGTTTGGAGATCAAAATCAACTCGAACATTTGCAATTCCAGAGAATCATCCATCTTCATAGATATAGGGTGTCAAATCCACTACTTGCTCTTGGTATACGGGAATACGGATTTTTTGATTCAAACCGAGTTGAGGAGGAGTTCTATCAGCATAGATTTGTGGTGCAAGTAAGATTTGCTGTGACCAAGTCCCTTGGATATTTCCTTGAAGCGCTTGAAGCTGTGCATAATAAAAATCGTTGGGAACCTCAAGACGAATGCGATGTTTTTCTCCATTCGTATTTCCTAAATCATAGAGCGTATAACTCTCGGTCTCCCGCATATCGAGTTTGATCTCTGCTCCATCTGCATAACGGATATCGATGTGAGAACGTTCTGAAAGCCCTATTTTTTCTCCAATAAATTGGATTTTTGTTCCAGGAAGCAGTGGTTTTCAAACATAGTCCTGAAGTGCAGATCCTTCGATATCTTCGTTTATTCCGAGTGATACGTAGGCATCTCCTGTAAGTGCTGTAATAGTAGCTGGTTTGGTAAATACAAGCGTATGAGAACCTGGGATGCTCACTTCTTGAGATTCGCCTCCACTTGCAAGGATATAACGAACAGAAAATGCATCCTGTCCAGCATAGAGTGCGCTTCCTGCTGTCATCGTGACTTGAGTATTTTCTGCTATTTGTTCGCGTATATTTTGAAGTTTTTCGGTCGTAAGTCTCAGATTTGGTATGAGTCACGCATAGGTCAATGTTGCTGGATGACGTCTCGTGACATAATCAAGTCCTTCACTTCCTCGCAGAGAAATGCGTGGTTCAGTGAGAGCATCGACGACATGGGTTTGTACGCTTTGTGGCACAAAATCATCTCGATCATTCATATAGCGATCCACTATAGTATGATATTGCATACGAAACATCTTGAGTCCAGGAAGTGTTGGCTTTAAGAACTCAACATTGAGAACTCCATCACTCACTGTAGATTCTTGTACATAATTGAGTGCTTCGATATAGGGAGTATTTTCATTATAAAATGGATTCTCTTCCGATGAGAGAGTGAGTGGAGCAGGCAGATGAACCGTCTCTTTACCTTCTTTTGTGTTTTCTTTGAGGTAAAGTTTTCAACCTACAAGATAGAGGATATCATCATCCCCATCTCCATCGATATCGACGATATCAGGTTTTTCATCTCCTCTGAGCATATCAGTGTACTCAAACAGTCGATAATTTTTCCCAAATTCTCGTACATAGATTCCTTCATAGCGATATTCATATGCTCCTGAAAGATTACAACTCGATGCGGTTGGTGCTGGAGACGAAGTGTTAGTTGTAGTGACTGCACTCAAAAGAGAGGTATTTTGTTGGGAGCGAGCAAGCGACCCTCGAACTCCCTGCATGAGTTTTTCTCCTTGATTTTGAATATCCGCTTCAAACGCGAGAGTTTCTTCACTTGGACCATTCACCAGAGCAAGACTTGCATCGAGCATACGAGTATTATATGGCTCAAGTTTTTCTTTATAGACTTCAAAACGCTCTGTATCTGATGTTTGGCTTGTTGCTTGGATAAAAGCACTTGGATTTTTTTGGATTTCAAGATTTTTTCTTTGCTGCCTGCTATACTCGAGCTCTGTTTCTAAGATTTCTGTGAGCGTTTCAAATTTTGCACTCGCATTTTCTTGAAGTTCTTCAATAAACGCATCTTCTTTACTATAGCTTAAATCACGTACTTCAGCCCAAAGATTTTGGAGCTCTTGCGTTCTTGGATCTTCTGTTATATTTTTTGAAGCGAGTTGACGCATTGTATGTTCCAAAAATTCTCGATTCGTGAGCATATTCTGAGATTCTCGCTGCATATATCCAAGAAATCTTTGAAATTCTCCCGCAAGTATTCCTGCAATCATATATACTCCGTCCGGATTTTCAGGAAGGGATTTGAGAGAAATTTCTGGAGTTAGCGTTCCATCTGAATCAATATCGAGATTGATATTACTTGGAACACTCTCTACCATATTAATATCACTTATCTCCATTTCGAACATATTCACGATATTATTCGTCATCGTATCAAGCGGTGCCGTAATCGCTCGAACTGCTTCGACGATAAAATCCATTTCAAATTCAAGATTCACATAGGCTGAAATCTTTATCGCTGAAATTGCAGAATATGAAAATGCTGGTGGTTGAATATCAATAAAATCAAGTGGCAAATATCCGTTTCTTTCTGTGAGAAATGCTATCTGATCTCCTGCTCTCCACTCAGGGACAAATGGAGAACCTTTGAGGATACACATCACTTTTGTGACGAGTTTTGCAATATTGAGAATTGCTTCCACAGAACCAAAAAGCGCAGGAATTTTTGGTGGAGGAGGAAGATCTGGAAGCTCCACGGTAGGAAGAGACGGGAGCTCTGGAAGTTCAGGAATCGTAAATCGAGGAAGTGTTGGGAGAGACGGAAGACTCACTCCAGCCGTAGGAACACGAGGCAGAGAAAGTTTTGGGAGAGTTGGAAGGACAATTGGACGCAGATTCATCTGAAAATCTGGCATATAAATCGTCATCCCTGCACGAATATTATGCAAATCAAGGATGATATCCGGCCATTTTGGGAATTGGATAATTGGAGGAGACGGAATCACCGCACTGATGAGTCTAAAAATAAATCCTTGAAGATCTTGCCTCTCATTTTTACATTCATGACATTCTTCTTCATACCCATTAAACACATCCAGTAAGAGTTGCCATGATTTGAGAATTGCTTTCACGAGTATAAAGAGCTCAACCCAAGCCTTAAATCTCTTTCCATTGGTTCCAATCCATTCTCACAGGAGAGATGCAATCGCTTCAATATTACAAATAATCTGCTCAAGCCATACTTCTTTGATATTGATGAGTTTTGCGAGTTGTTCCGGAAATTTTTTATATTCTTCAAGGATTTCTATATTTCTTTCTAAAGAATTCACAAGCTCTTTCGCATCAAGATAGAGTTGTTCATTGATGGCATTTTGTTGTACACAGCGTTCTTGCTCTGCAGAAGTTGCTTCATTACATGCTTTTCCTATACTCCAACTATTTTTTGCAGATTCAACTTCTTGCTTCCACTCTTCCAAAGAGTATTTCCAATCTGCAGAAAAACGATTCAAGGTTGTTGCATCGATCCATGGAACATTGACATTAATCGTCTCTGTTTCTATATTCACGAGTGGGATATTTCCGAGAAATTCATACGCTTCCTTAATTCCTGAAAGGGTTTCTTTCCCCTTTCCTGTTCCTCAAGAACGAACTCATATTTGTAAATCTATTGCCTGACACTCAATCCTATCGCTTCCACTACAGTTGAGAGAGGCTTTACGAGCTTTGAGTGCATCAATCTGTGCTTGTTTTTCATTACGTTCGTTTGTTGCTTGATTTTTCCCCTCCTCAAAACTCTTCTTCATATCACTTCCGAAATCTTTCCAAGAAAAATCAAAGATTCCCCCAAAGTCTGGAAGCACAATAAAGAGTTTTGGAAGATTGGTAAGTTTCGAAGTAATCTCATCGAGTTGCCTTTCTACCCATCACATCAGAAAATTTGGAAATGGCTTTACAGCTTTATTATTAATTTTCACCACTTCCCCATCTCCACCAGCAGAGAGAGCTGAAAGATCAAGATCAATGCTCGTTGACATCATCGCAGTTGAGTTGGAATTTCCTATGTTTATAAGTGGTTGAGTTGGAAGAGCAAAATATCCAGCACCGGTTTCACTCACTCGATTCATTTCTTCGATATAGCTTTCATAGAGAGTTGTTGGCATCACTCCGGTGCGCAGATATCTCAAGTAATCCTGTACAAAGGCATCTTGGAGATTTGCAGGACTTGAAAGAGGATATACTTCTCCATCACAGTTTCCATGGATCACGTCAAATCCATCTCATACATCAGGATATCCTAAAACTCCTGGATCTCCTTCCCCTCCTTCACAGCCAAAAAGTGGCATCGCAGCAACGATACAGTTTCCTCCTGGAACAACCGGATGCGCTCCCATCGGATTTGAGTATCCTGCAGTAATCGCTGGTCCTCCAAAACATACCGCTATCCCAGCTCCTCCCGTGAGTGTAGGAGTAGCAAAGACTCTGACGAAGTTTGTTGGAGCCCAAGTTCCTCGAGTTCCTCAAGCTGATGGAGCTCAACACGCTGGTCCTGGAACAAAGGCACTCGAACTCGCTGGGTAAGTCGTTGGGATACAACATGGGCTTGTTCCACATGATACCGTTCGTCCGGTAAGCGCAGAAAATATAGGAGTTCCCGTAGTCGGAGTGAGTGCTCACAGTGGCATTCCCATAAGTGTTGGCACGGAACCTGGTGCAAGTGGAGCCCAATTCAGAGGATTTGCAAAACAACTTCCTCCACCAAATCAACAGCTGAGTCATTGTATGAGTTCATCTATATCTTCTGAAATTTCATCTATTGCTTCATTGATCTGATCGAGTGCCCCCATAAAGTCTATGGCACTATCCGTATTATCCATCGTATCATCACTATCCGGAATACCATCATTATCACTATCGACTCATAAGTCTTCCAAGGCTTGTTCTCAGTACTCTTGCACAGCTTGTAGATTTTCATTGTCTTCAAGAGATTGATTGTATGCATCTATCTGTGCTTGTGTCGCATTTGGTCAAAGAGGAGAGCTGATATCTCCCACTGATTCATTTGCTTCAATGAGATTTTGCAAATAATCTGGGACTCCGTTATCATCAGTATCCTCCAATTGTGGAAAGGTGGTTGAAACATCCACTGCATCTGCATCACAACTTGGAGTGGTTTTTCCTTTCAGATAGGATCGTATTGCAACGGAACGATAGATATCTACTTCTCGTCCACAATTTTTATCATCTGGTTTTATAATAATATCTCCATAGACATCATCTCCTACCTCTCAAGTTTCAAAAAGTCCTACTTGTAAATGTCCATATGAAAGAGGGAGAGTTTGGAGTTCATATCGTACTTTTACCTCTTCTCCTGGATTTAAGAAAAATCCATCCAGCACGATATCATACTCTCCGATTGGTGTTTTTCTTGGAACTGCTTCATCATCCTCCGATTGCAAAATCACATCTTCCGACAAAAATTTGAAGTATTTTGGGATACTATCAACATATGCCACATTATTTTTTCTTTGGCTTCCTGTATTTTTGAGAGTAATATCAAAAAATACTCTATCTCCTGTCTGCAAGCTTCAAGAATTTACATCAATAAAGCTCTTCGAAACTTCTATCCCTTCGAGATCCGCATACTGACTGCGCAGAAAATAGGTATCTGCTTTATAGGTGTTTTGATATCCACTATACTGGATATATTGATCATATTCTTCGATAAAGTCAGAGAGGGTATCCGTCGTTCCTGACATCGTACTCGCATCAAGCGTATCTTGGTATTGACTCAAAACTTGGTCTCGTTCTTCCTGAGAAAGCTCATCGATATTTGATAAAAGTTCTTCTATTTGTGTTCAGGTATAAGGATTGGTGACCTCTTGAATTTGTGTATCAAAGCTTTCTAAAAGCTCTTCTTGTGGATCTACAGTATCATAATCTGTTGGAATGTACGGAAGTGAAACATATAAGAAGCTTCCAACCAAACTCTCATCGATAAATTGTGGTGCAGGGATATCTGGTTGTGTTCCAGTACGCTCAACCTCTTGTTCTACGAGACGCGAATATTCTTCAGACTGACGAAGCATCGCTTGAGCAGAATCAGGGTCAATTTGTGTCAGTCCGTCAAAATATATTGCCCCCCCTTGGTTAATAATCGCATCTGAAAGGGAAATAGCATATCCATCTCCTATATATTTTTTCGTAAATATTAGATTTTTTGCAGTTCCTGAAGCATAAAATATATGTATCTCTCCAGAATCATCGAGTGTCACGATATCGTCATACCCATCTGTATCCATATCATAGACTTCTGCTTGGAGAATCGCTCCACTCAGGCTTATTTGTGAACTTAAATCCTTTCGTACAAAGTCCTTTTCTTCATTATTAAAGAGTACAGGCTTTCCATCCTCGGTCACAAAGAAGATATCATCATAGCCATCTTTGGTAAAATTTCAGGTTTTCACCAGACGACTCGCTCCTCCATCAGCTGCAAAGGCAAGGTCTCGTTGTTCTATAAATCATCCTGCTACGGGAGCATTTTCAAAGAGTTTCAAATATCCTGTTTTTTCTACCGTGATGATATCTGGAGCATCATCATTATTATAGTCAAAAGTTTGAAAGCCTATCACATCACTGTCTTTTTCAAGGAGCTTTCCCACACTTGGATCAAAAGATTTTTTTTGAGTACTTCCTGAAAATTTAAAATCTACTTTTTTGAGAGATGCAACTGGATCTCCAAGGTTAATCAGAGAAAAGCTTTGAAATTCTTGCGTTGCTTCTCCCATACTTTCCCCCGAAGCAAAACTTAAAAGCATGGTGTTGGATGCTTCCCATCCTATCCCTGCTTCCTCTATCGTAGATTCAAGCCCAAGTGTATCAGTATTATGAAACTGATTGAGTTCATATTTTGCAGCAAATGGATCTTGATAGTAGAATTTTACAGCACTGGTTGAAGCATCACTTTCGACTCTTCGAGATGAATACTGATCAGAAGCAAGATGTACGATCAAGGTATTTTCAAGACTTTGAAATTTTGGAGCTAAGAGTGCTGTATCACGTGTGACATCCAGTCGAAAATTTCCAGAAATTCGCATTTTTGCATAGGTATCTTCTCCATTTTTCAGAAGAAGTTGGACTCAAATTCCTTCATACTCTTGATCAAGAAGTACATAACTTCATGCTCTGCGCTCAAATATTCCTGATTCATAGGCTCGAAATACTTCTATACCTGCAGGGTTTTTCACAAATACGTCTTCTCCTCTCTGTGTCACACTATACCCCAATTCCTCTGTGAGTTCGAGAGATATATCGCTTGCTTCATCTATATTATAATATACCCGTCCTAAGTATCTTCATAATGCAGCATTATGGATATCTATCGCAAGACGACCTTGTGCATCAAAATCAACATGAAAATCGATATCTTGAGTTGGATCTGCATTTTTGAGTGCTTCGAGTTTTCCATTTTGCTCCAAAGAAAACATATCTTTAAAGACGTAAGGAGTGCTCAGAAGCGAACTCACTGCAAGAGAACTATTATTTCGGTCAAACAGAAGAGCTCCCGCAAGATAGTTTTCTTGAGAAATATCTCCATACGGAGCACCAAGAAGTACTGAGTACATCCCGTTATAAGCAGAGTCCTGTATATCTTCTTTGTCCCAGAAGAAAAATGTTTCAATACTTCCAGCGTTTTCTCATACTCCTCGAAGTTCTAAAGCATTTTTTTCTTTCCAAAATGCAAGCAGTTGCTCTTGAAGTACAGGAGTGAGTTCACGATATGCTTCACTGGATTCTAAACGACTTTGAGTTGAAAATTTTGAAATAATCTTCGTATCAGAATATTTTTTAAAGAAGCGATTTCCGACTTCTGAAAGACTTCCATTTGCTCTTTTAAAGCTAGGAATCGTCAAATCAGTACTTTCAAAAGGAATTTGTCCTACAAGGGTAAAAGTATTTTGCGAAAGACTTGGATTTGAAGAAACCTTAAAATAGGCTATTCCAGGGATATCAGTTCCTGAAATTCGAAATTGCGTTTTTCCACGACTCACTGTTTTTTGTGGAGCATCAAATGATATGATAGCTCTGCTTCGTTCGTGCACTTCAGATGTGAGTGCCGTCGTGTTATCTGTAAAGACTTCGTTATCATAGCGATCTTTGAGTATCGCTTGAAGCACTGACTGAGCATCAGGAGCTGCTTCCATACGAGCACTCGAGAGCTGTAAATCTATTTTAATCGCAATATCCGGATGTATATCCGTCACTGCCTTATAGATTTTATTTCCTCACTCAAGTTGGATTTCAAATGGTACATCTTCTCCTGCAAGAGTTGAAGTTCGAAAAAATACTTCTGCTATTCCATTTTTTACTGGAACATAGGCTTTTTCAACACTTCCATAATGCTTTGGAACGGTGAGATAGACTCGAGATTGAAGATCCGTGAGTATATTTCCCTCTGCATCCTGAAATTCAAGTTTGAATCCATATCTCTCTCCCCCAACTTTTGGAGTTGCAGCCTGAGCCTGTATCACGCGTAAGCGAATATCTTCTATCGTTCGAAGAGACTTGGTTTTTCGTATAATTTCAGTTCCAGAAACATTTTTTAAGACAAAATTGAGAGTATTTTCGTCTTCATCTTTCGTACTCTTGAGCCGAAATGCCTTATATCCTTCTGCAATTTGGTATTGTACCGTATCATCTGCATTCGTATCAAATACGATTCCATCACCGTCGATATCCATATCCAGAGTATAGAGTTCTCCACTCGCTGGATTTCCAAAACGATCCTTGAGTGTCACGATGTGAGTCGAGAGATTTCATCCTGTTTCCATCAGGCTCGTCGAAAGAACCACGTCCATATCTACTGCTACTTCTGGCAGTACTTCAAGGATTTTAGTAGCCATAAATCCACTTGCATCAGTGATGCGAACTTCGTATCTTCCAGATTCACGAGCGTTAAAAAATGCATATGGAGCTTCGATTTGTGCCTGGGTAATACTGTTTTGCTCAAATACTTTTTCACCATCACGCAACAGTTCAAGCCTCAGTGGAAATGAGAGTGGAAGTGCGTTTCATGTTTTAGAAAAATTTTGAAGCTGTAACAGAGCTTTTTCAGGAGCTTGAGAAGCCTCAGAGAGGAGTAAAGCAGCAACTTCTGCAGAGGTATTGGTTCCATCAAACAAATACATGTTTTCTCCTTCATGTACTCTCAAAGTATCGTCAATACTATATACCCCATCACTTTCTACAACAAAACTATTCAAAAAGAGTTGATCTCCTCGAATTTCCACCTTTTTCACCGGGCTTTGCAAGTCTATCACTGCAATATTTTGCGTATCAAATGCCTGAAGTCGAGCTTGAAAAGAGATATTTGCATCTGATCATTTTCCATAAAAATAGACTCTTGTCTCTCCTTGTACAGCTCTTTGTTTTGAATTGGTAAACCCAATATACTTCTGCGCTTCTGCGAGAGCTCCTGAGGTCGAAAGACTCGCAGAATTTCTATCATATATGACTCTCGTATTTCCTGCGGTAAATGGCACATCAGGGTTACTTGGAACTTCAACTTTCGTGAGTATATTTTCTACCGAACTTTGGCTATCAAAGGTCACTACATCTCCATTTGCATCCAGAATCTGAGTCGTGAGATATCCAGGAGTGTTATAATAATATCTTCCTGCATTGCTTTCAAGCCCGAGCGATCCTCCTGCAAGTTGTGATTCGATACAGTCATTGATTCCATTTTTATTCACATCTCCTTCACAGGCAAAAAGCTCTTCGCGCTCTTCTTCATCCATAAAAAGAGTATCATACCCACAACTTCCCTGACTGATTTTTATTTTTGGAGGAAGCATATCCCTAAGCCAACAGATAATCGCAGGAATCCATTGAAAAATATTTACCCCATCAGGTGGACCACATTTAAAAGTGTCCTCAAAGGTTTCCTCTGGAATCGTCGCAGAGAGAAGACTTGATTGTAAAGCCAGATTAGCTGACAAGATCGATGCATAGGGATGATTTGCTTTTTGCTCTGGATCAAGCTTGATATACATATTTTCCGCATCTCCTGGAGCTGCAAGATACGCTATTTCATAGGATTTCTTTGCATCTGGAAGGATAAAACCAAAATCATTATTGGACTCAAATTGGTTTCCGAGATAATTTTCAAAAATAAATTTATATTTTGAGGAAACCGTCGTGAGATTATTCCAGTATACTGCAAAAACAAGCGTATCATAGTAGGATATCTCTTTTGACTGATTCTCTGAAGTAAATACCTCCAAAGGTTTGTCTTTTAGGATTTCATACAGATCAATATCTGCATCAGGATAATTTCCCGTTTTCAGAAGATTATATAAATCTCGTTCTGCCTGTGTAGTAAGAGAACTTGGGTTTGCATCACGTATCACTTGATTCATCTGTGCAGAAACTCGATCAAGATGCTCTTTTACTTTTGCATCGATATGCTCAAGAGTGAGTTCTGCTCAAACATCTGGAGTGACTCGAAAGAGCTGTGGAAAATCTATTTTTTGATATCCATAGTTTGGAGCTGGACCTCCTTTTGCTCCTATGAAATCAATATATCTATTTTTATCAATCGGGAGAGAGGGAGTATAGAGAGATCGCACCTGAGCCCCAAACTCTTCGTCCGTAGGAGAGGTATGGAGGATATAAGAAGGAATAGATTTATATTTTGTTACTTCAGGGACAATAACACATTCACAATTATCACCTGAACACGTTTGACGAAAATATTTAACTCTCTCTGCATCAAGATAGAGAGACTCATCTCTACAATTTGCTGATATTTGTCAGGTTTGAGCATTTAAAATTCAAAGAATAGACTGAGAACCATCTGGAAAGTCATCATAAATAGTAGAGAAATCTTCTGTTTGAATTATATCATTATTTGGAGTAGCACACGTCCAATCAACTGCGCTTGTATGAGCTGCCCCATTTAATGGGATATTTATATCTACTTCGCATCGCTCATTTCATTCTCATCCACCTCAAGTAGACACAATACTTCTCTGGTGGGTACGAAGATAAACCCCATCATCAAAACAATCGAGAGGTGATGGGATTTTTGTTTGATTTTGAATTTCTTTTGATCCAAGAATATCAAAAATTGGACGTACTGCTTTTTTTGGATTTGATTCAAGGAGTCTAAAACTCGAATAATTTCCTCCAGTACCTGAAAGGCCTGCTGGAGAATTTCATCCCCAATACCCTTCTAAACCAGTATATACTCATCCGCTGTTAGTTCTCATATCATATCCACATAATTCCACATCATTTTGCGCAAGTGCTATATTAAATCCTCGATTTGCCTCAACGAGAGTTCCACCAGAGGCAGTATGTCCTCGATAGATGCTACATTGGTTTGCTGAAGTAATAGTAGATGCTGTTTTTCCATAGTAAAAAGCAGTCTGAAAATTAAGATTACATGACGCGACATTCAGAGGATCAAGATAATTTCCAACTCAAGTTTGATACGATACAGGGATTGCAATCTTCCGAGAAAGTCCATTTGCCACCACATCAGTAATTTCTCGCTCCAAAGAATTATTTACATTTTTTATCACTTCTGCGCTCACCTGATCTAGTACCGAGATGAGAAAAGGAGGCATATCCACATTGACCTTTGATCCACTTTTATTGTATCGTCCCGCATTATAGACATACTTTCGCATATCTCCGAGAGTAGAACTATTAAATATTTCTAAAAATTTGTTGGTTGCATTATCCGTGATATATCGAGTCAGAATATCTGAAGACGCATTCACATCTGGTCATGATGCAAGCGATGATATATCAAACTCAGGGTCGATATTTCGCAGGAGATCTTGTATCTCAAGATTTTGGATTCCTAGGACTTGATTTTTTACTTTCTCAGCGAGATCTTTTCCATATCTCTTATAGGTAATATCCTCAATATTTTGCATATACATCTCATATCCGATGTATTTTTGGTATTGTAAAGCTGAGTTTTCACGAAATTGATCGTAATAAAATACTTGTGGCTCATATCATAAGGGAGCAAGAGTTTCATCTCCATCTAACACTCATTTTTCCTGATCAAATACTCACTCACCATTGTAAAAATCATTGTTTTTATCAAAATAATCCTCTAATGCCTGAATATCATCATCAAAATCTCAAGTATTTGGGGAGATGACTCCATGCCAGATTTCAGGTTCGAGGCCTGTGCCTGCTGAGGCTGATTTTTCGTATCGTCCAGAAGTATGATTAAAAATATAGGTCTTCTCAATAAAATCAACGTAAGGAAGAATACTTCTTCCCGAATTTTCTTCATCAAACACAACTGGTACAGGGATTTTTCCAACCAGTACCGTCCCAATAAGTCGAGACTCAAAATCTACCCCTTCTTTCACAGATTTATATCCTTCAAGATAGAGAGATTCATTGAGCGAAGCGATATCTAGGACACTTGCCGTGCTCGGGGTTGGGAGAATCACCACTTGTGTGTTTTCGAGCTTTGCTTGAATATCACGACTATAACGAGTGAGTTTTCCCTTGACTGCGTCATAGCTATCCTCATCTACGATAATCGAAACCAGATTATAAAAATCTTTTTCATCTGCATACGTCTCTGCAGAAAAATATTGTAATATCGGAATCTGAAAAGTCAGAGAAAACAACAAAAAAAATATGAGGGATCCAGAGATGATTTTTTTAAGTTTTTCGGTCCACATAAAGTTATAGATTTCCTGTAAAGCAAGCAAAAAGAAATGAGTTTTCTACATCATACCAAAATCAAATGTGAAATCAACAAAAAAGTGCATAAATTTTGTGTACAATAGCAAAAAATATCACATATTTTGATTTTTCTCAAAAGATATGAGAAAATAGAGTTATAATTTATAAAATAACTATAAAAGTATGTCAGTAGAAGGAGGTGAATTTAATAAAGACGATTGCGTTGCCCTAGCCGAAACCGAACTTGATGAAATGAATTGCCTTTCTCCAGAAGAAGAAGCAAGACTTTCTGCAGAAGCAGATGCAGCAAGAGCAAAAAGAACTCAAGAAGAAGCAGAAAAAGAGGCAGACGCAAGGAATGTGTGAGAAGATTTTGACTGGTAAAATTTACTAAAAAACCTCCAGCACATGTGCTGGAGGTTTTTTGATGCTTCGTACTATTTTTTTACAAGCGCGTCTCGTATCTCAGTAAGAAGTACAATATCTGCTGGAGTTGGAGCTGGTTCAGCTGGAGCTTCATCTGCTTTTCTCTTGAGTTTTGCAAGTGTTCGAATCATCATAAAAATGATAAATCCAAGAATAAGAAAACTCACAAAGTCAGTAGCAAATGAACCATATTTGATTGCTGGAGCCCCTGCAGCCTCAAGCTCAGCAAGAGTTGCATAGCTTTTCCCATCGAGCACAAAGTAGAGATTTGAAAAATCTACTTTTCCAAGAAGAAGTCCCACAGGAGGCATAACTACATTATCCACAAATGATTTTACCACGGTAGAAAATGCAGCACCAAACATAAACCCTACCGCAAGGTCAATTGCATTTCCTTTTACCAAGAAATCTCGAAAGTCTTTTGCAAGATTTTTCATACAGAAAAATTAAAAATATAAAAACAAATGTATGCTAGAGAATTTTAGAAAAAATACAAGAAGAGATTTTTACACAAAAATTTGTATCAAGAGATATCCTGCAAGGAGCACACTCAGATATTTCAAGATACGCGTGAGAGTATCACTGTGTATCTTATGAACAAAGTATCAGGCTATAATCCCGGAACACAAAGCCGTACAAAACATCGGGATATAAAACTGGATATCTATGAGATCCAGTCTAAAATATTCCAGCGTTCCTACGGTTCTGGCAAACACAAAACAAAAACTCAAAACAAAGAGAGCTCGGTGATAGGAAAAATGAAAAAGGCTCGTCAGTATAAGAAGCCCGATGATAAAATCTCAGATAGAGAGAAAAGCGTTATACGTTGCAATAAAAAAAGTAGCGAGAGCAAGAAGCAAAAGAGTTTTTCTATCAGCATGAAATCATCTTTCTCACATCCCCAAAGAAGGAAAAAAGAGATTTTTCACAACAAGTCATACAACTGCAAGGGTAAATATAACTTTTACATATTCTGTTGGCATAATATGAAGCAGATTTGCTCCAAAGAGAGCTCAAAATCCTGCAACTGCCATCATATACCACATCCATTTCTCTATTTTTTCTTTTCGCAGAAGCATCAAGAGAAGCCCGATTTCGCTTCCTAAAACCGCAGCATTATCTATGGCTATCGCATGTTTTATCTCAAAACCAATAATATTTTGGAGAAATATCTGTGTCACGAGACTTCCTCCACCAACAAAGTTTCCATACAGTTCCCCAAAAAATATACCTACACACGCAAGGATAATATCAAAATTCATAATAAAAAAGTTACATAATTAAAATACTCTTTTTCTGAAATTGAAAAAAGAGGAAAATATCACGAGTATTATAATTATCACTTTTCTGCTTCTCGAAAACGATGAAATTGCATATTTTCTGACTAAAATTTATTTATAAAGGTCAAAATCCTTTGTGAGACTCTCTACCTGCTTTTTTTCTCCATATACAAGAATCCCAAGATACTCAAGGTCAGTAAAGTTTTTTTGTTTCGTCATTTGCATGAGCTTTACATCATCGCTCGTTTGAAGCATCTCTCGGGTAAATTCTGTTACCATGAGACCTTGCGATTGCGCTTGTTTTTTGAGGGCAACGATTGCATCTTTTCCTGAAATCTTGCGTATCATAATCGCATCTTGGATATTGAGTGTAATTTTTTGCTCGTCTGCAGTTTCGATACTGTCTTGCATGAGCAGAGACTTTCCTTCACGAGCTGCAAGCGCTGCGGAGAGATGCGCAACTGTATTGAGTTCCTGCCATTTTTCGAGTCTGGACTCAGTATTGAGTAGCGCAACGGCAACTTTGGTTGGTCGTTTTTTATCCTGATTGGTATCTGATTTCATGAGAGGAAAGAGCACCATATCTCGAAGATTTTCTTGTCCGGTGAGGAGCGCGAGAATACGCTCAATACCCATCCCCCAACCTGACTGTGGAGGCATCCCATACTCCATCGCAAGAACGAAGTCATCATCACTCGACGTCGCTTCCGCATCTCATTTTGCGATCGCATCTGCCTGATCATCAAAATTTTGTTTTTGGATTTTTGGATCTACGAGCTCACTGTAGGCTTTTATCACTTCCCACCCGTTGATAACGAGCTGCCATTGTTCGACGATTTCAGGATTTGCATCATTTCATCGCGCAAGAGGCTGCATCGTCTTTGGATAGTTATAGACAAATGCTGGTCCTACGATTCCGGGACGCAATACTTTTTTATAGAGATAGTCGATCATCGTTGCGGTCACTTGCTTGTCAATTCCTTCCCAGGTATATCCTGTTTTTTTGATTTCTGCTCTGAGTTTTTCCTCGTCTTGTGGACCATAGAGTGAGACGTCGATTCCTGATTTTTCCTTCACTCCCGCGATATAGTCGATACGTGCCCAAGGAGTCTGAAAACTTACTTGTTTTTCCACTCCATTTTTATCCTTGACCATCACTTCTCGGGAAAGCTCTGGGATACGAGAAAATACAAAGTCAAACATCGCTTCCGTAAAGCGCATATTGTCCTCATAGTTCCACCAGCACGCATAGTGCTCGATAGCCGAGAACTCTTGCATATGACTTGGATCTGATCCTTCATTTCGAAAATTTCGAGTAAATTCTACCACTCGTTCAAATCGTCCAACCGTAGCTTTTTTAAGAGCTGTTTCAGGAGAAATTCGAAGAAAAAAATCTTCGTTAAAGTCATTATGATGCGTGGTAAATGGAGCCGCAGCAGCTCAGCTTGCGGCATTTCCTAAAACCGGAGTTTCTATTTCAAAAAAATCGTTTTCATGGTAAAAATCTCGAAGTGCTTTTATAAACTTGCTTCGAAGTTTAAAACGTTCAAAACTCTCCTCATTCATAATCATATCGAGATATCGCTGACGATAGATAGTTTCTTGATCCTGAACTCCGTGAAATTTTTCAGGAAGAGGTCGAACAGCTTTTGAGAGGATCTGAAATTCTTTCACTAAAATCGTGAGTTCTCCATGTTTGGTAAAAAATAAATCCCCTTTGACTCCGATATAGTCTCCCATCTGGCAAAATTTTTCTGCAATTTTGAAGGCTGATTTCTCTTCTCCTTCTATAATGAGAGACTCAACCTGAGACCGGTCTCAATTGAGACCGGTCTCAAATACCACCGCATCTTTCATAAAACATACTTGAATATCTCCAGTATGATCTTGGATTTTTACAAAAAGCAGTTTTCCCATTCCACGGGAAAGCATGATACGTCCTGCCGTTTGAAAGGTTCCGGCATTTTCTCCAGCCATCAGAGTTTCTACGTCTTTGGCTTCGTTTTTTCGCGCTTCGATATCACAGATGTCCATCTTTCCGTGATAGTTGTTGGCATACACGATAACTCCAGCATCTTTGAGAGCCTGGATTTTTTGCATACGGTCGTGCGATTCTTTTGAGTAGTCCATAGGTAAAAATAAGAAATATTGGCTCTATTGTATCGATTCTCCCGTTTTGAGCAAACAAAAAACCTGCATTTCCTTTCAGGAAAGCAGGTTTATTTAAATTATATTTTTAAAATTCACTCATTATTCTTTGATAGCATTTTTTGAATTTGCTGAAAAACTTTCAAAACTCGTTCTTTCACTTCGGAATCTAAGCCATTTATATAATCAACTCAATTTTCAGGGTCAGCTAAAATCGCATCAATATGAGCTTGAACATCAGCAGGAATAATAAGTTCACTATCTTGAATCGTATTTCTTACTCAAGTTTGAGTTCATTTTTCAATTCAACCTCAACCTATAATTTTTAAAGCCATGTTTTAAAATTTATTCGTTAATTATATCTTCAATAGGAGTTAATCCTCATGGAAGTCTAAAATTTCATCCTCAAGAATAGGAAAAT
>JAMIGJ010000027.1:0-12578 GCA_035905775.1 Candidatus Altimarinota bacterium
CTCCCAATAAAAATTGAGTTTTTCTATATTATATCCATAGGTTTTTTCGAGATACTCAAAAAACTCCAATCTTGGAATCTTTGTTGAGTTTGGAGTATTTCAGAGAAGATGAGAAACAATATCTTCTAATTTCATAGAAATTTTTAAGAATATACTTCTATTATACAGACATACCGAAAGAAAGTGAAAATATTGAGATAGACGAAATGATTATATAACCTTAAATATTATTTTAAATCAAATGAAGTTATATTTTTATATTTCATAAAATTAGTTAATAATTTCAAAATCAAAGAAAAACTAATAACAATAAAAAATAACACTAGAAAAACTAATTGACAATAAATCTTCAAAACAGAAATTAAGACGGTTATGATAATAATCAAAATAAATTGAATTCATACTTCGTATAACAACATTTTTCTTAAATCATTAAGTATTTTTTTTACTCATGATTCATCTGTTCATAAATTTTCCATTAATTTTTCCATATTTTCTTCTTTTACATCAAGGTCAGTAGTGGCTAAAATTATACTTATACTTGTAAGTAAAAATCAGCTAATAATACTAAATGCATTTATAAGTTCTTGACTAGATCAAGTGAAAATTTCAGAAAGATTTTTTTCTCATAGAGAAAAATAAATTACAAGTGAGAAAATAAATGGTAAAAGAAGTATATAAAACAAAGTTTTTAATTTCTTTCATCCATAATATTTTTCATTTGCTAAAACTAGATAATTGAAAAATATATTTTTCATAATTTTTTAATGATTAGGAAGCAAATTCTGAACCTGGAAAAGCGTGTTTATAGGTTTCATGCTTAAATCTTTCATAATCAATACTTTCATCAGAATAGAGAAAGCTATCTTTCAAAGATAATACGAGTCCATCTGAAGAATAATCACTTCTTAATGTACTTTTTCACTGTCTTACTATAGCTCTTTTTTTGATAGTTTCAACTCATGGAATTTTTCATACAGCAGTTGCTAGTGTATTATAAATTTCATCCTGCATTCATCCTCAAATCACTATCTTTAAAGGAATATTTCTTTGCTTCTTTCACTCTTCAGCTAGGGCAAACTGTGAATCTGGTGAAATTTCAGTAACAAGTTCAATTCATTTAACTTTTTCTTTTATATTTTTTATTTCTTGTTCTTCAAACTTAAACTTTACTATATATTCGGGTTTATTATGTTCAATATTATCTTGGATATATAAATCGTTTTCTAATAAATACTGTAGTTGAGCTCTCATTTGCTCATTTGATTTTTGAACAGTTGTAATAGTTCATTCAATTATTAAATACTTTGAATCAGGTCTTACAATAAAATCTATTCCACAATAAAAATCAGTCAATAATGAACCCTCATTTGCCATAATTTGAACTATTTCTCATTCATGAGCTATTTTTCAATTATCATTTTTCGAAACCTTATCTCAATACTTAAATTTCACAAAAATAAATATTTTTTTATTATAATTATCAATTTCAATTGTTTCTTCAAGTGAAACATCTTTTCATGAACATTTTTTCACAAAGATTTTTTTAGCATCTGCTAAATGTTCAGATAAATGAAACTCTTCTTCTAATCTTTGCTTCAAATATTCAGGAGTCGAATATCTTTTTATCTTATCTTCTGATAAACAACTTTTCCAAAGTTTCACTTTGAAATATAAAGGGATGATTTTTTGCATCTGTTACAAATTAAAAATAAACTACTTCACACTCACTTGTCCATTCATCAACATAGGTAAAAGCCCATCTCTCAACTCAGCAAGCTTTTTATTTTCTTCTGAAGATAAATAAATTTTATTTGCAATTGGTTGGTATAAATCATCAAACTTTTTCAATAAATAACTTGGAGGGATTTCTAAATTATATCTTTTGATTCAATCAAGATTAAGATGCAAAACAATTGTTCAAGTTGCATACCATTTTATGTAATTATGGTAATGATTTGAATTGAAAAGCATCATTAAAAAAGATGATGGGATATTTTTTGAAATAATTTTTGCAATATCCATTGAAAATAGAAGCTCATTTTTATAGTAATCGGGCACTAAAATTGCCTTCCCGATTATATCAGCTTCTCTAGTAACATCAGTTGCTGCAATAAGAAGATCTCATGATTTTACAATATTATTATGTTTAAATTTTCCTGAGTAAATTTTAATTCATTGAGCTTTATATGTTCCATCTAAATTGAAAGAATTTAAATTTATCATTGGTATTCAATCTCAATTTATTTCTTTACTCGTATATGAAATACCTCTTTGAATTTCGATTTCATTTCATAATTTTTTAACCTCCCACCCCTCAGGAATCTCCCTCTTCAATTCTTCACTCCAAACCATTTTTCCACCACTACTTTTATAAGGTTTTCAATTTTCATCTGGAAAATCAAACTGAACAAACCAATAATCATACAGAGTTTTAGCCATTTTCTCTAGTTCTATATTGATTTTGTTATTGAGTTCTATTTTTGAGTCAAGGTTTGAAAGAACAGAAGCTATTTTTTGTTGATATTTAGTATCTTCAAAAGTTAAAACTTTTAAAGGATGTAAGTGATTTCTATTCATAGTAGGAACTCAAGAGCCACTTTTTTTATTATTTAATCAAAGTATCTGAATTAAATAATAAATATATTTCACATTATTTCATTTAAAATCCTTAATGAATAAAGATGTATTATGAGGAAAAAAATTATATTCTATATATTGTGGCATTCCAACAGTTCAACTTCTTCATATTGTAATTCAAGGTCATTTAACTTTAAACTCATTATGAAATCATAGAATTCAATTTGATGATACTACAGGGTATATTCACTTAACAAAACTTGATTTAGGTAAATCATATCACCTTTGAAATTCTATAAGTTTTCACAACTCAACTTTGATTACTTTACTCATATTTCAATCATTTTAATTGACTAAAAATTTCATCTTCAAGTTTTTTTGATTCAGTGAAAAATCCTTGCAAATTTGTCTCATATTCTTTCATTTTTGCTTCAAAATCCTCTTTTGTTATATCTACATACTCGATTTTTATATCAAAATATTGTCCTGCACTAAAACTGTAATTTTTTTCTTTGATTTCGTCATAACTTACTACTACTGATACATCCTCGACTTGCTCTCCTTTATGAAAGATATCAATTATCTTTTGTTCTTCCTCTGTTGAAAGAACTGTTTTTTGATTTTTTCCATCTTTTATAGTCGTTCAGAGTTTAGAGGCATCCATGAGGACAACTTTCCCATCTTTGTTTTGCTTATCGAGAAATATCACTGAAACATTCGTTCCTGTGGTTGCAAATATATTACTCGGCATACTCACCACTCACTTCAGCATCTTTTCCTCGATAAGTCTTTCTCTGATTTTTTTCTCTATCCCACTTTGAGCTGTGATAAATCCTGTTGGCACGACAATTGCAGCCTTTCATTTTGCAGAAAGTGAAACGATGATATGTTGCAAAAAGAGCAGATAAATTGCCATAGATTCCTTTTTTGCTTTTGGAATATTTGGAACTCCTGCAAAAAATCTTTGTTTATTATCTTTTGTGTCCAAATCATCTCGATAATCTGAAAAATCAAGCTTAAAGGGAGGATTAGAAACGATAAAATCAAACTTCATAAGTTCGTCTCACTGTCTATGATAGGGATCAAGAATCGTATTTCACTGGATAATATTTGGAATAGAGTGAACGAGATTATTGAGAATCAGATTGAGACGAAGCATTCATGATGATTTTTGAGAGATATCTTGGCTGTAGATAGTACATTTATCTTCTCCGATTGCATGAGCTATATTCATCAGAAGCGTTCCAGAACCTGCACTTGGGTCATATACCGTGGCATTACTCACTGGACCATCGACCATGATAGCAGACATGATTTTTGCAACTGCATGAGGAGTATAGTATTCTGCGTATTTCCCTCCTCCATCTTTGTTATAATCTTTGATAAGATACTCAAAAATAGTAGAGAAAAAATCAAACTTTTGATGAAATATTTCTTCAAAACTAAACTCCATTAATTGATTCACTATAGCTTTTGCAAAAGGATCTCTTTTACTTGAGTCAGCGATATAATTGGTCAGTTCTTCAAAAAGTTGTATTTTTGTTCCTGCCTCTGTTTTTACTGAAAATATATCATTATTGGTTTTTGCGATATCACGAAGCGTATCGTCAAAAAGTTTTCAAAATTGGTCTTTTGTGGAGCTATTAAAAAGAGTAGATAAAAAATGTTCAGGTTTAAGTTTTGCGCTATCAGGACTCATTTTTCTCATCAAAAACCCATATTCAGATTCAGAGTATCTTTTTATCTCATCCTCCCAATTTTGAGCATTTTTAAGTTTTGAATCAAGTTGTTTTACTTCATATCAAAACTTATCATTCATAAATTTATAGAGAAACACTTGGGTAATGATTTTAAATTCATTTCCGTCGTTTCATAATCCAAAACGTGCACATACTCATTTGAGACTATCGATGAGATTTTTAGTTTTACTCATGAATACTTGTTCTACCATATTTTTGTATTATTAAATTCTTGTAAATATTCTTTCGTTGCTGAAGCATTGATTTCATCAGCAGAAACTAAATCGAGTTTTATATTGTGTTTTTCAAAATTATGTATCACTATTGGACTCATAAATTGAGTAAAGTAACTTTCATTGTTGAGCATTCTCGCATTTTCTAAAACTTTTTCATCTGCTTCACTTTTTATTGCCATAAGTGCTTCATAGATAGTGATTTCACGTGCATTGATATTTTGTTTTTCTCGTATTCTCTTATGCAGTCGTACATATTTTTCATCTCCTATATATTTATGTTTGAGATCATTATTTCTTCTGTTTAAGTCGGTGATAGAGCGATATATTCTCTCAAGTTCTTGTATATTTTGATTCATTTCATCTTGTGTAATTTCATCAAGATTCTTTTTTTCAAAAAGTCTTTTAAGTTCATCATACAGAGATATAAATTCTTTATCATTTGGATCAAAGTTTCGAGCAAGTTCTTCCCTCGTTTTCTTGAGAGTATCCTTAAGTTTATCTGCGATAATCATCTCTTCTTCTGAAACTTTTCTAAATGTGAAGAGTACCTCTTCTAAAGCCATATTCAGGAGATTGATATTTTCAGAATTATTCTGAAGATTTTCCTTGAGATTCAGGAGAGCAATATGATTTTCTACTTCATTATAGAGCGAAGCGAGTTTCTTAAAATCTATTTTTTCAAGAAGTTCATAATGCCCAAGTAAACGAATCAAGTTATAGAGATTTTTTGCACTTGAAAGAGCTTTTCGTATCTCAAGAAGTTCTTTTTTATCGGTAATTGCCGTAATTTGCTTTGAAAATATTTCTGCGTTGAGTAAATCAAAACTAAATAGTATATCTTTTATATTTTCTATTTCCCCATCTATTTCTTCTCGTGATAAAAAGAGATTTGAATATGTTTCCATTTCATCTTCTCCATATTCTTCTTTGAGTTCTTCAAAATATGCTTTATTGGTTGCATCAAATTCATTTTTTATATCTGCAAAATCGACTACATATCCATATCTAAAATTTTTATAGGGTCGATTTACTCGTGTAAGAGTCTGGAGTAAATTATGTTTTTTGATGATTCTTCCGAGATAGAGTTTTTTGAGTCGTTTTGCATCAAATCATGTAAGAAGCATATTATATACAAAGAGAAAATCTATCTTTCCAGCTTTAAAATCCTCTACTTGAGATTTTCTCTCGTCTTTTGTACCGATATCATGAAGTATCAGACTTGCTGTATAATGAGGATGATATTTTTCTTGAAATATTCGAAATAATTCTTTTGCTTGGTCAGAACTATCACATACTACCATAGCTCAAATGGTATCATCTCAGAGCATGATACGACTTTTCGTAAAATCATTGATGATATAATCAAGCATTGGTTTTACAAACTTCTCATGAGAATAAATAATCTTTTTATCTACTTCTCATTTTAATACTTGAATCTCTTTGAGTGCTTCTTGAAGTTGTATCTTATAGCTTGTTTCTATCCCCTCTCGTATGAGTTTAAGCGTATATCCATCAGCGATAGAAGCATTATAATAATACTTATGGATATAATCTCAAAAAATATCTCGCGTCTTCAGTTTGTCTCCAATCAGTGGAGTTCCTGTAAGTCCGATAATAATTGCTTCTTTATCTGATGTCATCAAATTTGCGAGAAAACTTCCTTGAGGATTATAGCTTCGATGTACTTCATCAAGAAAATAAATTCTCTGAGTATTTGTATTGTACAAATTTTTATGTAATACATCACTGTCTTCTTTAAATTTTTGTATATTTACTACGGTAACTTCCAATTTTCATTGAAGATTATGAATATTTTTATGACTTCGAAAATCAGAAAGTAATTCATCTTTTGAATTTACAGTATGAACAACAAGTCCCCTACTAGAAAACTCTTGTTTTGCTTGTAAGAGTAAATCTAGTCTATCAACTATAAAATAAAACTTTGGAATGATATTTTTCTTCTGAAAATAATTCGTAAGATATCGAACATTATAAAAAGAAAGTGCAGTTTTTCAGCTTCATTGTGTATGCCAGATAACTCATTTTTTCACTCATTTTTCTATAGTTTTTTCAATTGCTTTTGTCGCAAAAAATTGTGGATATCTCATCACGTGTTTTTCGAGTTTTCCATTATGTTCTTTCACGTATGCGATTCAAAACTGAAGAATCATTGCAAATCTTTGCTTACTAAAAAGTGATGTAAGTATTCTATTTGTTGGTGTATGAATATCTTTATTGGTCGAAAATTCTGGGTTATGTTTTATAACATTGAGGTTATTATCTTTTAAAATGAAGTTTTCTATTTCCTCACTTTCTGGCATTAAGATTTTTTCTATATCAAGAGTTTCAACATTTTTATCCTCTCGAAAAGCATTAAATAAAGCTTGTGAATATGATGTACTCGAATAAAAAGCTCATTCTACTTGATCAATAGAATCAGCATCATATTCCATATTATTGGAAAATACAAAGAGCTGGGTTATATTTATAAATTTGCGAAATTTTTTATTTGAAAAACGAGTATTTATTCTATTCCTTTCTGCTAAGATTCATTCTTTATTATTTGGCTTTTTTACTTCAATAAATGCAAGTGGCATACCATTTATAAGAAGTGTGATATCTGGTCTAAATTCATCATCTCCATTTTTACAAGTAAGTTCTGTAACGACATGAAATGAATTATTTTCAAAATTTTCAAAATCAATAAGTTTTATTTCATTTCATAAAAGAAGTTCATAAAATTCTTTTCCTAAATCTTCATTATCGAGACACAAAGAAATTTTATTATAAACTCTTTGTATATCTTGTTTTTCTACTCAAGTATTTATTTTTTCTACACTCTCAAAAAATATATCTGTAAATATATTTGTTTCTTCATCCCACTTGCTATTTTTAAGCGAAATATAGGTATATCCTAACCTCGATAAATGTAGGAGTGCTGGGATTTTTACCCTTGTATCTTCATTATGAGCCATATAAAATTCCTTAAAATTATTTCTATTTCCCCTACTATACGAAAAATCCCTTCCCCTGCAAGGGAAAGGGAAAAAACGACCTAAAAATTTAATATAAATGTAATGTTTAAAAGGAAGAAAAACGTATGAATATCTATTCTTCTTCGTAATAATACGAGTAATCAATCCCCTTCATATACATCTCTCGACTGTCTATCTCATCGGTGAGAGCGTGCGCTATAAGTGTATGAAGTACCTGAGCATTCGTCGGACTCTGTATCATCGCAGACATATAGTCAGCCTTGGATATCTGACTCCAATCGACACAGACTTTAAGCTGCTTTTTGAGGATGAGATCGAGCCATATCCTCGCAGAGCGACCATTTCCCTCCATAAATGGATGCGCGATATTCATCTCGATATATTTCTCGATGATTTCATCAAGGGTATTTTCTGGCATCTGCTCGATATCCTTGAGAGTTTGGGGGAGATACTCGGCACTCGCAAAGCGAAATCCTCATTTTGAGATATTTTTTTGCCTGATCTTGCCTGCAAAATCATAGAGTCCTCCAAAGAGATAGGCATGTATTTGTTGCAGACCTTTACTCGTACCGACTTCGATACTGTGTATCATCGAGCTTTCAAATAAATTGTAGGCTTTGAGTTTACTTTGTCCATCGATACTATTGTCACTATAGGTAAACCAATCGAGAAATTTTATAGCATTTTTTCCAGGAATAAGCTTCACTACGTCGATAATATCGTCTTGAGAAAAACAATCTGTCAGATACATTTTGCCATCTGTGGACATAAGTTTCAGTTGTCCCATTTTTGAGGACAACTGATTTCCTTCTTGTTTTAATTTCGTTTTGAGTGCATTCCAGTACTTTCTTGGACGGGGACTCTCAGTGATTGCTGAGACAATATCCACAGCAGAAAACCACCATTGAGAGTTTGCATCATCCCAAATGGCTCTCACTTCTCGGTCATCAAAAAATCGAATGGAAACTTTGCTCACAAGAAAAAATTATTTCTATTTCTCCTACTATACGAAAAAACCCTTCCCCTGCAAATATCTCCCTCATATTTTCTCTCGTTTTTTTGACAAAAATCTAAAACTCAGTACTGTAAATGGTATATTTTTTCTTACCACTTCTATGTCATCCTCTCTCACTCCATCACCCGCTATCTTTGAGCAGCAGCTTTGACAAATTCATCCTACTGAAGCTGAAATCATCTACCTCTCAGACATCCTCGCAGGAGCGAGAGAGCGAACTCGTTTTCATCACGCAGAAAATAAGTATCCTCCACTGACGCAAAAGATACTGGACTACCAGCAAAGAATCCAAGTTTGAGTTTGGAATCTTACGGATACAAAGTTTGCACAGGTACATGATACGCTCTTTCGTATCACGCAGATCATACTCACCACACGATATACTCCCGAGTTTTCGATGAGTGAGCTCATAGAGCAGATTGCACAGCTCTGAGAGTTTGAGTGTCAGTACTTTATCACTGAGCTCACAAAAACGCTCTCTCCTGAAACCTATACTTCTCAAATCCCACGAATGAGGATACTCCAAGAGATACAAGAACTTCTCAAAACGCAAAGAAAAGACCTTCATGCAATGAGTCACAAGGCTTAGTCTGATATGTGAGAAAAATTCCCTACAATAATCTCTCCTGTCTCGACTCCTCTCTCTGGAGGCATCCCTCGATGAAAGATTCGTCGAAACATCTTTGCAGAAATCTGTACTGACTTTCCTGCAATTTCAAAAATTACCTGCTCATCCTCAGGAATTTTCCAAATATGTTCTATAAGTGCTGGGCTACATCGTATCCCTCGTTGTTCTCCAAATCCATAGTGTTCTGCGATTTTTGCATCCATCTCGAGATATATTCCATCACGTTTTTTCTGAGGATACTGAGTATTTTTATATCATACAGGGGCAATATCCTGAGCAAGTGGATATTTTTCAAGAGATGGTTTTGAAAGCATTGGAGCCTTTTTAGATGCATGCTCTGCGGTGATCTCTGGATAGAGATAGGTCATCATCGAGAGAACAGCACTTTCGAGGTGTGCATGGATATTTAGAAATCCTCCGAGTATCTCGAGCTCTTTGAGACGAGTCAGTTGAGGTCTGAGTATCTCTGGAATATATATATCAGGTCTCACTCCTGTAAGCCACTCAATATTTTCTACAAGCTGTGCCATCTGAAATACGAGGCTTGCAAAAGCTTTTTCACAGAGTTCTTGAGTATCAGCTGGAAGCTTGATTTCAGCATCGTGTTTTTGAAGGGTTTGTGGGATATCCTTTGGAGGAGAAAATTTTTTCGGAAAATCTATGACCTGAGTTTTCCTGAGTCACACATGAGAGAGTAAGGTTTTAGAGAGTCGTGCAAGAAAAAAATCAGAAAAAGCTCATTTTTGTCTCTTGCGAACTTTTGCAAAACTATAGTGGTATTCAAAATGACGTTTTTTCTCTCCCGTCCACCATCGAGTGAGACGAACTTTGAGAGAATCAGGAGTTTCTGTTGTCCCAAGAGTATGAGTATTTGTGAGAGTGTCTTCTTGCTCTGTCTTTCAGAGTTGGGTAAGATCTATTGCGAGATGTTCCTGCTCTTTTCCCCGTGCACGAAAGAGGATTTCCACAATCATTCGACGAGCTTCTGAGTCAGAAAAATAGCTCGATACTAAGAGTTCAAACTCATTTTGGCTCATGTGTTTTGTATCTGGAACATGAGACATATGAGAAATTGGGGGGCTCTTGGATATCCCTAGAAGCTTTGGCTTTTGAGTCGTATGAGAGAGAGTATCTAGTTGCATTCCCAAAATTTGTCCTACCTGTCTTTGTGCTTCACTACATACCAATTGCAAATGTCCCTTTCGCACTCAGGTAAGAATCTCAGGTTCAACACGAGCAAACATCCCCAGTATCTCAGAACGTACTTGCGTGGCTCAATAATATGAAGAAAGCTTTTCAATAAGCGTTGTACTTTGCATACGCGAAACCTCATCTGGAGTAATAAATGCTGCGGATGAAGCACTCTGTGGAGAGACTAAGTAGCTCGTTTTTTCCATACTATACATAAAAAAAGAATATGTAATGACGAAGCATACATATTCTCAAACTGTTTGCAAGCAAAAAATATTTTTACCCCTGAAATTGCCTCAGATACACCTCTCGTAAGAAGCTCACATCACAGAGCTCATAGAGTGCTCGGAGAGCAAACTCAAACTCGTGAGAATCCACTTGTGACCAGAGGAGAGGAGCACGTGAGTGCTTTATAAGTGGTATGAGAGACATGAGTTTTGCAAGCTCGATGTTAATAATCTGAAATGGCTGGAGATAGATGAGAAATACGAGCAGAAAAAAGCTTTGCTCGTAGGGATTTTCTATATGTCGAAGCTTTTCCAAAAAGAGACTCATCTGGATCTCAAGTTGGACTTCTTGCGTCAGAGGGAGATATGTGGTATCTGGGATAATATGCTCAAAACTTCGAAGTTTTCCGAGATGATAGTCCTCTAGACGTGAGTGCCCAAGCACTTGATGCAAATACTCAAAGTCTTTAAATCATAGATCAATATGTATATTTGGATTTATGAGGTACAAGAGAGCCGTTTTGATACTCTGAATTTTTTGTATCTCGGTATAGGGGTATCCATGGGGCTCAAGTCAATAGCGAGAAAGGACGAGGATATCGGTATCTGAGAGGAGATTTCACTCACTACGTGCGAGAGCGCGGATGGTTTCGAGAAAAAAATATTCCATATTTTCTGTATTTTTCCAGAAAGAATATTCAAAATATTGTGTCTCATCGTTTATAAGCTTTTGGGCATCGGTTCAGAGAAAATAGGTCGTATTGGGGATGTATTCTTCCAAAAATTCTCCATTGTACTGCTTTTTTTCACGCTCTGTGAGAGGCTGCTCGAGATAGTGTCGTACATCAAAGGCTTTACGATACTGTCCTGGTGCTACTTTGATAATCTCCCCTGCTTCAAGCAGGACTTTAAAATCTGCACTGAGGGTTTGAGTATCAGTACTCAATACATTCATCACCGTGAGTGCATCAATCGTGGAATCATCTTCAAAGAGTTGTCTCATGATATCAAGTCGTTGTGATTGTTCCATATACGTATTGAAAAAATATACTTCCTCTAGTATAGCATATTGCAGTATTTTTCACAAAAAAAAAAGGCCTTTCTCTCGTGAGAAAAACCTTTTTGATACACAAAATTATGCGAGATTTTGTATCACCAAAAATGCGACATAGGAAAAATATATCCCTACCATCACGATCCCCTGCCATCTTTGTATCACAAACTTTTTTCCGAGAAACATCACTGCAAAGAGAAGCACCGTTGCAAAGATATTCATAAGCAGATCGATATTTGATGCAGCTTGAAATGGGAGTGGTTGTATCGTTGCAGTAAGTCCCAAAATCCAGAAAATGTTAAAAATGTTACTTCCCACGACATTTCCGATTGCGATATCGGTTTGTTTTTTGAGTGCTGCTACGACTGAGGTTGCGAGTTCTGGAAGACTCGTCCCAATAGCCACGACCGTAAGACCAATCACCGCTTCACTCATCCCAATACTTTTTGCAAGTAGAACCGCACCATCCACAATCCATTTCCCCCCAAGAGTGAGTCCAACGAGACCTATGACGATAAAAGCAATTGATTGCCACACTGGAAGTACTTTGAGATCTTCATTTTCAGCATCTTGTGGACTTGATTTTGCAATACCAAATGTATACACCAGAAAAAGAAGAAAAAATGCAATCAATATAAATCATTCACTTCGAGAGAGTATATTTACTCCTGCGCCATCTATGAAGATATCATTTGCCATGAGAGTCACGAGCAGTACTGCAAGTAAAGCAAGTGGGATCTCTTTCCAAACAGTATTTTTCTGAGCAGCCAAAGGATAGATGATAGCAGCTACTCAGAGGATCAGCAAGATATTTGCGATATTGCTCCCGATGATATTTCCGATAGCAAGATCTGTTTTCCCATCGAGCGCAGAAAAGAGATTTACAGAAAGTTCTGGGGTTGATGTCCCAAA
>JAMIGJ010000028.1:0-4082 GCA_035905775.1 Candidatus Altimarinota bacterium
TACTTTTGCTGGAGTAGATTTTACTGGAGCTACTTTCTTTGCTACTGGAGCTTTTTTAGGAGCTGGAGTTTTCTTTGCTACTGGAGCTTTAGCTACCTTTGCTACTGGAGCCTTAGTAACTTTTGGAGTTGTTACTTTTGCTGGAGTAGATTTTACTGGAGCTACTTTCTTTGCTACTGGAGCTTTTGCAACTTTTGGAGTTGCTACTTTTTTAACAACTTTTACTGCTGTTTTCTTAGCTTGTTTTGTAGCCTTTTTTTCAAGTTTTTTTGCTTGCTTTGCAGCTTTTTTTGCTGACTTCTTAGCAAGCTTCTCTTGTTCTTTTTGAACTTTTTTAGCCTCTTTAGCAGCTTTTTTCATCATCTGCTCATGCTTCTTTTCGAGCTTTTTTGCTTGCTTTGCTTGTTCTTTTTGAACTTTTTTAGCGAGCTTTTTTGCTTCTTTTTGTTTAGCAGACAAAACTGATTCAACGGATTCTTTGTTGGATTTTGTTCGAGCCATATATTTTTAAATAAAGTATACCCTTTATAGTATTCTAATAACTATAGAAGTCAAATTTTTTATAAAAAATACCCACGAGGGGTATATGATTATTTTTTTCTAGAAATAATAAGTGATCGATTCTGCATCGTTGACCACTTTCTCATCCACTCAGAATATGGATATACATGCCGTCCCGTGAAGGTATCCCATACAATTATATGAGTGGGATTTTTTGTTGTTCAGACATACCCGAGGAGTACAAATGCATGCTCTCAAGAGAGTCAAACAATCTCCTTCCCTTCGGGAGTTACCCAAGATATGATTCTTTTCTCATATGACATAGTGCAATTGTTGCGTGCAGGAAGTGGGAAAAATTCGAATATCAATTTCTTTCATCCTGCATTCATCACACCATCTTCAAATACTGGATCCGTACAATAGTCTCACCATAAGAGAATATGTGAATCTTTGTCTGAAAGTAGCTGGAGCAAATACTCCATATGTGATTCTGAAGTATATCTATAATCATAGTTCGATTGATCTAGTATCTCTGTCTTGAGAGAATATATTTGTGCATATTTAGCAAGTGGTGGAGCATAGACTCCATACCCTGTTTTTGTCTTTTGTTTACCATTGTAGAGTCATACAAATTCCATATCTGGATCTCACCAGATTCACTCAGAGCTATATGGAAAAGAGTACTTCTGAATACTCAAAATAATCTCATCTTCACTCACTCCAATTCATAATCGATTCAGGATTATCTGAAGGGCTGCAATCTCACAAGAGAGAGAATATTGTTGTATTCGTAATCGATACGAGAGAGCTCGATCTACTGTGGGACGAAGTGCAAGAACATGAAGTGGTGTAGAATATTTCTTAAAAAATCATTCCAAATTCTCAAGATATTGTTTTGAAAATGCCTTATAGGTTCTCCCTGTTCCACTCAAGCTCTCGATACTGGCACGAGAAATCATAAGTCACGAGAGATCCTTTGCTAACTCTTTATTTGATATTTTTTGGGAAGCATTTACACATCCAAAAAATAAAAAAAAGATTGCAGATCATAAAACAAAAAAACGAAACATAAAATAATTATTTTGAAATTGTGAGTAAAAATTCATCTATCGTATGAAAAATATTTTCATCAGAAATCATGGGTATGATATACTCATTTTTTGTTGGAATATCAATACTTTTTTTAAATTCCAAAAAAGTCTCAATCGAACAACTACTCAATATATTTTTAGGAGAATCTGTATTTTGTCATCGATTTCTTATTCGATCCAGAGATACAGATTCATCTACCTGAAGATAGATTCCATATATTTTTGTTCCTGAATCGATACTATCATATATTTGTTTTCGGTGCACATATTGTAGATTGGTTCCATCAATCACTATCTTGTAGCTTTCTTGAAGAAGTTCTCAAGCTAAAAAATGAAGAATTGAATATGCTTCCTGATATTGTTCAGGAATACAGCTCGTTGTACCAAAAATTGCATAGGTAATATTCTCTCAAGAGAGAACGGTATATCCATATTTCTTATGTAAATATTTTGACACAAAACTCTTCCCTGTTCCTGGAAGTCCCATCAGAATCATACATTCTGGAGTACTTACTTTTTCTCAAAATAAAATTGTACTTCGTGCTTTTTCTATAGAAATAACATTCATATTTTTCTAAAAATTAAAAACCACTCTGAAGTTCCAGCATCCTTGCATACACTCATCATTGAGTAATTAACTCATCATGTTTTCATTGCTCAGAAACTTGTCCATTTTCCAAAACCATAATCACATCAGCCTCTTTCACTGTCTGAAGTCGATGGGCTATAATAATAACTGTTCGTCATTCGAATAGAGTATGAAATGCCTCAGAAATTTTCTCTTCTGAAAAGCTATCAAGAGCTGAAGTGGGCTCATCAAGAAAAATAATATGAGGATTTTTGAGAAAAATCTTTGCGATAGCAAGACGCTGTTTTTGTCCACCTGAGAGCTTCACACCACGCTCCCCTATCTCTGTATCGAGTCATTCTGGAAGAGTAAATACAAATTCTGCTTGAGCTCTATTGAGAGCATCAACAATATCTGTATCCTGAAATTCTGTGGTTTTTCCTTGTACAAGATTCTCACGAATAGTACCATCAAAAATCTGTGGATCCTGAGTGAGGTATCCAATATTTGGATAAAAAGTTGAGAGATTTACTTTTGAGAGATCAAAATTATCTACCGTAACTTTTCATGATTTTGCAGACAAAAAACCTGATGCGAGCTTCATAATCGTTGTCTTGCCTCAACCCGAAGGACCAACCAGTGCATATTTTTTCCCTGCCTGAAAGGTATAAGAAAAATCTCTGAGGATCGGAGCATCTTCTATGTATGAAAAATCTACATTCTGAAAATGAATCTCTCATTTTCGATATACAAAACTCTCACCTGAAAAAAGATTCTCAGTCTTCGGAGCATCTTCGATCTTTGTCCAAAGTTGTTCGATACTCACAATCTGATCAGAGAGATTCATATAGAGCTCCGTTATATCAAAAAACAATCCATTGAGAGTTCCTGTGAGAGAGGCAAGAAGGATAAGATGTGGTAATGTAATACTTCCAGCTTCCAGATATTGATGACCTAGAATCCAATAGAGAATTATAAGAATAATATATGAAACAATTCGAGCTCACTGAAACATCAGCATCTGCACTCCAACTTGTTTCTGAAATGGCACCCTATAGTTCTCGTTGCATTCATCAAGAAGAGTCAGATTTCTCTCGAAACTCAAGCTCTGAGTAATCTCAAGACGAGACTGTATGGCTCGTATAAAATTCCGATCATATTCCATTACTGATTTCACACGGGCAAGCTTATATTTTCTGAGTTTTTTATTGAGCACAAATATGACAAAACTTCCAAAAAGAAATATAAGAATAAAAATACCAATAATAGAAATTGATTGCTTCGCAAGTAAAAAAATAGTAGGAACACCTATAATTATAACTCTTGAAAATTCTTGAAACAAACTCTTGAGGGCATCAGCCCATGCTTGTCCTCACTTATCAATAATAGAAAAAAGTCGACTTGAACCCACTGTTTCTGCATAGTTATTATCGAGTTCACAAACCATCCTTACATATCGACGATGAATAAAAACCCATACCTTTGCCCTCATATTGGGAAATCCTGTATGCCTCATCAGAAATACAAAGATATAGTAAAAAAACAATGTAATCCCAAAGCCATATATGAGTTGTTCGAAACCTGAAATATCTCATTCAAGAAGAAGTGCTGAAATCTTCGAAAGAAGATAACTGATAATGAGAGTTCCAAATCCAGTAAAAATTGCGACTCGTATAGCAAATAAGAATACATCCAATTTTGCTTCGGAATATGGTGAAAAGAAAAGTCTAAAACGTGATTTCATAGAACGGGAAACTTTTTAATAATTGAAGTTATTTTGAGTATAGGGATTTTTAGATTATTTAGTCTTCTTTGTAGCTGGTTTTTTCGCTACTGCTTTTTTTACGACTTTCTTCTTTTCCTTGAAAGCATCTGGAATCTGTTCTGAAATCATCTCTTTTACATCATCGAGAGTGAGTGCC
>JAMIGJ010000029.1:0-5982 GCA_035905775.1 Candidatus Altimarinota bacterium
AGCTTCAGCTTCGGGTATTTTTTAGCATATCTCTTGAGGAAAATAAGTATATTACTTATGATCCTTTTTTTCTACAGGATTTCCAACCATCGGTTTGTCATGTTCTGGCTTCATATCTCCAGGTTTTGCAACAATTTTTTCATCTGCCATATGTTCATCATTAAGGAAATAAAATAGAATCTGTGTTCCCCATATGTGGAACACTCAAAGAGTACTCTTTTATTTCTCTATTCCTAATCTCATATATATTCTGCGTAGACGAATACGCAAAAGGTATCACAAAAAAATCGAGAAAACAGCAAAGTCATTTTCAAAAATAAGCTTCTTGCGTATACTGCAGGCATAATATCATTTTGAATCATGTTTATGCATCACTTTCTCCTCACCTGCCCATTGTGACTCGAAGCACTCGTCAAACACGAAGTCCAAAAACAGGATTTTACTTTGGATGAAGTTCAAGATAAGGCTGTATATTTTTCTGGAGGTATCGAAGCGCTTGCTCGCATGAATCTCTGGTCTCGTTTTGGAAATATCCTCTACTACATCGTCGCTGAGCAAAAAAATGTGACGGATTTTGATACGCTTTTTAATATCATCTCTAAACAAGATTGGCACACTTATATTCCCAAAGATTATGAAATCCTCGTGCAAGCCACAAGTATCAAGTCTGAGCTTGGATCAGTCTCAAGTTTGCAGGGAATTGCAAAAAAAGCAATCGTCAAAAAACTTGCAGGAGAGAAAATTCTCACCGAAAATGCAAATCTCTGAAGCATAGAAATACGTATTCTCCTTGAAAATAATACCCTTCGCATTCTCCTGAATACTTCTGGAAATGGACTTCATAAGAGAGGGTATCGAGAAATGACCGGAGATGCTCCCCTCAAAGAAAATGTCGCAGCTGCTCTCGTCATCCTCTCAAATTGGAAATTCAAAGAACCCCTCTATGATATCTTTTGTGGATCAGGAACTATTGGGATAGAGGCTGCAATGATCGCACGAAACATCGCACCAGGACTCAAACGTCACTTTGCCTGTGAGACGTGGTCGTGGCTTCCAAAAGACGTATTTGACTCTGAAAAGCAAAGAGCAATCTGAAAACAATTTACCTGAGAATACAAGATATATTGTACTGATATCCGAAAAGATATTATTGAGCTTGCGAAGCGAAATGCTGCATTTGCAGGGGTCGGAGATGATATCTCTTTTGGGACCCAAGACTACACGACCTACATGCGTCGAGAACTCACCGGAACGCTCGTTTCCAATCCTCCCTACGGTCTACGACTCGAAAACGCAGATGTACCAAAAATTCACCAGGACATCGCAGAACTCTTTTTAAAAAATAAAAATCTCGGCTGAGGGATTATCACCGCGCACAGCGAGTTTGAGCACTACAGTAAAACTAAGTACAAGCGCAGAAAGCTCTACAATGGAGGAGAACAGGTGTATTTTTATAAAAAAGAGCAAAACTAGTTGTGCTCTTTTTGCTCTTTTTTTGCTGCCTCTTTCCTTAATATTAAGGAAAGAATTCAAGTAGGGGTTATGTTCTGTGAGTAGAAAAACAATTCAAATAAATTTTATTCTTCTTCCACTTTCTGCGTAATTTCTCCAATCTGATTCAAAACTTCCTGTCAGACTACATCACTACTTCCAGAAAGGGAAGTATCTGGAGTGATAACTACCGGAGCTTCTACCGTTTTGGCACATGAAGCAAGGAGAAAGAAGATTGAGAACATACTAGCGACGAAAATGATTTTTTGCATATCGTGAAAGTAAAATACTAAAATACTATGATTTTTTGTAGCCTCTTTCCCTGACAAGGGAAAGAATTAAGATAGGGTTATATTGTGAGGATTCATGTAAGGGTAGATTTAAAACTGTTCATTGAGCTTTAACTTATTTTGGTAGAACATTCTTGAACTTGATACCCCAAATCTCTGTGCTGCAATTCGGTCGATTCCCATCCCAAAGGCAAATCCTGAGTATTTCATCGGGTCGATTCCGCAGCCCTCAAGTACTTTTGGATGTATCATCCCAGATCCCAAAAGTTCTACCCACCCACTTCCCGAACACATCGAACATCTTTTGCCATCTTTTTCTCCACTTCCTCCACAGATTTGGCAACTCACATCTACCTCCGCACTTGGCTCAGTAAAAGGGAAGATACTTGGTCGAAATCGTACTTGTGTTTTTTCTCCGAGGAGCTGTTTCATCACGGTATCAAGGGTCCATTTAAGATCTCCAAAAGTTACTCCTTCTCCAACGACTATTCCTTCAAGTTGATAAAAATTACAGGTATGACGTGCGTCTTCTTGCTCATAGCGAAATACTCGTCCTGGAACGATAGCTTTAATTGGCAGGCTTTGAGAAAGCATGGTTCGTATTTGTACCGGAGACGTATGCGTTCTTAGTAAGTATTTTTCTCCTGAAGCTTTATCTGCATTAATCTCATCTGAAACCCAAAACGTATCCCACACATCACGTGCAGGATGATTATCAGGGATATTGAGCATGTCAAAGTTATGTTTCTCATCCTCAATTTGTGGTCCGTCTTCGATGGTAAACCCCAGAGAGATAAAGATATCTTCTAAAAGCTCTGTTGCATGAGAGATAGGATGCTTATGCCCAAGTTGTGATGACGGATATCCTATCGTTACATCTATGGCTTCTTGTGTTTCAAGCTCTTCAAAAGCAGCTTCTTCTATTTCTCTTGATTTTTGCTCAAGTGCGAGAGTGAAGCTATCACGAAGTTCATTTGCTCGTACTCCGATGCTCTTTTTTTCTTCTATAGAGAGATCTTTTATCCCTCATAAAATAGCTTTAAGTTTCCCAGTTTTTCCGAGATATTCTTGTTCTAGGTCTTTGAGTTGTGATTCTGAATGTATTTTTGCAAGTGCAAGGGTAAAGTCTTTTTGGAGCGTATCAAGTTGAGTGTTCATGAACATAATTTTCAAAATAAATATAGGCCAATCTTATACAGTAGGAGTGAAAAAGCAAGCTAAGAAAAATATTTTTTATTTTTTCTCTAAAAATCTTTTGACAAAAGAACTCTTTTTTATAAAATACCCGAGCTTTTGAATATTTCCCATCAAAAAAACGGGACTTGAAGAGGTTATGTTAGACTCTTTCCATACGGAAAAAAGTTTAACCTCTAGCTTTATTTTTATAAAAAATACGAAAAATGGCTGGAATACTTGCTCGAAAAATCGAGATGACTCGGGTTATTAAGGGGAATAAATTTGTCCCAGTAACACTTTTAGAAGTGCCAAAAATGCAGGTAGTGGGGTATAAGACATTTCAAAATGATGGATATTCTGCTCTCATAGTTGGGATTGTGAAAGACGGAGAAGTTTCACTTCAGGGTGGAAAAAAGACACTCAATGTAAAAGCATTTTCTGAAATTCGAGAATTTGCTATCGATATGAATTCTGAAGGTAAAAAAGAAGTAGGAAGTGAGGTTGGATTTGATGATTTAGAAGGGGTTGAATCAGTATCTCTGACTGGTATTTCAAAAGGAAAGGGTTTTGCAGGTGCGATGAAACGACATAATTTTAAAGGAGGGAATGCGACTCACGGTTCAAAATTCCACCGAGCACTCGGAGGTATAGGGACACGAAAACCACGAAGAACAAAACCAGGAAAAAAGATGCACGGGCACATGGGGCTTGATACGATTACTTTGAAAAATATTCCTCTTGAGCTTGTAAATAGACAAGCCGGAATAATCGGAGTGCGTGGGCCGGTTCCAGGTGCGAGAACATCTCTTGTTCAAGTCTATTTTAATACTAAGTAGTTAGGAAAACATGGAAACGAAAGTATACGATCAAACATGAAAAGAAGTTGGACAGGTTACTCTTAATGAAAATGTATTCGGAGTAGAAATGAATGAAGGACTTGTTCATCGAGCACTTGTATTACAACAAGCAAATGCACGAATTGCTATCGCTCATACGAAGACTCGAGGAGAAAGAGTAGGATCAACACGAAAAATCTATCGTCAGAAAGGTACGGGACGAGCTCGAATGGGGGCAAATAGATCTCCAGTTCGAAAAGGAGGATGAGTCGTATTTGGTCCACGAAATAACAGAAATTTTGTTCTTGAGATGAATCAAAAAGAACGACAAAAGGCACTTTTTTGTATGCTTTCTGCAAAACTTCAAGCAAATGCTCTTGTGGTGGTGAAAAACCTTGAAATGAAAGAAATGAAAACTCAAGCAATGCAGGCAGTAGTAGAAGCTCTTCCAATTGGAAAAAATGCACTTATTGCCCTTGCTACGAAAAATGAAAATGTAGAAAAATCAGCAGCAAACCTAAAGATGGTAAAAACAATTCTTGCTTCATACCTTAATATGGCTGATCTCTTGAAATATGAAACTCTTGTGCTTCCTGAGGAAGCAGTAGTTCAATTGAATGCACTTCGAGCATAATTATTATTTCCTTACTGGATTCATATGAGACTCTATAGTATACTCCAAAGACAAATTGTAACAGAAAAGACCGCAAATATGCAAATTGGGAAACCAAGCTATGCTTTTGAAGTGTCACATGATGCAACAAAGATTGATATTAAAAAAGCAGTAAAAGAAATTTATGGAATAGAAGTTGCTGATGTAAATATCATAAATGTACGTGCAAAATTTAAATTCGGGAAAAAGAAAAACCTTGTATCACGAAGAAGAGAAACAAAAAAAGCATACATTACTCTCAAAAATGCGAAAGATACACTTGATGTAACACTTGTGAAATAATTTTCAATAGCATATTTATATTTAAACTTTATACCAATGGGACTCAAGAAATTTAAACCAACTACCAACGGAAGAAGAGGTATGACAGGCTTGGATTATGCAGAGCTTACAACTACAACTCCACATAAAGCACTTACGGTTACTCTCAAAAAGCATGCAGGTCGAAATAGTTCTGGTCGAATTACGATTCGTCATCAAGGAGGAGGACATGCTCAAAAATATCGTCTGGTAGATTTTTACATGACTGATAAAAAAGGTATTCCTGCGAAAGTAGAAACAGTAGAATACGATCCATACAGATCGGCTTTCATTTCTCTTGTGTGTTATGCAGATGGAGAAAGAAGATATGTATTAGCTCATAAAAATATTCAAGTAGGTGATACGGTGGTGACTGATGAAAAAGTTTCACTTGTTTCTGGAAATAGATGTGAGGTTGGAAATATTCCAGTTGGACTTTCTGTATATAATGTTGAACTTATTGTAGGACAAGGAGCCTCAAGTATTCGTAGTGCAGGTTCATCTGGATTGGTAGTATCTCAAGAAGGAGAATATACACAAGTAAAGATGCCTTCTGGAGAAATTCGATTGGTTCATAAAAAATGTTATGCAACTATTGGGCAAGTTTCAAATCCTGATTACAATCAAGTGGTGATTGGAAAGGCAGGACGAACTCGATGGATGGGGAAACGACCAACGGTTCGAGGAAAGGCTATGAACCCAGTTGACCATCCACATGGAGGATGAGAAGGACGAGCTCCAATAGGTATGAAGGCTCCAAAAACACCATGGGGGCTGCCAGCACTTGGAAAGAAAACACGAAGCAGAAAGAAGACAACAGGAAAATGGATCTTGAAGACTCGAAAAGGAAAACTCATGATGTAATTATCTTTTATTTTATAGGAATCACTCTATGACAAGAAGTTTAAAAAAATGACCTTATATTTACGATAGACTCGTAAAAAAAGTTGAAAAGTTAAATGAGGCAGGAAAAAAGACAGTCATTAAGACTTGGTCACGAAGCTGTACTATTATCCCTGAATTTGTAGGACACACATTCGGAGTTCATAATGGAAAGGCTCACACTCCTGTATTCGTAACAGAAGACATGGTAGGTCATAAACTTGGAGAATTTTCATTTACTCGAACTTTTAGAGGGCACTCTGGAAATAGATAATCATTTTATTTACTACGTATCAATATAGTCATGAAAGCTATTGCAAATAATATCAGAATT
>JAMIGJ010000030.1:0-6547 GCA_035905775.1 Candidatus Altimarinota bacterium
ATAAAAATATTTTTTAAGTAAAATATATGGCAAAAATATCACAATTCCCACAATCTCTCGGAGTTTTTTCTCTCGATGAGACATGATATAGAGCATTAGAAGAAGAACTCAATGCTCTGAAAAAACTCAAAGACGGAGTGAAAATCCAGGTATTGCAAGCATTTCGTGATGAAGAGCTGGTGAAAATGCCACAAGGTTTTGTGGTTCAGCGTCAGACGAGTTTCTGAAATACAGTAGAAATATATACCATTTTATAGAATCATTCCCAAAAGCACAGGCTACCCGTCATACGAAGCACCCCTATAATGTGAAATAAAAAAATGTTTTGTGTGAATTTGAGTCCAAACTCGGAATATCTCCTACTTTCCTCACACTAACTCATCTATCCGTGCTTCAAATAGCGCTTTATCAAATCTTAAAGCTTGAGTTTTACACGCTTCAGACCTAAATCCTCACGCAAGATTTTTTTGATGAAATGCAGTAAAATGTAACGCAAAATCCTTTCCATCTATATCTTCAAAAAAATCTCCTGTTTGTCCCGCAATCACGGTTTCAGTCAATCCTCACTTTTTGAGTGCAAAGACCGGTTTTCCTGCAGCCATCACTTCGATAGGGACGATTCCAAAGTCTTCCTCTCCTGGAAATATGAGTCCAAGAGAGTTTTGAACGAGGCTTACAAGTTCATCAGAAAACTTTTTCCCAACAAAAAATATATTTTTTGCTCAATCAGCGAGATTTTCGAGATTTTTTCGGTATTCTCCATCCCCAATAATCACGAGAGGGATATCTGGCATATTTTTGAAAGCGTTTATCGCAATATCGATGCGCTTAAACTCAGTAAGGGCAGAGAGGGTGATATAGTAATTTGTAGCCCCTTGCCCTTGAAAAGTGAAAGGATTCAGGAAAGTGTTGGATATTTTTTTCGAAAAACGCGCTGTTTCTATCGGAGGATAGACGATTTCTGATTCTAAGCGAAAATATTTTTGGAGTCGTTTTGCGGTAGTTGCACTGTTAGCCAGGGTGATATCGTGATGTTTACTTGCGATATAGTCCCAGATACGGAGTTTTAAAAAAAGACGATTCAAGATATATCCTTTGATTCCGCTTTGAGCTCCTATATCGCGCTTATATTCATTGGTCCAGTCCCACATATAGCGAGCAGGAGCGTGATAGTAGACGATGGTTTTGGTTTCGGGTTTCGTGATGACTCCATGGGCAAAACCTGAGCTACTTACGAGTACGACATCATAGGCAGAGAGATCAAGTCTCTCAATACTCTGTGCCATAAATGGGAGACAGAGTCGTTGTTTTTTCGTGAGAGAGTAGATTTTTTGTGTGCAAAGGGAAAAAACTTGAGGATGTATCTTTTCTTTGGGAAATATTTTTCCGCACTCTCGTTCATTGTAGATGAGCGTAAAAACATCAGCTTCTGGATACAGGGTCGTCCAGTTTTCGACGACTTTTTCTGCTCCTCAGAGTTTGACGAGCATCTCGTGTACGATTGCTATTTTTTTCATCATAGAAGCCATTTAAGAGTATTTTTTTACGGCTATCATACGTTTTTTTTGTCTTTTTTAAAATTTTTGTTATATTTCTTGTATCTATTTTTCTACTTAGTATCTGATATGTTGAAAAAAATATTTCTCTCACTTGTGGTACTTATCAGCATGTGAATTATTTCCATGACAATTGCATCGGATGATATTACGAGTAATGATTTTGAGATACGTGTGGGTGAGATGACTCCAGGAGGAACGGATCTTATCAAGGAAGGAGCTGGAGAAACAGTGAATAACTTTTTAGAAGTTGTGTTGAGTAAACTCATCATCGTATTTTGAGTGGTTGCAGTTTTTATCATGACAATAGGAGCTGGATATATGATCATATATCATGGACAAGACGATCTGCTTTCCAAGGGGAAGACGATATTTCTCTCTGGAATTATCTCTCTTGCGATAGCGCTTTCTGCCGGAGTGATTGTGAATTTGTTTGCCTACCTGCTTTATTAATCCCCTATGATACAAAAAATATTTTTTCTCTTTTTGAGTCTGTTTCTTCTCGGAGCAACACAGGTATGACAGGTATTTGCTGCTCCTCCAAAAATTAATTGTGGTGCCCTTCCAGGGTGTAATGACGATGCGCGTATTTCTGAAAATTCTGTCTACGGAATCATCGGTGGAGTGATTGCAGCGATGATAAAGTATGTTGCCGTGATTGCCGTGATTGCGGTGATGATAGGAGGGATTATGTACTTGCTTTCAAGTGGTGAAGAGGAAAAAACAAAAAAGGCAAAAAATATTATCATTTGGGCTCTTGTAGGGGTGCTGGTTTCCGTGCTTGCTTGGTCCGTTATCAATATCCTTAATAATTTTCGATTATAAGTATGAAATATATTATTATAGCACTTGCTACCTCTGTACTGAGTTTTTTACAAAGCTTTGCGGTAGATTCTGATATGACACAGGACGATTTGAGAGAAGCAATCATTCCAAACTCGGGGAGAGCCGTTCTGACTTCAGGTGAAAGTGGTGAGAATCTTCTGGATTACCTTTTGGGTTTTGCTCGAGATTCGATTTTTGCTTTGATGGCTGTGATTGCGATAGGGATGTTTCTCTTTATAGGAGGACGACTCGTCGTTGCAAGAGGAAATCCTGAAGCATTTAAAAAAGCACTCCAGAGCTTTATCTATGCTGCAATTGGGATATTTCTCGTTGCCTTTGCGTGGGCAATCGTACGGCTCGTTGCGGGATTACAAATTTAAACCTTGATTATGAAAAAAATATTTCTTTTAGTGTGTGTGGTACTCTGCGTGAGTGTGAGTATCATTTCTGTACATGCTCTGAGTTTTTCCTCAAAACCATGTCAATATAATGGAAGTATTGAAGGATCACTTGATGGCTGTCTCCAATGATCAAATCTGGTTGACGCATCTGGGCCAACATTACTTGAGGGAAATGTGAAAGTACAAGTGGTGAGTTGGACGAACGCACTTGCTGCATTTCTCGGGCTTCTTGCAGTAGGAGCGATTGTATACGGGGGACTTTTGATGACTCTTTCGGGGGGTGAGGATGAAAAGATAAAAAAGGGAAAAGATATCATTAAGTGGTCCCTTTTGTGATTTCTTGCACTCATCGTTGCAGGTGCAGTAGTACGAATTGTCGTAGAAGTCATGTTTTCATTTGCATAAATATCCTTCATGTTTCAGTTCAAAAATACTTTGTTTCTCTGAATTTATACACTTCTTTTGAGTATACTTTTTTTTGTTGCACAAAGTATTTTTTCATATAGTCCGGATGAGGAAAAATATATTGAGCCGAGTCTTGAAACGATCCAAGAGTTTGATCTGCAAAGCGGATATTATAGTTTGAGTGGTACTGATATTTCCAAAGATGCAATTGAAAAAAAGGTAACAGAGCTATTGCGCGAAAAATTTGAACAAGAAAGTCAAGAAACACAAAAAAAGACTCTGGAACTCCATTTTATTCCTGCAAGTATTCAGGAAAAATCAGAAATTTCCTACCTCCCACTTGCGGAGAGTTTTCTCACCTATCCAGAAATTTCTCGAAATCTTGAAAATTTGGGACTCTATTTTTATAAAAATAAAGGAGAGGTTCGAGGAAGAATGAAGTCTGCAATCATCCATATGTTTGGGATTGGAGAAATAGAGCCTGAAGAGTTTCTTTCTGTATTTATTCATGAATATGGACACTATCATGATATACATGTCTTTCAAAAATGAAAATTTTGAGATGAAAGTCAAAGATTTTATGATATCTCATGGCAGTCACAAAATATCATGAAAAAACAAGTGACAGAAAAAGATTTCGTATCTGGATATGCAATGACCAATCAGTATGAAGACTTTGCTGAAAGTTATGCCTACTATATATTACATAATAAAGATTTTTATACTCGTGCTCAGGGGAGTTCTTTGCTTCGTCAAAAATATGATTTTTTTGAAAAATATGTATTTTCTACGAAAGAATTTTTTAAAGAAGATTTTTCTTCAAGCACTGAACTGAAAAATTATTATTGGGATATCACCAAAATACCGATTGATGTAGAAAAATTTTTGCAATATCTCCAAAAAGAAATATAATGATTTCATAAAGAAGTTTTTTCTTCTGTTTTGCTCATTTTGGAGCGTTCAACACCCCCTGAAATACATTCTAGAGTTCATTAAGTTATTTATACGTGCATTTTTTATAATGCCGTCCATCCCATTTCATAAAACAGGTGATAAATGACTTTTCATACTTTAGAAGAGAGTACAAACTCTTCTTTTCCTATTTTATTATGTAAATATACAAATACATGAAAGATTTTCTCGATGAACTCGATATGGAGGTTCGTTCTATTATTCCAGAAAAAAAATCTGCTGGAGATATAAATCCAGAAGAAAAAAAATCACTTCAAGCTGCACAAAAACCACAGATGTTTCAAAAGAAATCAATTCCGGTTCCACATACTGCTTCTCCAAAAACCTCTGAAAATTGACAAAAAGCTTCTTCAGGAAAAACCAATCCCCCATCTGCATCTCAAGCTCAAAGACCTCAAAAACAGCAACCAACGCAGAGATCTCACAACTCTCAGAGAATACAGAAAAACACTCAGCAAAGAGATGATGGAGATCAGTCAAAAAATCATAAATATGGTCGAAAGATTATTCAGTTTCCAGAAACAAAGTTTTTTCTTCCTGCGCTTCGTGAGGGCTATACTCGCTATATTCCTATTGGAGGAAATAACGAGATAGGAGCAAAAAATATGGGAATGGTACAATATGGAGATGATATTCTCCTGATTGACTGTGGAGTACAGTTTGCAGAGCCAGATATGCTTGGAGCAGATTATTCGATTCCAGATGTATCCTTTCTCACCAAATATACCAAAAATATTAAGGGATTTCTCATTACTCATGCGCATCTGGATCACATCTGAGCGCTTAAAAATGTTCTACCGGTTTTAGATATGCCCGTACTGTATGGGACGAAACTTACTATTGGACTCATAAAAAAAGCGATCGAAGAAGCTGGACTTATGCCCTATGCGACTTTTGTGGAGATTGATGCGGGAGTCGAAAATAAAACAAAAATCGGACAATTTAGTGTAGAGTTTTTCTCGGTGAATCACTCGATTCCAGACTGTGCATGACTCTACATCGAAACTCCAGGTGGAGCACGATTTGTACATACATGAGATTTTAAAATTGATCACACTCCTCGTATTGATAAACCTGCGGATTTTGAACGCTATGAAGATATCGGAAAACGTGGCATCACCATGATGCTTTCAGACTCTACTGGGTCACTTACGAAAGGATTTTCGATGAGTGAAAAAGAAGTAGGTGATACACTTGAAAAAATCATTTCAGAGCACACAGGAGGACGACTGATTATCGCAGCCTTTTCTTCATGGATTTCACGAGTACAGCAACTGATCGATATCGCAGAAAAATATGATAAATACATATTTCTCTCTGGACGAAGTATGGTTGAAAATATTGCGATTGCTCAAAAACTTGGGTATCTGACGATGAAGCCAGGGACGATTAAGAAACTTGCTGCAAAAAATACAGAATCTATTCCCTATAATAAGCAAATTATTATCACCACTTGAAGTCAAGGAGAGGAATATTCTGCGCTCCATCGTATGGCAGAGGGGAAACATAACGCACTCGTAATACAAGCAGGAGACACGGTAGTATTTTCATCATCTGTTGTTCCAGGAAATGAGCGTTCTGTTGGAACGATTATCAATAAACTGATTAAATACGGAGTAAAAATTATCACCAAAGCAGATCTCCCAGTGCATACTTCAGGACATGCGTACCAAGAAGAGCAAAAAATATTTTTACGACTCTTTGCTCCAAAGTATTTTATGCCGATTTATGGGGATCTCTATTTTCGTACACGACACGCAGAAACTGCCATGAGTGTGGGGATAAAGGAAAGTAATATCCTCCTTCTGGATAACGGAAATATCGTAGATTTTGCCCCAAATGGTTCAGTCTTTCGATCAAAAATTAAGGTGCCAATTCAAGATTATGTGATTGATGGACATGGGATGGGGCTTACGACCAGTCATGTGATACAAGCTCGAGAACAGATGATGAATGCTGGAGTTTTGGTACTCCACTTTACGATTGACAAAAAAACGAAAGCAATTTTATGACATATCAAGCTTGAAACTCGAGGGCTCGTATATGTGGATGAAGTTCGCTATATTCATCGTATTATCATCAAAAAAGCACGAGAAGTCTTTGAAATGACGATCAAAGATATTCCAGACATCGAAGAAAAAGATCTTTTGAAGCTGGTACGAACGGATCTTGAGAGCTTTCTTTTGAAAAAGATTGAACGAGAACCGATGATTATTCCTATGATTACGGAAGTGTAATAGTATCAAAAGAGCGTCATTGGACGCTCTTTTTGTTGCATTTTTCCCTCTTTTTTATATACTTGGAGCTATATACATCATAACACTTCATGTATGAAAAAAATATTTTTTGTCTGTATGCTGTTTCTACTTTTGAGCTCATGTTGAAGTT
>JAMIGJ010000031.1:0-7856 GCA_035905775.1 Candidatus Altimarinota bacterium
TGAAGATCATGTGCATCAAATCAATGGAGCCATTGAAACAGGAAAAGAACACGGAATGATTCCGATGAAAAAATATCTGGATTTTCTTTTACAAAAAGGAGATATCAATCAAGAGATATATGATACCCAATATAAAAAATATGGTCTTGATACTTAAAAATAGTCCCGCATCAGCGGGATTATTTTTTGGAAAAATGAGAAAAATAGGTAGGATAATCATAATTTATTTTTTCTCCCTATTTCATGAAAGTTCTATTTTTTCTCCTTATGTTTTTCATTTTTTCAATTGCCCAAGCAGATACTCTCGTAGAAGCCCCTGAAAAGCCAACTATCATCCCACGCGCGAGTTGGGGTGCAAATGAACTTTATACCTCACGTGAATCAAGCTATTGGCAAGATATCCTTGAGTCTTGGGCTAATTATAAACCTCCTTATATTGATCCTGAAATGAAGAAAAAACAAGAGGAAGACTCAAAAAAATCAATTGCTTATATCAATGAAAACTTTGCAAAAGAAAATACGGTAGTAGAAACGATAAAAAAAGACCCTCGGGATGGTTTTACTCTCGCATGGCCTCTCAAATATAGTGAAACGGTAAATGCGATTATTATCCATCATACCACAGGGAAGTATGATTCAAGCCTTGAAGCGATGGAAAAAATTTATAAATACCATAGTCTCTCGAGAGCTTGGGGAGATATCTGATATCACTATCTCATTGGGTATGATGGGGAGATATTTGAAGGTCGTAAATGAGGAGACTATGTGAGCGGAGCTCACTCAGTATGGAATAATATGTCAACAGTTGGAATATCGGTGATAGGAGACTATGATGAAACAGATCTCAATGAAGCCCAATACGAATCTCTCAAAAAACTCGTAACCTACCTCACATGGAGATATGGAATCGACACTTCAAAAAACTACTATTATCATACGGGTTGTGCAGGAACTGCATGTAAAACGTTTCCACTGGAAACCTACCAAGATAGTCGGCTCGTAGGACATCGAGATACTGGTCACACGAGCTGTCCTGGTGATAAGCTTACTGCACGTATTGAGCAGATGAGAGGAGAAATTGATATTTTTAGTAAAGGTTTTACTCCCATAAAAAGAGGGGAGACTCCATCACAAACTCGAATTCTCGAAAAAAATAAAAACTCCTTAAAACTTGAGGAATTTCTGAAACTCCTTGCAAAATTTTCACAAGAAGACAAGCAAAAAATATATACTCGAATCGAAACTCGACTTGAAAATGAAGATATTTCCGAGAAACTTGAAAATGAACTCAAACTCTTTCGAATTGCTGTGAAACTCAGTATGTGAAATTAATTTTGTAAAAGTAAAATAGCTCTTTCTATCTCTTTTCAATATTTCTCAAGCTTTGTTTTTTCTCATTGAGATAGAGAAAAATATTTTATAACATAAGCTTCAAATCATAATGGGTTGAGATGAGAAATAATTTCATAAACATCTTGAGCTTTATGAGAATCTCACATATTAAATTCTAAAACTTTTTGTTCTAAAAATATATTTTTCTGAATATCGTTTTGAGTCATAAAATATGATGAATAATAGTAATAAAATATTAACATATCATCATAAAAATCACAAATAATCACTTAACATAATATTACTTTATATTTAATTTCTAAAAACTCTTTTAAAACAAAAAAAATTGTACTCAAAATTTTGTACAAGTTTTTTATCATTCGAAATATTTTCTATACAAAAATCTTTAAAAAATATTTCTAGAAATTATTTTCAATATTTTAAAAAATATTTTTCTAAAATAAGTTCGTAAATGTAATGAAAAACAAAAAACATAGGAGAATTGAGGAAAAGCGAAGAAAATACAAGAAAACTCAAGGTATCAAACTTCATTGATTTTCGTATTACATTACTTAACATAAGTTACATTATGTTAAGTATTTAATATTTATGAAAGTATTTACTCAATCTTCACACTTCTTCCCTTGTGCTATATTTTTTTCCTTTATACTAAGATTGTTCAAAATATTTTTACACTCCAAAATTATTTTTCATGAAAAAAATTATTTTCATTTTTGCTTTGTTTTTAATCCCAAGTATTTCGCACGCAAATACCTTTCAAAAAATCACGGTTGATGGAATCACCTTTCAAAATGTGATATATGATATCGGATCACAGGATTATAAAATTCATGTCGCTGCTACAGATGAAGTAACAAACATAGATACACTTGCAAAATCCAAAAATGCACTTACAGGTATCAATGGAATATTCTTTTGTCCTGCTGATTATAGTGAGTGTAAAGGCAAAAGTTTTACCATCAATGAGCGCTTTGTAGAGGGAGAAGATCTGAGTTTTTATGATGATACTGGTGATAGATGAGTTTTTGCATGGGATAAAGATGGTATTCCCTTTCTCCACAAAACAGGGAAAATAAACCCTGAAAAAAGATGAGATATCTATGAAGGGATGTGAAATTTTCCTATACTCTACGCTAATGGGAAAAACCAAATCGAGTACTATCACGATGTTGGTCTCTATGATACAAAAATGTCGACTCCGATGAAGCGACACTTTATATGTGCAAACAAAGAAAAAACACAGATATTTTTTGGAAGTACCTCTGCAACGAGCCTTGATAACCTCGCTCCAGCACTCTATAAACTTGGATGTTGGGATGGTATCAATCTTGATGCAGGTGGATCGACTCAATACCTATACAACGGGAGAAGGCTTGAGTACTCGTCTCGAAATATCCTTGATGGTTTTGTGATAGAACGAGTTGGTCTCAATATCGCAGAATCTGATGCACTGGTAGAAAAAGTAAAAACACAAATTTCTCGAAGATTTGCAAGACTCACTCCTGAAAGTGCAGTAAAAGAATATGATACCGTTCTAAAAGCATTAAAAGCAAGCAGAAGCAAAATTTATGAAGAAAATTCACAAGATACCCTTGATAGTGCCGGGCTACTCAATGGGTATACGATAGATATCTCTTCCCTTTCGCAACTCAAAAGAGTCTATCTCATAAATACCCTGGAACGAAAGCTCCAAACAGTGAGAGACCAAAAAGCAAAAGAGATTCAGTAAATATAGGTAAAAAACTCCGTTTCTTTCAGAAACGGAGTTTTTTATGCATAATTTTTTACTTCTTTTTGAAACTCTTTTGCTTTATCAATATAGCTTTTCCAGAGAGAAAAACTTGGAGCAGCACATGATAATAGTGCTGTTTTACCCGGAAGAGTCGTTCTATAAGCAAAGTCTACTGCAGTCTTCATAGATCTCGTTTTTATCATCTGAAAGATTTTCCCTTCGATTTCTATCTCAAAAGCTTTTTCATAATCACGCATCTCTATTTCTGGAAATATCTTTTCGCTCGTATCTGGAAAAGCAATAATATTTCTGATACTCGATGTGAAGATCTTTTTTCGTAAGCTCTCAAAGTGAAATCCACTATCTTGACCTCAGAGAAAGAGGGTTTCCAGTTTCTCGTCAAAGGTCTCAATTGCAGCAATAGTACTTTCAGGAGTAGTGGCTATCGCATCATCGATAAAACGTATCCCTTCATAGGTTCAGATATCTTCGATACGATGTGGAAGCCCCTGAAAAACAGGAAGTATTTGAGCGCTCAAGCTGCGAAGTTTTTCTTCATCCTCAAGAATGATATCCATCACACATAGTACCGCAGTAATATTATGACGATTATGCTCTCCTAAAAGACGAATCTGTTTTTCACTCATATATTTTTCTCCTTGACTCAGGATATCACTTCCCTTTACGGTAAATTTTCCCTTTGAAGAAAAATAGAGTTTATTTCCCTTGAGACGAGCTATATCAGCGTCCATAGAAAAATCTCCATTGATGACCTTATACTGCGCGTCCTGTAAGATATTGAGTTTTGCTTCTTTATAGATATTCCACGAATCAAAATGCCAATCCAGATGACAGGGATAGATATTATTAAATACTCAGATGAAGAGCTTTGGTACAAAATCTTGGAGCATATAGCTCGACATCTCATACACGATATAATCATATGTATCAGAAAGATCTACTTCATCAAGGACAGGATTTCCGATATTTCCCACAAGTTTTACTTTATATCCAGCTTGTATGAGAAATTCATAGAGCAAAGTCGAAGTAGTAGACTTCCCTTTTGTTCCCGTAATTCCTATGACTTTTCCGATATAATTTTCAAAAAATATTTGAGTCTGAGAGATAAATTTTGCTCTATGGGGTCTGAGTTTCTCATGAAAAGGAGAAATCCCAGGAGTTTTGATAATAATATCAAAATCTCACAGAGTATTGAGGTATCCAGGTCCGCTGAGTGCATTTCCGTGAAATCCATCTGGGAGACAAATCGTCTTTGCATCGAGAATGGTAATATCCACTATTCCCTGTTTTTGGAGAAAACGAAGGGTACTTTGACCTTCTTTTCCAAATCCAAGAATTGCGATTTTTTTATGCTGTAATTGTGAAAGTTTCATGATTATATTTGGTTAGCGATAGCTTTTGCTCTTTGAAATTGCTTAAAAAATCTTTTTGTTCCAATTGGGAGTCTTTTTAAAAAATGTTCTCGTAGTTGTACTTCACTATATACTCACATATCCTGATTATTTTGCAAAATTTTCTGTACTTCCTCATGAGTGACTCACAGTACAAAATAGGTAGATTTCCATAATCCCGTTCCAAATCTCGTAATAGGCTGTATCTGTGGAGCAAGAAATCTTTGTCTTCAAAAAAGTATATCAAATTCTTCTCACACTTCTCGTGCTACTATATTGAGTGCTTGTTTATTAATATCATCATCTCTATCTTGTTCTTCTAATTTTCCACCTACAAATGAAAGCTTTCCTATTTTTTTATTGTCTTCTAAAATCATCTCTCCTGTGGGAGTGATGACCAAAGCTTGAGCAGAGATTCATATGGGAGACTTATACATAGCTATTTCTTATGAGCATGTTTTTTCTGTTTTTTCGTTTCTTGTTTTTCAAGCTCTTTTCCAATTTCCTTTTCTTCTTCCTCTAGATTATGCTCAATCACTTTCTCAATTTTTTGAAGCTCTTTTTTATGAGATTTTACATACCATACATACAAAGCTATGACTGTTCCGATAACGATAATAAGTATCCATAAAACTTCTGAAGTGAGTTTTTTGATGAGTGCATCATTTTGTCCTGCGATGTATCAGATTCCGAGTAGTATAGCATTCCATGTCCCTGCACCAAGAGCTGTATAAAATAAAAACTTTCCATAATGCATCTGAAAAATCCCTGCAGGCAAAGATATAAGTTGACGAACTGCAGGAATAAATCTCCCCACTAAAGTCGTGATTGCTCCATGTTTTTGAAAATACTCTTCTGATGCCTCATAATGATCTTCTTTGAGAAAAATATATTTTCCATATCTATGAATGAGTCTTTTTACTACTGGTCCACCGAGATATTTTCCAAGAAAATAATTAATAGACGCTCCAAAAAGCGCTCCAAGAGTTCCCGCAAGAAAAGCAATATAGAGGTTCATACGACCAAGGCTTGCGAGATATCCAGCAGGAAGCATCGCAACTTCACTGGGAAATGGGATAAAACTCGACTCAATCGTCATCATAATAAATATTCCCCAATACCCCAAGCTTTCCGAAAACGCAAGAACATAATCTACGATATGATGCATACAAAAAAATAAAAAATATATACCTGTATTGTAGAGAAAAAGCAGAAAAATACAAAAAAATCTCAGCTATTATGCGAGATTATTTTTCAAAATTACAAGAGCTTGATTCCATTTTCCACAGTTCGTTCTAAAGTTGCAAGCACTATTCCCTCTGGAGTATAGACTCAGGTCAGGAGAAACTCACTCATAAAGTTTCCTACCTGCTTCGGTGGAAAATTCACCACTCACAAAACTTGTTTTCAAAGCAAAACGTCCTTATTATAAAGCTCTGTGATTTGCGAAGAAGTTTTTTTAATCCCAAGCTCAGTTCAAAAATCTACCCATATCTTATAGGCAGGCTTGCGTGCTTCAGGAAAATCTTCGACTTGCACCACCGTTCCTACTCGAATCTCCACAGATTCAAAATCATCCCAAGAAATCGTTTTCATTATGAATCTGTATTAGGACTTAATACCTGCATTGCTTGTCAAGCTATTATAGCAACATGCTCATCTGCAGGAGGAGATTGGTGCCATGGTTTTGCAGGTGCGGCTATAAAACCATCTGGGAGTTTTGGTCCTACATCTCTTCATGGTTTTGGAACTTCTGCTCCAGGAAGCTCATATGGAAATCATGTATGAGAGTCTATTCAAAGTCAAGACATAGATTTTTATAAAAAAGAAATAATCCTTACTCTAGCAAAGTTAGAAAAAAAAGCAAGAAAAAAGACTCAAAATATTTTTGAGTCTTTTTGGTTTTATGCAAAATATGCTTCAAATTCAGTTCGATCCATTTCTTCTTTTTTGAGAAGGTCTTCTGAGATTGTTTCATGGAGTTTGAGGTTTTCACGAATCAGTTTCACAGCTCTTTGATATTGCTCAGTGAGTATTTCTCGAACTTTGGAGTCGATTGCTTTTTGAGTTGCTTCAGATACAAGAGGCCTCTCCCCTTCCACTCCAGTATAGTTTCCCATCCCACGCTCTCCTGCAAAATTTTCTTGTCCGATTTCATCATACATCCCGTATCGCATCACCATATTTCGTGCAATTGCGGTCGCTCGCTCAATATCATTACTCGCTCAGGTGGTGATATTTTCTGCTCCAAAAAATATTTCTTCAGAGGCTCGTCCACCATAAAGCACACACAGTTCATCAAGAAATTTTGCTTTACTCGTCAATATCTGATCTTTTTCAGGCATAAACCAAGTGACTCCAAGAGCTCCACCTCGAGGAGTGATAGAGATCTTATGTACCGGATCTGAGTGCGTACAGAGTTTTCCGAGAAGCGCGTGTCATACTTCATGATAGGCTGTGATTTTGCGTTCTTGTTCGTTCATCACCAGAGATTTTTTCTGAAGTCCCATTACGATACGTTCAAACGCTTGTTGAAGTCGTGCTTGCGTGATTTCTTTCTCATTGTATCTTGCAGTGATAATCGCAGCCTCATTGAGGATATTTCCAAGATCTGCTCATGAAAATCCAACTGTTGAGCTTGCAAGATATTTAAAATCTACATCGTTTGCGATCTTTTTATTTTTTGCATGTACCGCAAGAATCTGTTCTCTATCTGCTTGATTTGGAAGATTTACGGTGATTTTACGATCAAAACGACCTGGTCGTAAAAGCGCTTTATCGAGGACATCCGATCGATTCGTTGCTCCGATAACGATTACATTGGTATCATTATCAAATCCATCCATTTCTGTAAGAATTTGATTGAGGGTTTGTTCTCGCTCATCATGTCCTCCTCCCGTTCCAGGTCCTCGTTTTTTCCCTATCGCGTCTATTTCATCGATAAATATGATTGCAGGAGCAATCTTTTTTGCATTTGCAAAGAGATCTCTTACTCTACTCGCTCCCACTCCGACAAACATCTCGACAAACTCTGAACCAGAAATCGAGAGAAATGGAACATTACTCTCCCCTGCAACAGCTCTTGCAAGCATCGTCTTTCCTGTCCCTGGAGGCCCAACCATGAGGATTCCTCGTGGAATCTTTGCTCCAATATCCTTATATTTTTTAGGATTTTTGAGAAAATCTACCGTTTCTTGAAGTTCTTCTTTTTCTTCTTCGGCTCAAGCAACATCTTTAAAAAGGATTTTGTCTTTATTTGGGTCAAAAAGTCGTGCGCGAGAACGACCAAAGGTCATCGCATTATTTGCTATCCCTCCCATACGAGAAATGAGAAACATCCCGAGTATAAACACGAGTCC
>JAMIGJ010000032.1:0-51014 GCA_035905775.1 Candidatus Altimarinota bacterium
ATGTGGATAGAGAAGATACTTCTATCGCTCTCGGGCATACCCTGGAACATATTTCTGGATATTTTTATGTGCAAGAACTCGCAGCCAGCAGTTCTCCCTACTATCTTTCCGGAGATACTATAGATACAGAAAACTATACCATCCTTGATATGTCAGCAAGCCCCTGAGGAAAAACCACGCAACTTGCAGAGTATTACCCAAATTCGACGATTATCGCAAATGAAATCGATAAAACTCGAATGAAACAGCTCTATGAAAATACCGATAGACTCGGAGCAAAAAATGTGTTTGTGACCAATTATGACGGAAGATTCCTCTCAAACTATCCTGAAATCTTTGATAAGATACTGCTTGATGCTCCCTGCTCTGGAGAAGGAACAGCCTACAAAACGGATGATGCTCTCAAATATTGGAACATAAAAAATATTCGAAGAATTGCAAAACTTCAAGCACAGCTTTTGCAATCAGCTCTGATCGCACTGAAAGTATGAGGTGAGATGGTGTATTCGACCTGTACCCTCAACCGTCTCGAAAACGAAGAGATTATCGAGCATATTTTGAAAAAATACGGAGAATACGTTGAGATAGTACCGCTTTCTGAAACATCTGACTTCATCCGTGCCTGGCCACATATCACCGGAACAGGAGGATTTTTCGTTGCAAAACTCAGAAAAAAAGCTTCTCTTCCATTTGATAAGGGAGAGTCAGAAGGGATAGACAGAAAAAAGAAAAAACTCCAAAAACACACACAAGGTTTTGAAAAAGTATCTCCTACCGATGAAAAAGAGATTTTGCGTTTTCTGAAAGAACAGTTTGAATTGGAGCTTTCAGGAAAGTTTTATACCTATCGAAATGAGATCTATTATACTGAAAAAAACATAGATTTTTTCTGGGAACATTTTTTTCTCTATAAGTGTGGGATAAAAATAGGAAGCTTTGAAAACGGAACTTTTAGCCCAAACTACTATCTCTGAGTACATTTTGGGAAATTTTCAAAAAATTCGTGTGAGCTTTCAGAATCTGAGATTTCCAAACTCTTACGAGGAGAAAGTATTGCAGCCATATCTTCCTCTATCCTAACTTTTCTCCAAAAAGGAGAAAGAAGCGAGCTACAAGACTGATACTATCAAATCTTTCAAAAAAATATCCTTGCAGGACTTGTAAAAGTAAAAAATGGAACTATGATGAGCCTACTTGAAACAAAATTTATGAGAAAATAGTTTATGCAATACAAAGTGTTTGGCTGCAAGGTCAATAAATATTACACCGACCGATGGCTCAATAGTGAATATCTCCGTGATAAAACGGGGACTTTTGTTGCGTCCTGTGTGGTAACAGACTCTGCAAAACGCAAGTGGGTACGATTTGTCAAAAAAGAAGTTCAAACCCTTGAGCTTCCAGCGAAGGTTTTTATCTCTGGATGTGGAGCATTTAAGGACGGAAAAGCGCAAGATGATTTTTTTGAGATCTATCCTGAGCTTGCCTTTGCTCGTGAAAAGATAGAAGTGCTCGATGAAGCTCCTCCAGAAGAAGAAACAAAGATTTCAGTGGAAGGACTTTTGGGGACAAATATAGCTCCCTCTACTGCTTCGCAGTTATCCCCCTCTCCGAAGGGGGTGAAAAATGCAGCTTTGTTATCCTCCTTCGAAGAGGGAGGTGTCCGAAGGACGGAGGGAGCTGCGATTGAGTGAATTTCAAACATCAAACTCTCCAAGCTCGAAGCTCTCAAAAAAACTCAGATTTATACCAGAAAATATGTTCTCATCCAAGGAGGATGTGATAGTTTTTGTACTTTTTGTCTGACGGTACAAAAACGAGGAAGACACTTTTACAGAAGCGCTGAGGATATCGCAGCTGAGATCCAAGAATTTGCTGATGCAGGAGGAAAAGAAGCGGTGCTTACAGGAGTCAATCTCGCAGCATGGGGACTGAAAAATACCTTTGTTCTCGAAAATTTTTCCAAAGATATCGTAAAAAATGGAGAAGCTGGAGGTGATAAAAATCGTCTTGCAGAACTCCTGAGATACATCCTCAATCATACAACAATTCCCCGTCTACGAATCTCGTCTATTGGACCAGAATTTGTAAACGATGCACTTTTAGAAGTCTTTTCACAAAGCCGTATTATTCCACATTTTCATTTTTCCATCCAATCTGGATCAAATACAATCCTGAAAGCTATGGCTCGTCACTATGACGGAGACTATATGCGAAAACTCTTGAAAAAAATGCTGCAAATCCCCCGAAAAGATGGAGTGGATATCAGTATCGGAGCCGATATTATCGTTGGTTTTCCAGCAGAAACAGAGCAAGATTTCCAGAATACCTATGAACTCGTGCGAGATTATAATATCACTAAGCTCCACGCATTTCCTTTTTCAGCTCATACTTTGGGAGAGTCTGTTCCTGCAGGAAAGTTTCAAAATCAAATACCAGAACCCATCAAAAAAGATCGGATGAATCGATTGCTCGCACTCTGAGAAGAAGTCGCACAAAATTTTTATGAGTCTCAAAAAGGAAAAGTTTTGGAAGTACTCGTCGAAAAATCAAATAGTACTACCCAAACTTGGTCAGGTTGGACACAAAACTATATCGAATCCAAACAAGATAATTTTGAAATTATCTCAGGGACTCCAAAAAGAAATGAAATTATTACTGGAAGATTTCTCTAAACACCATCTATGAACTATTTTTTTTCCATTCTCCTTCTGTGTTTCCTTCTTGGAGCTGATACGATCAGTAAGATATTTGCAGAGAAACATCTTGACACTCCCATTATCATAATTCCTTGAATATTTTCTCTGCAATATTACCAAAATCCAGGGATTGCTTTTTCCTTTCCCCTCACTGGTCTTGCGCTCAAAATCATCACATGTATTTTGATTTTTGGGATTATTTGGTATTATATCACTCAAGAAAAGCACAAAAAAAATACTCCTGTGCAGATATCATATATCTTGATACTTGCTGGAGCACTCGGAAATGCTTGGGAACGACTCTTTCGTGGATATGTGACTGATATGCTTTCTCTTGAGTACTTTGCCGTATTTAACTTTGCTGATAGCTATATTACTTTGTGAGCAGCTTTTCTCCTGTTCTATTACTGGAAGCATTCTTAACATTTTTCACTATGTTTGGACCAAAAAAGATTTCTCTGCAAGATATTGGGTTGCAAAGTTTTGGGGCTCTGATTGCTGGTTTTATCGGAAGCCTAGTACTGCTGGTGTGTGTTTTTGCGCTTTCTGGAGTCCTTGATATTTCAGGAAACATGAGCAGTGGAACAAATAAAGTGGAGTATAATCCTCTCTTTCCATTTGCGCTCTCACTTCTTACATTTTTTGGAAGCAGTATTACGGTGTTTCTCCTCTCGTATATCCTATCACTGCTTGATACTGAGAGATATAAGCAAAATACTCTTGTATCAACACAGCTCGCACTTTACGGGATACTCATATATATTGGTATCACTCCCGTCTATATATTCGTAGGAATGCAAAACTATGAATATTTGATGTTTCTTTTTATGATTCATAGTCTTCTGTTATGATTTTGATCTCTGCTCTTGCTGGAAATAATTCAAAATATTCGCTCTATTATCTTGAGCTTCTATGCGTCCATCATTGCCCTATGTACTACAAGTGTTATTTGCTTGAGTATTTTTATGCAGTTTGAAAGTGGTTTTGCAAAACTTCTCTCTCTGCTTTTTCTTCTTCCACTTATTTTTTGACTTTTGGTATTTGTAAAAATAGCTTTAGAATATCTCTATTATCGTTATTATCTCTGGAGTGGATATGATCCTCTTGGAGATATATACACCCAAATAGAGCGAAAAGAACGCGAGGAAATCCAAGAAATAGCGCAAAAAAATATTCTCTAATTATATGTATATGAAAGAATTTGTAGAGGAAATCCTTCGTCTGTATTACGCAAAGATGCGAGAACCAAAATTTGAAGAGATTCTCGTAGCAACTGAAAATACGATGCTTCAAGAAAAAGGCTGCTGTTTCGTAACCCTCTATCTTGGAGGAGAAATCCGTGGATCTGCTGGAAATATAAAAGAAATCCATACTACTCTCCGGGAAGAACTCTATGCAAATACCATACAAGCTCTCACTTCAGATAAGCGTTTTCCTCCTCTCACGCTCGAAGAATCAAGAACTCTCAAGTTTCGTTGTGATTTTATTCCTGCAACAGGAAGAAAAATGATTTCTGAAGCAGAACTTAAGGCACTCGATCCGAGTAAATCAGGAGTCATTGTCATTAAGCGCGACTATGAAAAAATTGCGGTTATTCTCCCAAATATGTCTCCAAAACTTCTTATCGGAGCAGATTTTATCCCCGTTCTCTGCAAAAAACTATGAGAGAAAAAATTTAATGAAAAAGACTACATCATCTATCAGATAGAAACTCAAATAGAAACAAACTACTAAAAACATCCTGCTATGCAGGATGTTTTTTTAACGATAAAAGAGTTCGAGACGAATTCACGTATAATAAAGCTCTTTGTTATTATTGGCATCAAGACCGATATACCAATCAAAGTTTTCTGGAGTTTTATAGATTCTATGTCGTGCTTGCTCTAAAAGCCATGTTTTTCCTCATACTTCTAGAGTTTCAAGAACCGTATCTTCTCCATTTGTTGAGAAAGTACCATCACTATAATACATACGATTGTGAAATACATACCCTTCTCTTGGATTGATCCCAGCAGCAGTTTCTATCGCATACGTCATGATATTCGATGCAAATACTGTTTCATTGTCTCATGCATCAAAAGTATTCCCTGAACTCATTTGCATAAACATACCGTCATCCGAAATAAAAAGAATATATCATTTTCCATGTTTTCTCAAAAGTACTGTAGGATTGTAAGGGGCATAATAATCTCGAGCTAATACTACATCATCAGCTCTGACCGTTCCTCAAAGAGACGCTCGTGCATAGTTTCCAAAGAGTTGTCTTCAACGTATATCGATTCATAATCCTATACTCCCATCTACTAAAGGATGATTGATATTTTGTACAGTCCAAACTGGAGAACCACTGTGCTGTATAGTGGGCATTCAAAAATATTCTCAGAGTGGATCCCATTGTGATTCATTATTCGTAGATATGAGAAAACCTCCTGCCTGAACCCAAGTATCAATTACTTGTTTCTCAGTGGTTGTATACCCATTTACTCATCCATAGCTTGAGCTATAACTTCAGCTTGGAATAAAACCGTCAAAAAGTACTCCTCCATCAAGATATGCAGTAGTAATCGTTGAAACTGGTGCTTTTACGGACACATCGATATCTGAAAGATTTCCTCCTGGTCAAAAGTTTGGGGCATAGGCGAGTTTTGCATTAAAGTTCGAAAAATAACAACTCGGACTATAACTCCAACCTGAAGTACATGTCCCTAAAGTCCAGGGAGTATTTTTTCCTCACATCAAAACCACATCTGTAGAACCCGGAGCGCTCAAATCAGATCTCCAAAGTGACATACGAACTTCATACCCTGGTTTGAGAACACTTGGATCTGAAAATCATACTTTATAATATGAGGAATAATTTCCTGTTTGTCTGAGTGCGAAAAAATTATCATCCACTGCTGGATCAAGAGGAATGATACTATGATTGAGTGCCGTATTTGTCACAGCATTGAGAACTCAAGTCCCTCAAGAAAAATTTCCATTTACCACATGGTTATCTCATACCCGAGTCCAACCACCTCCATCAGTAGTCATATCACAATATACCTCTATAGGAGGATTTCCTGCTTCTCCATCCGTATCTATCATATACATACCGTCTCCGACACTCGCACCATCATCGAGAATATCTTTACAATTAAAATACGAGCGAAATGATATCTTAAATTTTCGAGTCAAAAATCATTTGAGAGTCGTTAAGCCATCTTTTTCAAGAATAGAAAGATATTTATCAAATGACTCTGTTGGAGTCGTAGCATATATGTATTTCAACTTTGCATTAAAATCCAAAAGGACATTTTCTGCTTTCAGTGCATCTGAACTTCCAGAAAATATGAGAGGATCTGTGACGTTAAAATCAAAACCTCCATCAACTGGCATATAAGAAGCATAACTTGCTGGAAGATTAAAAAATTCATGATACACCAACTTTTGATCAGAAATAATATGCAGTGCATTTGTATCCGATATATCACTCGCTATGATGGAAGGAGTAGCTATAAAGTAATCTAGTCCATCCAGTCTCGCTCGAACCATAAAACCATTATAGTCTCAAGCAACAAATGCTGTCTCTATATTTCCAGCATGTGCTTGTGGAATAATGGTATACGCAAGGTCTCAAAGTCCTTCTTCCTCCTTCAATGTCTCACGAATTCCTGCTATTTGATATTCTCGTGCATTATTCGTAATAGAGTAGGTATATTCATTTTCATAGAGAGGATCTTTGGGATATTCCATCCCAAATGCTTTGAGTTCAACGGCCACATCTTGTCCAAATGTTCCTTGCTTCCATGCAAGAGCTCCACTATAAGTGATATCAATGGCTCCTGTTGGATCAGGATATTTTTCTTTTTTACTGTAATGTAACTCTAATACATTGGATATTTCAGTAAAGTGTGTATTTCTCTTCGCATCACGGGCTTCTGCAAGATTACTTTCAAAATATATATACGCAATTGTAGCAAGAATAGCGAGCAAAGTAATCACTACAAGAAGTTCTACGAGAGTGAATCATGTTTTATTTTTATAGTACATATATATATCTTAACGGTAATAAACTTCCATCTTAAGTCCTGTAATATAAAATGGTCATGCAACATTTTTTCATACATTCCAAGTAAAATCTTGTACTAATCATGTAAGTGGAATACGCACTTGTTGATAGCTCCATCCATTTGAAACTTCTTGGGTGAGTATATCATAATCTGGTTGTGTAGTTGACTGAGTTGTTCCATAATCTACCGTATTATGAAAAATTGATGCTGTTGTACCTTTTACCCAAGCCGAAAGACGAATTTCTTGAGCAAAATAATTTCATGGTATTTTTGGAAAAAAGAGCTGGTAGGCATCATTGATACCTCCATTATGCTGCAAGACAAAAGCTTGTGGGAGAGATGCAGGTGGTGCTTGTGTTACTTGAGCGACAATCACATTATCGCTAAGAGGATTACTTGCCCCACTAAAAGTATATTGCGCTATGTGATTTTGTTTCGCAAAATCACCATTTTCAACATAATTTTCTCAGATACGAGTCCAACCACCTCCATCGGTCGTCATATCACAGTATACATTATATGGACTTTGTCCTCCAAGACCATCTTTATCTACTTTATAGATTCCATCTTTAATATTTCCTCACAGATATATCTCAATTTCTCGTAAATTTAATACATTTCCATCTACGCTTTGAAGTGACAGCGTTTTTACCTCATGAAGTTGTCCAATCCCTTCAAGATCAAGATCGACTACATAATCACCATTTGTATTCCAAAGTGTATGAGCATACACGATATCTCCATTTGCTCCAAACAGTTTGATATTTGCACCTGAGAGTCGCTCAGAACAGCATCAAGTACGATTATATATTTTTATATACCCTATCCTTTGTGTTGTAGGCCATTCAAAAAATATAGAAGCATTTCCATCCTGTGAATGGTACTCATAATCTAAATCTCATTGTGTCGAAGTGATTCCATTTGCGATTCATCATGTCCCATAGGTATTATACGCTGATGGACTTGCTGAAATCCTTGCAAGTGGAGCAATATTTGTAACTAATTTAGATCGCAAAATATCACTACAGTAAAATGGCTTTATCGGATTGATACCAATCACATTTCCTATAATATCTTCGAGATACGAAAGACTATAATCATCCATATAGTGTGCAATATAGGAATAAGCTGGAAAATCATTATATGTAGATTTAATTCCTTCATCAATCTGTTTGAGTCATCCATAGGCTCATAAATCTGATCTACTTCCTTCGTACAAAAGAGGTGCTGATATCGGAAAGTCAAATCCTCACGTCATAGTAAACTCTCAAAGAGACGTATAACTACTTGGGACATTTAAAAATCCATTATATACTAACTTCTTTTGATCAAGAATATGGTAGAAATCAGGATTCGAAAGATCTGATGCGATAATAGACGGACTTGCTAGAACGTAGTGTGTATCAGCATTTTTCGCATGTAAAAGAAGCCCATTGTAATCTCCTGTTACATAAATATTTGAGGTTGGGACTTCTAAATTTTTTACCCGAGAAAGTTCTAAAGAACTTGTGGTTACGCTCCATGTATCCGACAAAGATCCAAGAGTCAAACTTACATTTGTTGCAATCCCACCTGCAAGAGCACTATTCACCCGAAGAGTAATCTGATCTCCGTTCTGAACGGACGTGGGAGTACTTACAAAATTTCATGTTGTTCCTATCCTGTATTCTCCTCCCGTAATTGAAAGCGGGATAGAAGTATTAATTCCTGAAACCGTTATAGTATCTGAAATGTACGGACTATTGAGACTTGCATCCATGATATCTTGAAAGACAAAAGTATCGGGAGTTATATCTGGATTGAGTGTATTCACATCAAATCTTCATATGACTCCTCATATATTAATTTCAGCAAATACATTACTATTTCATGAATTTAATGACTTAAGTTGGATTCGTACTTCATCTCCATTATATACTATCCCGTTATGATTCGTCCAAGGTCCACCATTGATACTATATTTTCATCCCCCTGGTCAAGAAATCGATATTGGAATCCCTATATTAATTCCTGAAACTATAATAGGATTAGAAGTAAAATCTCTTTCAAGTTGCGCATTTGTAACTGCAGAAATCGTGAAAGGATCCGGAGTATTATCAGCTGCAAGAGTAGTAATAGAAAATATATCACTGACTCATCCTATAGTAAGAGTAGTATTGAGTGTAGTAGAAAAATTCGCAGAAGAGGTATTTCGAAGTGAAATCGTATCCCCATTTTGTACTGTTCCAGCACTACTGGTGTATGCTGCTCCATTTTTACTGTATGTTCATCAAGATATCGAGAGAGAAGTAGAGGTATTTATTCATGAAACCGTAATGATATTTGAGGTATAGAGTGTTCCCGTACTTGCTCATGTGACATCATCAAATGAAAATGCATCTGGAGTTGTGTCTGGAGGAGGAGCAACGGTTGAGACATGAAAGGTTGCATTTTTATCTCCAATAGTCAACGTAGAACTCGTAGTTTGTGAATTTGAAGGACTTGCAGTTTGTCTAAGAGTGACAGTGTCTCCATTTTGAATCGTTCCAGGATTTGTGTTATAGGTTCAAAGGTTAATTCTATATTCTCATACACCACTCAATGATATAGGAGTAGCAGTATTGACTCCTGTAACGATAATCGTATTTGAAGTTTGGAGAGATGATACTGGGGCATTTGAGATACTAGAGAATGAAAAATCATCTGGACTTGTATCTGGAGCTACGGTTGTAATAGTATAATTTGCACTTCCACTTCAAACTGTAAGAGTTGCTGATTTTGATGTTGCAGGAGCACTTGCTGCAGGCATTTTGATAGATATGACATCTCCATTTTGAACGACACCTTGAGTAGAGACAAAATTTCATCCTGCAGATATGAGCTCCATTTCCGTAATATTCACCCAGTTATTCCCTGAACGATTTGATGCTGAAATATTAATTCGATAGTATCGAAAATACGCAGTATTGGAAATACTATATTGTCTTTTTGTAGTTCATGCAGTAATTGTTTGATTATTTTGTGTATCAAGAACTGTCCAACTCACATTATTATTTGATCCTTCAAAGGTCCAGTCACGTGGTGAATCTTGAGTATTATGCCATCCACCATTTTGAGAACTACTTCTATAAAGAGTATACTCTGTGATATTTTGAGAATTTCCTTCTCAAAAGTCGTATTTCAGCCATGCAGGAAGTGCATTATTATTTCCCCAACCTGAAGTTGTTGTATTATTATCAAAGGCTCTTTCGGGACTGTTTGAGCTATTATATTGACTTGAAGCAGTTGAAATACCAGCGTTTGCCATATCGGTTGAAAGTCCATCTGAAATCCGATACAATGCTCCCGTTCATTGAATATTTATAGGAACAGAAACATTGAGTCCTGATATTGTCACTGTATTAGAAATATATGCTTCGTTCAAGGTTGCGTCAGTCACTGATGAAAAAGAAAATGTATCTGGAGTCATATCAGCCACCAAAGTAGTCACCGAAAAAGATTCTGAAAATCATCCAACCATGATCGTAGCGGTACTTGTGGTACTATTATTTGAGGACGAAGTAAGACGAATTTGAAGTGTGTCTCAGATATTCACACTTCCTGTCATGCTCGTAAACCCACCTCCATTTTTACTGTACTCTCATCCCGTAATACTTACTGGAGTGAGAGTATTAATCCCTGAAAGAGTAATTGTATTTGAGGTAAATTGCGTAGAAGTAGCAACATCTGTCATATCTGAAAATACAAATGGATCAGGATCATTATCCGGAGGAACTGGAGGACCACTCGATTCAGGAGGATTTACTTTATATGGATGATTACTTGGAAGAGCTGAAACTCTTCACCATTTATGAGCGAGATATCCTTCAACTTTTTCACGATTTTCATCTGAAAGTTTCTGATCAAAAATGAGAATCTCTGAAACTACAAAATCTGCACCTTGATTATTTACGGCACCTGCTCGATTAAAAGCCCATTCTTGTGAGGAAATTGAGTTAGTTGCTCCTTGAGAAATACTCCAACCTGTATCACGAAAACTATAGTTTACACCATCTGTATGAAACGAGTAAATAAAGGGATTCGTTCGACTGCTCGTACTTGCTGGAGAAGAACTTGCATGATTTGGTGCAGCATTGATTTGAAGCGCATGTCTATAATTTCAAGAGTGTCCTATAAGATAATTTGCAGCTACGGATGATTGTAAACCAAGACCATTACTGTCCGGTCATCAAAATGGATCTCTCTTTTGTGCCACATAAAATATATCTCCTTGAGTAATATTTGAACTTGGAAATCGTATTCCAACGTTTTCTGGAATAAAAACTGATTGTTGATTTGAGTTAAAACCTGCAGTTGCATATTTGAGAGTACCATTGGTAATAACTGCATCATACGCGCTTCATCCGGATGATTTGTTTTTCCATACGGTCACATTTGTATTGTTTGCTGGATTATCACCTGTGTCTCCATCGGCATCTATATCAAGAGCATCAAACCATATCTTTGGACTGAGTTCAGATGGATCAAAGGGATCTGCTGCATATGCTTGAGAGAGCTCAAAATTCTCAGGAAGATGATGAGAAAATAAAGCTGTGATTCATCCTTGATTCTCAAACATTGCTGCAAGTTGATATTCACGTTTATTTTCTGTAACAGAATACGTATATAAATTTTTATATTTTGGATCTTGTATATCTCCAAATATCTTTCCTGTTTCTTGCATCGTTGTTTTCCCAAAAACTCACTGAGTCCAGAGAGTCGAACCTGAGTATGTAACTGCAACTCAGTCTGTTGGAGTTGGATAGGTTAAAGATCGAGTCTTATGAAGACTCAACACATTCGTAATATTTTTAAGATCGGCAGTTCTTGTAGAATCACGACTTTTTGAAGTATATCCCATATACGAGACGACTCCTATGGTTGAAAGTATCGCAACAATCGTCATCGTAACGAGTAATTCAGGAATCGTAAATCACTTGAAATTTCTCATAATATTTTTTGAAAAAATAGCATACTCTCATATTACCCTGAAATCCCTCAAAATACAAAAACTCAGCTAAAAAGTTCATTGTCTAATTCAGAAAAATACGTGAAATTTAGAGTTCTATATTTTTATAATGTGTCACTCGGTGTGAGCTTTCTTGTTTGAGTATAGTAATCACATCAAACTGAATATTTTGCAATGAAATTTTATGTTTCACACAGTAGTATTGCATCGTACGCAAGCATTTTCGAAGTTTTGATGGAATAATAGATTCTTCTGGGTATCAACAGCCAAGATGTGAGCGATATTTTACTTCAAAAAATATAACTCTCCCTGCAAGATCTGCGATGATATCTATCTCTCAAAATCGACCAAATTTAAAATTAGTATCACGGATATGATAGCCTTTTTTTTGTAAATACTCAATGGCTAGAATTTCTCAAATATCTCCTGTGTATTTCATAATTTTTATATATACTCGAAATATATACATTATTACAAAATATGCAAGTTCTATTTCTTTACTTTCAAATATGTTTTCGTACAATACATCTATTATTTTTAAAAATACGTTGTGAGCCTCAGCGAAGAACTCGAACAAGCGATAGACATCGTCGATCTCGTAGGACGATATGCGAAACTCAAAAAAACGGGAACAAGCTACAAGGCCTTGTGCCCTTTTCCTGGTCATAGCGAAAAAACTCCAAGTTTCGTGGTCAGTCCGGTAAAGCAAATAGCCTACTGTTTTGGGTGTCATAAAGGAGGAGGGCCTCTGAAATTTTTAATGGACATAGAAAACTGTGAGTTTCGTGAAGCCATGCAGATGCTTGGGAGTATCACCGGTCGTGAAGTACAATGATTTATCCCAGACCCTCAGAAAGCACAGCTGCAAAAAAATCTCTATGGACTCTACAAAGATGCGACACAGTACTATAAAAGTGCCTTAGAAAAAAATCCAGAAATCAAAAAATATCTCTTTGATCGTGGACTTTCAAGCGAAGACATAGAAAATTTTCATTTTGGATACGCGGATAGCGGTCAAAATCTCTATAATTTTCTCAAAGAAAAATGATACGATGATACCCTCATTGCAGAGTCTCATATTTTTCTTGATATCAAGGCTCGAAAAGATAAATTTATCGGTCGAGTGATTTTTCCGATTCAAAATCTCCGAGGAGATTTTGTCGCTTTCGCAGGTCGTATCGTTGGAAAAGGAGAACCAAAATACCTCAACTCTCCTGCAAGTGAAATCTATGATAAATCAGCTATCCTCTATGGACTCTACACGGCTCGATCAGCCATCACCAAAAAAGATCAAATCATCATCACCGAAGGCTATATGGATACGATTGCCTTACATAGAGCAGGTTTTCTCCAAACAGTCGCTGTTTCTGGTACCGCACTCACCGAAAAACACATCACGATTCTCAAGCGTCTCACCCACAAGATATACCTCTGCTTTGATAGTGATGCAGCAGGAGAACAAGCAACTCGAGCTTCTCTTGAGCTTCTCAAAAATAACGGACTGGAGGTACGAATTATTATCATAGATTGAGCCAAAGATCCTGATGAATATCTTGAGAAAGGAGGAAATTTTCAAGATCTCATTGATACTGCCCTCTCTCCTATTGCCTTTCTTATCAAAAAAAATAAATACAATCTCCAAAGTATCGACGAAAAGAAAAAATTTCTGCAAGAAATACTTGAGATTGTGAGAAATTATAGCGATAGCATCGAACAAGATAACTATCTCAAAGAAGTAGCTCACATAAGTGATACTCCGTTAAAAATCATCTACGAACTTTTTCAAAAACGAGACACTCCACAAAAAAAAGCACAAAAAAATGAATCCCAACTTATCTCTCCAGAAGATATACTTTTTGCCTATGTCTTTGAAAATACAAACTACAAAAAAGAGATACTTGCTGCTTTGATATTTCCGGAATGACTCTCTGCACGTCTCAAAAAACTCCTTGAAACACAAGAAGATATCTTTCAAAATCTTCCCCTCGAAGAAAAAGAAAAATACAAGGCTCTCGCGTTTCAGATTTTTGAAAAATCTTTGACATCAGAAGAACATATACAAAACCTACAAAAAATGTGTGAACAAATCAATCGTAGTTGTTTTAAGGAGCTTTCTGAAACATATAAGCAAGAGATGAAAACAGGAAATGAAACTGCGCTCATCAAATATAGTGATCTCCTAAAAAAAGCGAAAGAGTATAATATCAAATAAAATCTTGATTTTTGAGAGTTATTTATATACTATACTGGCACAAAGAGCAAGATTGACTCTTTCTTACAAACAATATTTTCTGCTAAGTTATATGCAGAGCCAAAATACTTTCCCTTCTTGTTTGAAAACCAAGAAGATTTTTTCTGTAATATAATTCATACTTTACTATGCCTGAAAATAAAAAAAGAGATCTTAAAAAAGAAATTCCTGGTATTGAAGAAATTGATCTTGATACTCTCAGTGAAGCACTTGAGCACTTTGAGGATGTAGATGTAGAAGTTTTTGATGAACTTGAGGCAGAAGAAGCTGCTCTTCTCCTCGAATCTGGAATTGGAAATGAAGATGATCTCGAAGTACTTGAAGAAATTGGAGTACTCAAAAAAGACCGCGGTTTAAAACGTATGCCGATTGATCGTGAAAACGATAAACGTCGTGTTGGAAAAGGAATGCAAAAATTTATCGATACAGAAGTTCCTGAAGAAATCTTGAACGGAATGACTCATGAAGTACAGGAACTCATGAAAAAGTGAAAAATCGATGGTCGCATCACCCAAGATGAGCTTATGAATGCGATTCCACATGCGGAAGATGATGTAGATCTCTTAGATGAAATCTATTCTCGTCTCATGATGATTGGAGTAGATGTGGTTGATACTCTTGAAAAAGAGAATCTTTTTACAATGGATAAGAAAAAAGAGCACGGAAATGCTATTTCCCTCTCAGAAATTTCAGACGACTCTATCCGTATGTATCTCAATGAGATTGGTCGAGTCGAACTCCTGAATGCAGAGCAAGAAATTGAGCTTGGAAGACGTATTAAAGAAGGAGACCAAGAAGCTCGAAAAACTCTCGCAGCTGCAAATCTCCGTCTCGTGGTATCGATCGCAAAAAAATATATGGGTCGTGGTCTCGGGCTTCTTGACCTCATTCAAGAATGAAATGTCGGCCTCTTTCGTGCAGTTGATAAATTTGATGCCACGAAAGGATTTAAGTTTTCAACCTATGCAACGTGGTGGATACGTCAAGGGGTAACCAGAGCCATCGCAGATCAAGCTCGAACTATCAGAGTTCCAGTGCATATGATCGAAACGATTAATAAATTTACCCACACTTACAGACGTCTTACACAAGAACTCACTCGTGAGCCACTCATGGAAGAGCTTGCAACAGAGCTCGATATGGATATTAAAAAAGTACGTCAGATTATGCGTATTTCTCAAGATATCCTCTCGCTTGATGCTCCAGTAGGTTCAGAAGAAGATACATCTCTCGGAGACTTTATCGAAGATGATAAAACACTCGCTCCAGATGAACAGACCAATATGAATCTTCTGAAAGAAAATCTCAATGAAATGCTTGATTTTCTCACTCCACGAGAGCGAAAAATCATCAAAATGCGTTTTGGGCTCGAAGGAGGAGATGTACATACCCTCGAAGAAGTAGGAAAAGAGTTTGGAGTGACTCGAGAACGTATCAGACAAATCGAAGCAAAAACCCTTGAAAAACTTAAAGAACATCCAAATGCGGATAAGATAAAATTTTTCTAAAACATAAAAAAATAGGTTCGTGCGAACCTATTTTTTTATGTTTCTAATTCCCAAAAAATGGAGGTGGAGTTTGTTGAATACGTGAATCATACTCTATAATCACAGGATAATCTTGGAATTCAGTACTTCTACTTCATCTTGAGGATCATCACGCAAATGATTGTAATCAACTCTGTGCATCTAGACTTCCATTTCCGTCAGAATCGTATCGAAAATATCTTCTAAGATAGTTCAAATCATATTTTTGTGCAGTTTCAATATCACAACCAGTATTTACAAAATAAGGACATGCTATAGGATTCTTTCGTGACCCTCAGATAGTATTTTCACTAAAAATACTTCCTTTAATATAGAGTTGTCTATTCAAATCAGATGCGACTGAATTCCCTCCATCATATTCTTCCGTTGCCTCAATAAATCAATTTGCATTCATATCATTTGCACTTATGACCGATTTATCAGCATAGAGGATAGCATGGATATCAGTTACATCAGGATTGATATAAATGTTTCATCATTTTCCATTTTTTGAGAGCGCAATAAGTCATAATAGAGCATCATTATCTGCGTCTCTTAGATTTCCAGAAATATATATATCTCCCTCAACTATTAAAGTTTTATTTCCTTCAATATTTGAAGCACCTTGAAGTGTTACTCAAGTGGATGCATAGAGTGCTGCATTTCAATACAATGCAGTTGCTTGTAGAGAACTATCATTCCAAGTACCTGACTGTAAATTCGTAGTAGAAATAATGAGATTTCCCGTTGTGTCTCAAGGAATATTTCGAATCAATTCATAGACTCGTGTTTGTATATCTTTTCTCGCAAGAGGTTTTTCAATATTTCCTAATATTCTCACATCCCCGTCAAATTGATTCGTCACAATTTCTTGGACATTTTTTGAAGCAGTATTTCCAAGTATTTTTACTCATGCCTGATACGAGTTATTATTTCCCGCTACCCCATGATAGGCAGTTTTTCCTATAATATCTGATGGATATATCACGGTTTTTGCTGGACTTCAAACTTGGTAGCGCACAATACTTGCGAGATACGAGGTAGTTGCGGTATTTACAGCTCAACTTTGGAGTAACATTCGAGAGCTAAAGTTATAGTTTCATGCGTTAAGTCCTATTCCTGAAATACTCGTACTAATTGGATTTCCAGCCATAAATCATTCTCGAATATTTCATGAACTATTCAGAGAAATATCATAACGATTATTTGCTTCATTTTGTAAAGTTCCTGTATTATAGTTTCCAAATTCAAAATAGAGATTATTCGATGTTGTTGTAGTTGCATTTGCTTTTGTAACAGCAATTTGAGATCCAGTTTGTGAAACTCACTCTATAAATCATTGGCTACTAAGAGTTCCAGTGATAGTAGTAGTAAAAAGAGGATTTGCAATTATTGAAATATTTGAATTTCATACCACTATATTTGAAACAGGTCATAAAGTTCAAGTCGTGGAAAAACGTATATTATTAATACTCAGACTTCATGGCACAAGAGATGTACTAGAATTTGTTGGCCCAAAAACGTAGAATGGTATAGTATAGTCTCAATTTGAAGACAATTGAGTTCCAAGTGAGGTTGTTATATTATTCCCAACTCAGACTTCTGTACTCGCATCAGTAACAAAAAACGCTGAATCAGAACCACTATTTCTATACTGATTGAGACGAAGCTGATTATTTGTATTGAAATTCATTATTACATTTCGTGAAATTCCACTTGCTGGAATAATATCATTTCCATATGTATCTCTGAGTCGGACTGTCAAATTCTTTACTACTCCATCAGCGACAATACTTGAAGCAAAAGGGTTTGTACTCACAGTATTAGTTCAAATATTTAATGTATTAGCATAAACGTTATAAGTGAGATTTACAATACCTGCTGAATTTCAACTATTATTTCATGCAGTTGTACAGTTTCATGCTTCATCACAAATTTGAGTAATTTTCATGGAATATTGTCTTCCTCCATTTACTCCTCTTTGCAAATCAACATCTCGCATATCAAAGTTTTGTGAAAAATTTCATGAATTTTCAGTGAATGCTGTTGTGAGATACGCTCCAGTCGAAGAAGATCTATTTTCAAAATATCATCGTATTGAAACTATGGGTGATCCACCATTTCTATTTACTTGAAAAGAAATATTTTGGGAATTTGTTGCAAGAAGATTTTGATTATTTATAGGGAGTACATTTTCAATATCTCATGCTACAGGATCATTTTTATCTATTTTTACTGTGGCTACAGAGCTGTAAGCATAAGGATTTCCTGCAACATCATTGGCTCGAAAACAGATATAATATATTCCATTGTTCGTAAATGTTCTTGAGTTCCCATTCGTCCAAGTTCCTGATGAATTACAGGTAAAATTCGATGTTTCCATTCGATATTGTTCTCCAGAACATCAAGATCTCCCCTCTCATGGTGCAAGAGGTCAGGCATTATCGTTACAGTTAATACTTGCTGTAACGTTAGCATTGGCCCATGTATTATTTGTAGTTGTACCTCCAGCGAGAGCATAAGATACGTTTGGAGAACTATCATCCCAATTTCTACAGGTAATCGTATACTGATTCCAATCCCCAGAAGAGATAGGCACTCAAGCATTATATCGCTGAAGCTGAACAACTCTTTGTCCATCAGGACAATTACGAATGGTTGATTTATTATATCTTCATGATGCAGGATATACCGTATCTGAAGCTGAATAATACAGATGAGTGGTACAATTTCTTGGTCAACCATTCCGATTTACAGAATCATTATTCGCATTTGGAATTCAGTGATGCGTATCACTATGTGAAGTGGTCGAGGGACATGTGGTAGTAGGATCAGTTGGATCTGCTACCCACGAAAAATTGGAAGTTCATGAATCTGCTGAAACTCAACTACTGAAAATAAAAAGAGTGAAAATACAGAAAAGTATATATTTCATGTGAATAATTATTGAGAAGATATATTTCTACTCAATAATTACATCATAGTTTGATAGAAAAAACAAATTTTAGTATTGCAGATATGGATAATTTATCTGTACTTCAATAAAATGTTCTTTTGCTCGTAAACTCACAAAATGCTTATCAATAGATGAAAGAATGTGAGAATTTTTTATGATATCATCCGAAAGGAGCATCACAGAAGATATATCATCCAAAATCTTTCTTCCAATACTGGTTGTTTTTGCATATTTCTGCAATACTCTATATCAAAGTTTATTTTTTATATGATAGAGTATCACTTTTTCTTTCCATCATATATCTTGTATGTATCCTGCCTCTATTGCTTGAAGCAATACGTACACAGTTGGTACGATTGCATGAACTCAGAGATATACTCCATGTATATGCCGTGCGTCTGGTCTATACGGAGAATAGTATTTGAGTTCATAGTCGTTGAGAGTCAGCTTTTCAGACTGCATAATCAGATTCAGTTTATTATGACTTGATTCATGGATAAGAGCTTCCAAAATTCAAAGTTCTGGAAACTCTGCATTAAGAGTATATCATAAATAGAGTGTTCCCACACACTCTTTGTAAGAACAGGAATTATGCACATCAATCGATGTTTTCATCGGAACTATCTTTTTTATTATGTGATTAAGTTCATTATAAAAATCTATATTCACATTTTGTAGAAGAGCTAAAGCCTTTGTAAATACTTGGCTCCACTCGACTGGACTTTTTTCTCCCCATCCAAGCATCCCATCTGTATCATGATCTGGGTGCCCTACAACTCCATTTTCAGGATTATTATCATCAAGTGTGAGACGAATTTCTGTATCACCTATTTTTTGTCATGAATTTACTACCATCAATTCTAGATTTCATGAACAAAAATGAGAAATCTCTCTTTCAAATGTCTCTAAGGAACTTTTGGAGTTTTTTTGTGATATATTCATCAAAAGAGATGAAATATCAGGATGAAGGAGAAGAGTTTTTTGTATATCAACATCCATTTGAAAAAAAGCATGATCTTTCTCTAAAATATCTTTTGCAATGTGTGTGAGTTTTTGAAAATATCTTTCTTGATATTCATATATGAGAGGATTTTCACTATACCCGAGAACTCAAAAATATGACATAATTTCAGTTTTTAGAAAAAATAAATATAGTTTTTAAAAGTATATTTTTTCTTTCACTAAATGGAAATATTTTTCGGAGTTATTATTGCAGGCATATTTTTATATATCAATTTTTTGATTATCAAAAAAGATATACAGGAAAAAATTATTCCAAATAAATATTTAGGATATTTACTTTTTTTACTTCCTTTATGGTATATTTATTGATGATTTTATGGTTATTTTGAAGAAGTAAATTTAATATCATTTATACTTCAAATAGGTATAGCATGTATTATTTGATTTTTACTCTTTCATTTTTGAAAATGGTGAGCTGGAGATGCAAAGTATATTTGCGTTCTTTATCTGTACTTTTCTTTTTGAATTAATGTTTTTGACTTTATCATTGGAACAATTTTTATATGAAGTATATTCTTTTTTATCACTCATTTATGAGTTATAGAAAATATACATATTTCATATGAACAATTATATAAAACAATAAAAGTTATATGAGTAAAAAAAATATCAAGAAAGATTTTAAATGGTTTTTTTATACTTTTTTCCATTTATTTATTTTTCTTTTTTCTAAAAAGTATTTTACTGAGTTATTTGATTCTTATAGAACAGAAATTTTGATTGAATGAAAAAGTTCAATTGTATCTATTTCTCATATTTAGTTTTCTCTTTATATTTTTTGTTTTTCATACAAAAAAATACTTCCAAAAAATCTTCTACTTCATACTCTCAAAAATTGAATTTAAAAATGTAAAAGAAAATCACATTTGAACTATTAAAGAATATTTAGAAATAATATGAGCAATTATTGTAATACTACTAAGTATTTTTTTAGTTGGCTGGGAAGACATCAAATTCATATTATTATATGGTGTTGTATTTATATTTTTATGAAAAATATTACAGTTATTTTACCAAAGTATGAAAAAATGAGAAGAAATAATTCAATATATTGATAATTTATGAATTAAAAACGAAAAATTTAATGAGATTAGAGAATGGACTAATGAACAAAAGATGGAATATTTCAAATCACATAACATCAATTTTTTATATTCAACAAAAGTCTATTCATTTTCACACTTTATATTTCTTTGAGCCATAATATCTACAGCAACTGAAAATATTATCTTTAAAAAAATATGAACATGGTTTTTAAATTTATAGCATTGGTGGAGATTTCATTCAAAAAAAATTAACATATTCTTTCCATACTCCTCTACATTTCCCAAAAAATTTACAATCATAACATTCTGGAAAATAATATTCTTCTGATTGAATCAGAGATTCTAATGTATCAACTGAATTTATGTTATCTTTTGTGGTCATAGATTTTTCTCATTTAGAAAAGTGATCAAGATATGTTTTATGGTATCTTTCATCAAGTACACAGTATGGCAAATACTGTATAAGCACTTTAGGAGATTTTAATCATTCAAACACTCTTTTAATATCGTAAAATGAAGGTAGGTAAGTATCATAAATATTTCTATATGATTTGATAGGCCTCACAAATGCAAAAATATGATTTTGAATATAATTATATGAACCCATAAGATCTAAAAAATCATTCACACAATCAATATTTTTAGAAGTTACAACATAGTTGGTTATAACATTAAAATTATATATTTTTTTTAAGATTTTTAAATTCTCTAAAGCCTGGATTTTATGTTTAAATGATCCCTTTAATCCAGTATGAGTATCATTTAATTCTGGAGTTGCTCCATGAATTGAAATTGTAATATCTGTAAGTCATACTCGTATTAGTCTTTCAGCTCTTTGAAATGAAGATAATACTCCACCATTTGTCTCTATTGAGATTTTTTCAAATCAAAGTTTCTTTCAAAAAGCAATAAGAATATCAATATCTTTTCGAATTAATACCTCACCTCCAATTAATTCAAGCGCTTTAGCTCCTTGCTTTGATCAAGATAATATTTTCTTTAACATCATTCTTGTCGAGATATTTATATGCTTCTTTCCATGAACTTCAGCGCTACAAAAAAAACAATTTTCATTGCAATTATATCCAGTGAAAATAATTATTTTTTTCATGATTTCTGTGGTAATAATTCACTATCTCATCTCTTATCAAGATATGTAGTCCAGAGTCACTCACATTTTATCTCTAAAGCACATCATAAACATTTTTCAGTTTTTTTTCTTCCTGTATTTTTTCTTCCTACGACCACATCTGCATTATAAAAATCTGGGGCACTATGAGTCACATTCGAGTATATTTGTGTTTCTTTAAGTTCAGAAATATTATTTTCAAGATGATTAGGAAAATAACACAAAGGCACATAACGGACTCTATATCTCATACCATTTGCATTTCCCCAATCTAAAACTGATCTCATATATGGAGCTGCTTCTGAGATATATGGCATAAGTAAATCAAATTCATTATTTACTCATCATTGATTTGGATCTGCAAATATAAATTCACTGCTTCAAAAACATTCTAATTCTTTTATAAGTTTTGCTATTTCTAAAAGATGTTGAAAATTACCATTTTCAATTGCTGTATTTGTTCATATCTTTTGAGTATCAAATCATAACTTTTTCCAATTATTAATTCCTTGAAGAAGTTTCTCAAATGATTTTGGTGTATTTGTAACCAAATTATGTATCTCTGGATTTGGTCAATGAATAGAAAAAACAATACTATCTAATACATCTAGATCATATAGTTTTTTTGCGAAAGTAAAGTCAGCAAGTTTATTTCCATTTGTTACAAGATATACGTGTTCAAAGTGTAAATTCTTAATAAACTGAAAAATTGTAAAAACATCTTTTCGTATAGTTACCTCTCCTCATATAATTTCTAAAACTTGAGTCCCCTTTTGCTTTGCAATAAGAATATCTTTGAGTATTTCTTTCGTATTTCTATTTATTTCTCTCTTATTAAGATCTATACAAAATCTACAAATATTATCACAGGCATATCCAACAAAAATAACTGTTTTCTTTCAACTTCATTTATAGTGTACATCTTTAATAGGTTGAAAACGAAAATTTTCAGTTCATTCTTCAATCACGAGTGATTCAAGATGCTTTTTTTTAAATGGAACAATTTCTGATTCTCCATTAAATTCACAATAAGTTTCATGAATTCCCATACAATAATGAGACAACTTACACATACTGCATTTCCCTGTAAATGTGATTTCATGACTTGGAAGAGTTCTCCACATATACTTCCAAAGTCGAATATCTTTTACAGTACAAAGTGGAAAATGATAAAGTTTAAATTTTTGTACTCAAAACTTTTCGGCCCACTTTAGAAAAATAGCCTCATTTTTCTGCATAACTTGAGTATAAGTCATTTGTGTCAATCATATATTATCAATTGCTTGTCATTCAAATTCCATCATGACACTTACCATGCTATCAATTCATGGAAAATACTTATAAATAAGCTCATACATTTTATCAAGGATTTTATAGTTTTGTCCTTGTATGATGAATCGGATTTCTAAAGTTTGATTTTTATATCTTTTATATTTTAATACATTATAAATTCCTCTCAGTAAGGCTTCCCAAGATCATTTTTTCCGTACAATGGCTTCATGAGTTTCCTTATTAAAACCATGAACTGGAAATACAAGATGATAATTCTCAAGTGAAGATATTTTTTGCGTAAATTCTTCATCTGCAAATCTATCACCATGAGTTAGTTGTATAAGTTTAGATTGAGGAAATTTTTGACGAATATATTGCAAAATTTCAAAATAATGTGGATTTAGAGTTGGTTCTCATCCCGTGATTGTCCATTCATCTTTAATATCTGGAAAACGATGAAAACTCCTATCATCCCCATTAAAATAGCTATCAATTCTTTGAACTAAATTTTCATAACTATAATCTGAAGCAGTATATTTATATGCTGCTTCATTTGAACACATAGTACATTTATGATCACAAGATGGCCATAGAGCGATATCAGGCATAAGTCATATATTTTAAAAATAATTTATTCTTCACATAGCTCGTTTATTAGCCATTTTAAGAGAGGAAAGTGTTCTCAAGAAAATGAATACAATTCAGAGTTTTCATGAACAATCTTCAAAAAAAAATCTATAAAGTTGTCAACATCCTTTACTCTTTCAACATACTCAATATTTGATTCTTTTAGAGTTATATCACGAATTTTATTTAGAAAAATAGTATTTTTTCATAATATAAGAAATGATTGAAAATCTTCTTTTACATGCTCTCTAATATACTTTTCGAATCATGTAAGTCATTTAGGTAAAAACTTAGAAGAGAATCTTATAGAATAGTCATTTGTAAATTTTACTTTTCATTCAATAAAAAAATAATATACGAGCAATAATTTAATCAAAAATTTATTTTGTATCTGAAAATCATGTAATGTAATTATATTTTTAATAATAAACATAATACATTCTGATTGTTTATATTCTCCTCATCTAAATAAAGATAGAATCTGTAAAAGAGAAAGCTTAAATTTCTCTTCATCATAGAGGCTTACATAGTTATACTGCATGCTACTTATGTATTATGTCTAAATATTTACTTGGTCAAAGATAGATTTTTGTAGAAAAAAATTTATCTTGTGCTAACTTATATAAGACTACTGTTCTTTTATATATATCAATATCTTTTATCAATGGATAAGTTGCAGCAACTGTATTTTTTTTGGGTGAAAAACAAAAAAAACTACTACTGTCATAAATATCAATAACTTTAAGTGATTCTTTAAATTCTTCTTCTGTTTCTCATGGAAATGCATAGATCATTTGATTGTAAAATTTCGTTTTCTTATATGATCTCCTCCATTCATTAATCTTTTGAAATATTTCATTTGGGTCATAGTATCTTTTCATTTTATCTAAAATCTCTTTTGAAGTAGATTGTACCGGAATATTTATTGAAAGAATTCTATCTTTTAGTGACATATCTATTTGATCTGAATACAAGAGGAATCTAGAAGGTTCAAGATAATTCAAATGGATAATAATATCTTGAAAATTTCATAGTGTTTCATTGATAAGAAGTGCTATATTCGTTTCTATATCCTTTCAGTATGATCAGCAGTCATCAGATACAAAATAGAAATTATTATATCCAAGATAGAGTCATCTTTGTATTTCAAATTTTATTTCTTGAATTGTTTTACTTTTAGGAGATCATTTCACTTTTTTAATTGAACAGTACGTACAATGAAAATCACATCATTTTGATATTTCTATATAAAAACAGTCTTGTTCAATTTGCTTATAACCATCATAATATGTACTATTGTTATTATCAATTTTATCACTTTCAATACTTCATTTATAATTTACTGGTTTTACAGATAAAATAGAAATATTGTACTCAAACATAATATCAAAATTTCATATATCTCTATCAGAAATGATACTTATCTTTTCTTTCCATTTATTTTCTCAAGATATATCAGGAAGACATCAAACAACAATAATTTTATTTGAATTTATAGAATATTGTGTATGTATTTTTTCTATTGCTGCAATTGATTCTTCTTCAGAAAAATCATCGAATGCACATGTATTTATTATAACGTAGTCTGCTGTATATATATCTCTTACAATATTATATCCATTTTCAAGGAAAAAAGCATATATTTTTGAAGATAAGGACATATGAGGAAAACAGCTTCTATTATTCATAGAAGATATAATCATAATTTTACTTTCTGTATTTATCATGATAAAATTATTTAAAAGGAGTTATATTATGAAGAGAAGAATAAGGGAAAAATCAAAGACATTGTTTTTCTTGAGAACATGAAAGACATTTTATATCTTTTACTCTATTATCTAATAATTTTGATGTATCAAAACTGCTTTCATAATACTTAAGTTTTCATCAATATTCTCTATTAAGATAGAACGTCTCTTCCGTAAAAGCACATAATGGGAGATTTTGTAAAAGAATAGATCATTCCATATTAAAAAAGTTGTGATGTATTGACAAAATTTGTTCTTGAATGATTTTCAAATCTGGAAAAAGAAAAGATTTTTTTTTGTAGTCTCCATCATGTTTATAATGAATATCTAAAGCACAAAAGTTATTGATATAAATTTTGAAATGAATCCTTATGAAGGAAATAATATCATCTAGAAAATTTTGATTTTTACTTGTAATTACAGTGCTAGTAGAAATATGATCGAAGTTTAATTTTTTAGCATTCTTCATAGCTTGTGTTATTTTTTCAAAAGCTCATGATATTCACACTAACTCATCATGCAATTCTGGAATATGTGAATGAAAACTAAAAATAATGTTTTTTAATCATAATTTTTTAAGATATTCTAAATATTCAAAATTAGAAAAAACGAATCAATTTGTTGTAATAATTATTTCTAAAGAGAGTTTCTTAGAAATAAGAATAAAGTCTTCAAAATTTTTTATTATGGTTGATTCTCATCATACTAATATTATCGTTTGAAATCACATTTTTTTAATATATAAAAAATCTTTTAAAATGGATTTTCGTGGATATACATAAAGAGATTTGATTTGCTTTGCTCTTGAAAGACAAAATGAACATTTTGCATTACATAATAAAGGGGTCTTATAAACATAGGTTTTTTGAAACATTTTACTTAAATTAATAGATTTTATTTATTGTATATAAGACTTCTTTTATATAGATTAATATCTTGATTAAAATAAAATTTAAATACCTCTGCTCCAATCATTTTTTCTCGTTGCTCTTTATATTTCCATACATTTAATACTTCTTCTTTTTCGTGATTTTGAAAATCTCAAGAAATACACGTAGAAAAATTATATCTCCCTATTAAAGGCTTTCATGATTCATCTTTGTATCAATTATTGAAATTATAATATTGAATTCTCCATTCCAAAAAGTCATTTTGTAAATTTTTATCTCGAACTAGTGTATGAATATCATAAGGGAATTTTACTAAATCTTGCTTCTCTTTTGTTAAAAAATTGTAACACGGCACAAAAAAACCATCTGGAGTAATCGTAAGGTTTACTCATTTTGAACAAGCTCAAATATTATCTTTTTTGATATCAATCATATATTCAAATTGTTCAACCATAGGAATACTCTCTAAGTTTCAAAGAACATATAAAGTATAAACATAATGTATATAGAGTTTTTTAAAACTATTTAAATATAAATTCATACTTTCTGTATCCCATTTTTGTCATGCTGCTAATCGAAATCTTAATAGATATGGATTGAGTTCGAAAAGATATAAAAGATTTGAATCAAAAAAACGAACAGTTTCTAATGAAATTGTCATAGTTATGGAAACTCAACTTCTTCAAAGATATTTTTTTGCTAATAGAAAGTTTTGAAAAATTTTCTTTGAAATAAATGAATTTTCTGCATGAATACGATTTTTATTCATTGTTTCAAAATTTCAATCAAGACTAAAAGCAACTTCAATTTTTGCTCCTGTTGTCTGCATTCATTGAAGTATCTTTTCGTCAACAAGAACTCAGTTTGTTGTAATATAAAAGCTGAAATTTGAATGTTTTACGTTATCATGTAAGTACTGAATTGTTTGGAGTAACAAATCCTTATAAAGGAACGGTTCTCATCATAAAATTCAAATCTGTATTTTATTTGAGTTAATGAAAGTATTCAAAAAAGAAACAATATCCTCCAAAGTTGTAAGATTTATTTTATATCATGCATCTTTCGGAACAAAACAATAACTACACCTAAAATTACAATCATATGTAGGAATAAGATACAGCATAAAATCCTGCTTTTCTGTCAATTGAATATCTTTTTGTGTAAACATTTTTATTTTTTATAAAAGAAATCTTGTATTATTTGAGTATTAATATTTTTTTCACTATATGAATAACAACTGTTGAGAAATCAATCTATTGAGTTAGTAAGTTGGTGTTTATAAAAAAATACAATTATGATTGCATCTTCATTCATTTGATATTTCGTGATTTCATACATTTTTTTTCTAAAATTAAATATATCATTTTTGTTGTATAATTCTATGAGATCTTTTTCTGAATCAATTAAATTATTTAAGCTCTCTCTCAATACATCATTTGTATCTGTTCATACTATTTTTTCATTATTGAGATATTTTTCAACATACTCAGAATAATCTCAAAAAATATCCAGTGATTGTTTTATATTTCAAGACCTATATATATCATACAACTTAAAATTAAAATTCATTTGTTCTTTCCCCAGAAGACAAAATATATTTTTAGAAGGTATAATAATATTTTGATAATTCTCGCTTTTTGAAAAATGGGCTTGAAAAAATGTGGGAGAAATATTAGAAATATAAATTTTATTTTCTATTTCTCATCAAATTTCATAAATCAAATTTTTATTTTCAAGTTTTTTTGTTTGTTCATCGATAAACTGAATGAGAGCAATATCATCTTTCTCAAAAATAATTTGATTATTATGAATATCACTATTATGAGTTTGATTATCAGATCAAATATCACTTTTACTAATACTATTAGTTGAAAAATATAAGTACCCCAAAAGGAATATGTTGATCAATATTGAAAGCAATAAGATATACACATATATTTTTTTCATACAAAAAATTAGGATATATTAACACATACTACTACAATGACTCCCATGACTCCCATGACTCCCATGACTCCCATGTGTATTGGTATAATCTACTGTTTCTGAAGATAAACTTACTGACGGAACACTACTATAGTGTCAATTAACAATTCAACTTGCATGATTACAAGTAGCTCAAGTAACAACAGTCCAAGTTCTTGTAACTGAATTTAAATGTCAATTGACTCACGTTCTAACTGTTGAATTTGAAGCATACGGCTCTCGTCATGCTGGATCAGTAGTTCTTACAAAATTACTATGCGATGATGGCACGGCATCAACTGTAGAAACCATTCATAACAAAGCAGCCCCTGCACTCAAGCCAAGTGCATCTTTCTTTGTAATCTTCCCGCTTTCATCTGTCAAAAAGTTCTTCAGTGACTTTTTGAGCTTTGGAATAAATTTCTTTTTATCAAGAGACATATCTGAAAATTAAAAAAATAAATTATAGCCAACTTTTGAGTACTTTTTCATTTTCTGGATTTTGGAGTTTTTCGAAAATATAATCCAAAATTGCAATTTGGAGCTTCATTTTTTCATCTTTTACCAGAGGAGTATAGAGATTTCAGGTTGTTTTAAAATTATGAATGATATCTACTCCAAGATAGGGTTTATATACATGATCATTATACCCAGGAAGTCCATCAAGTGTACTTGCCTGAACAGCTATTTTTGTAATATCGCTATTCAGCATTGCGGTATAGGTTTCTTGTCATGAATCCTGTAACTTGGCCATCAAAAAATCATCTATACCCATACGACCAAGCATACGAGACTCATCACTTGCATAGATTTTTCCATCATAATTATACGCGACTCCCCCAACTGCTATCCCACTAGGGCTACGAATATCCATAAATGCAGGATCTATACTATTAAACATTTTCATGAGATATACCGAAGTAATACTTTCTCGAAAAAATGTTCCTGATTTATTGAGTTCTATAATATAATCAAGTGATTTTTTATAAAACTCTATCCACTCATCACTTTTGTATGCAAGTGTATCCATCTCAGCTGCAGCAAATCCATAGGGATTCAACCACCTTAGAAATATCCCCTCAAGCCCAAGTGAAACATAGGTGTCTATAATTTCTTTATATTTTGGAAGGGTTTCCTTCGTGACAGTAAGAAGAGCTCCTATTTTTCACATATTTCTCTTTTGCTTTTCCTCGCTCACACGCTTCATCCAATAGGTCACCGTTTCAAAACTATTTCATTCATACCCTGCACGATTTGAGTTGTGCGTCATCATATCTCCATCAAGACTCGTACAGATATCTACTCCGTGATCCAGGAGCCAAGTTAACTTTTCCTCAGTCATAAGAGTCAGATTTGTGACTAATGAGAAAGTAAGCTGTTTTCCGAGATGTTGCGCTCGAGAGGTGGCATACTCGGTGATAAATTGTACCACAGGATAATTCACGAGTGATTCACCACCCTGAAATTCTATCGTGAGACTTGGAGAATTGGTATAAAAAATGGTATCCACGACTTTACGCGCTGTATCCTGCGTCATATCAAACTGTGTTGCGGTCATCGGAGCAACTGCAGCATGGCAGTATTTACACTTATGATTACAACGAAGAGTGGTAACAATCATATGAAGAGTCGGACCAGTTCCCACAAAATGGTTTTTCTGCGCTACACTTCACACCATACGATCTTCATAGGAAGCATTTTTTACAAAACCTTTCTTTATAAGCTCTTGATAGTCAGGCAAAAACTCAACTTCTCAGAGTAAAAATTTTTCAAAATCTTCTTCCGAAAAAATATGAAACTTTCCTGCATCATTGGTGATCAAATATTTTTCTGATAAAAGTTTTTTAAAGCGAAAAAATCATATTTTTTCGTGATTTACCCTCTGGAGTAATTCTATATTCAGTGCCATAATTTTTTACAGTGAAAGGACATAATTCATAAACTCATAAAATACCTCTTGTATTTCTTCTACTGATTCTCAAGAAATAGAAAGCATATTATGATTGAGCGATATTTCAGCAACCTCTGAAAAATCTTCAATCGCTTGAAGGAGTTTTTCTGTATCGTATATTTCGAGTGATATTTCGAAGTTCTGTGTCATATTTATTTATTTTTTTGAAACATATTTTTAATATCTTTGAGTCATTCTGGATTGATCTGAATACTTGGTTTTTTCATAGACTCTGTCTCCTGCTCTATTTCTTTGAGAATCTTTTCTATTTCTTCCTCATCTATTTTGAGGTCCGGATCATTTTCTATTTCTCTTAAAATTTCATCTATATCTTTATCAAAATCTATTTCGTTTGTTTGGGCAATTGCATCCGTATCAAGTGATACAAAATTTTGCATATCGAGTGGCCCATTAATCGCTTTCGTTACAATTGCCTCTCGAATTGCTTTATTTTCTCGCTCAAGAGTATCTCGCAGATATACTGAAAGCAGTTCGTCACTGTATTCTCAAATAATATTCTCCGTTGCAATATTTACTCCAGCTTTTTTTCGACATTCTAAGATGATATTTTTATTTTCATCAAAACGAAAGAAAAAATACCCTCTATCCAAAAAGTTATAGGCAGCCTTCAGAATAATATCTTTTGAAAAAATCGAGGTATCAATCATAAGTTCAAACCCATTTTCTCCTGGAATTTCTTTCAAAAATATAGACATGAAATTCATAATAAAAAGTAATAGACTTATTATATAGAATTTGATGAAATGCCAAATAAAACCAATGTTTTCCCCTTGAAAAATAGAGATTTTCATTACAATCATACTGTTTTTATTTTTTGAACCTGTCTTATGAACAAAATACAGATTATTGGACATAAAAATCCAGATACCGATGCAACGCTTTCTGCTCTTATTATGCAAGATTTTCTCAGTAAAAAATGATATGAGGCTCAAGCCTATATCCAAGGAGAACTCAATAAAGAAACCCTTTATGTTCTCGAAACGTATAATATATCAAAACCTGAAATCAAAACTTCTCTTGATGCAAATGTCGAAGTATGTCTTGTAGACCATAATGAAGCATCTCAATCAATAGACAATCTTGCAGAATGTACTATCACTTGGCTCGTTGACCATCATAAAATCGACTTTAAAACCTCAAATCCTCTCCATATGCGAGTAGAACCTCTCTGCTCTACCGCAAGTATCCTCTATAAAATGTATCTTGAAGCTGGTTTTGAAGTTTCAAAAAACATCGCAACGATGATGCTTGCCTGTATGATGAGCGACTCGCTCTTATGGAAATCTCCAACCACGACTGACGAAGATAGAAAAATAGCACGAAAACTTCAAGAAATTTCTGGAATCACCGATCTGGAAGCATTTGCGATGCCGATGTTTCATGCAAAATCTGATCTCTGAGATATGCCTATCAAAGACGTAATCCAGTATGATTATAAGATTTTTGATATGAATAGTCGAAAATGTGGTATCGGGAGTTTAGAAACAACCAATCCAGGGTATGCATTTGGACGAAAAGCAGAAATTTTAGTATGATTGAAAGAACTCAAAACAGAACAAGAACTTGATTTTATTATGCTCTCTATCGTGGATATTCTCGCGGAGCAAAATACTACGTTTATTCTCGATGAAGATGCTCCTACGCTTGAAGCCATTTTTGGAGTAGAAATAAGAGATAATGAAGCAAATCTCGGAAACCGAATCTCCCGCAAAAAGCAACTTGCCCCACAAGCAACGGATTATTTTAACAGTCTTTAGTATGATCCACCAAGATTGAGACCGGTCTCAAGAGACCGGTCTCTGACTCTATATCTGACGTTTTCAGCCCTTTCATAAAGGACACAAAAAGATAGTCGATACCATGCTTCTCGAAAATAATCTATGCCTCATACTCATAGGACTCAGTGAAGATGAGGAAAAAAATCCTTATGATTTTTCGACACGACTCCATTTTTTTACCCATACCTACTCACCCAGCTCACATCTGTATATCTATCCTCTTCCGGATGAAGCTGATGATAGAGATTGGATAGACCATATTCTTGCCTTTCCTGAAGTTCAAACAGCTGAAAAGATACAGATATATTGTTGAGACATAGAGCAAGATTCTGCCATACAAGTCATACAAGAAAATATTTCTCTTTTTGAGAAGAAAGAAATTTCCTTTCGAGAAATTTCAAGAAGAAATATCCCAATTTCTGGAACACAGATACGACAAAAAATAGAAACAACGGGTCTTAAGAGCGTACAAAACGAGATACCACTTGAAGTGTATGAATATCTCAAAGAGAGATAAATCATACTCCCTCATCACAATTCTTCTCCCAAAGGGAGATGATGAGGCTGCAAAATGAAGCTCGACCCCCTCTCCCTTTGGGAGAGGTTTAGGGTGAGGGTTTATAAAATTCATCTTGATTTTTTTAAAGCATTTTCTATAATCAGTTTCATATTTTTTAAATAGTATCCTATGCTCGACGAAGCAAAAAAACAACTTGAAAAAGCTCTCCATCATCTTGAAGGAGAATTTGGAAAACTCCAAATGGGACGAGCAAATCCCGCTCTCGTAGAAGATATCCGAGTAGAACAGTATGGTTCTCTCCAGGCTCTTAAAAACTGTGCAAGTCTCAATATCCTCGATCCACAAACACTTTCTATCGCTCCTTGGGATAAAACTCTGATTCATCCCATTGCAAAAGCCATTACCGAAGCAGGAGTAGGACTCAATCCTCAAACCATGGGAGACTCTGTACTCATAAAAATCCCACCGATGACCGAAGAACGAAGAAGAGATATGGTAAAAATCGTGAAGAAATTCGCAGAAGATGGAAAAGTATCGGTGCGAAATATCCGCGCTGATATACTCAAACAGATTAAAAAACAAGAAACTGACAAGCTCATCTCCGAAGATATGGCAAAAGACATGGAAAAAGACCTCCAAAAACTTATTGATGATGCCAATAAAAACATAGATGAAGCCGCAAAGAAAAAAGAAGCAGATGTCATGAAAGTCTAAAAAAATCTTGCTTTTTGCAAAATATCTCTATAATCACTAAGATTTTTATTATTCATATCTACACAAATGGCTAAAGGAAAACGAACATATGTAGCATACTACTCTACAGAAACTGGAAATATGGTGCATGTAACCAATATCCAAAAGAAAAATTTCGAAGCTGGAAAAAAAGGACCAGAACTTCGAAAATATAATAAGGTAACTCGAAAACACGAGGTACTCAAGATGAAAGAAATTAAGAAAGGATAATCTTTTTCCTATAAAATTAGAATCTAAAAAACTCTCAAATAATTTGAGAGTTTTTTAGATTCTAATTTTATTTCTTATCTTATAAATATCATTCCTGGATAACCATTAATGATCGGTGTCATATTATGACTATAAAAATCATCATAATATAATCCCTGATATGGCCATTTACCAGCATTTCAAAATGCATAATGAGTCATATTTCAGCCTATATTTCACCATACTTTATAATCTCATGAAAATTCAGCATTTTCAATGTTACTATTTTCTCATATTGGATCATAAGTTGTAATCTCATTCTGAACATTCGCTCTGTTCAATTGTGATATCTTCCAAGTATGAATTCTTTCTGACATTCACGTATATGTGACAAATAACATCTCATTAAATACTATATTTTTTACATCGGATCATAGTGAATATGGTTCCGAATTAGTTTTAACATTTCATCTCTCAACTACCCATCAAAAACTTGTATCTGTTCCGATATAATCTTTTACACTCCTTGCTACCATAGTCCACCCTCCTCCATCGGTTGTCATATCACAGTAGACATCTCTCATCCGAGTTCCAGAAGGATTTATTTTGTAAATTCCAGAGGTAGTATACCCGTAGACATCTCGGAGTTTTTTACAGCTGGTATTTGGAATCATTCCTATAAGATCCTGCCCCACTCAGGTGATTTGCTCTGTATTAGTAAGATACGAGACTACAGGTTCTGTAATACTTAGGATATCAAGCTTTCCAGAGGCTGAATATTGTGAGAGTTCTTGGACTGGGATATTGCTCCCTTCTTGGATTAAAACCCCGAGTTGCGCACCGTATACCTGTGGATAGAGCGTATCATATTGCGCAGCAACACGGTGAGAGCTTAAGAGATTTCAGACTTGTTGTTCTTCAAAATACGCGAGTAACTGTGCATACTTTCTATCAGCAGAAAGATAATAGGTAAAATATTTTTTACTCCCTGGATCTTTTCCTCCATTTCCAAAACGAATCGCATCAAGAACCGAATTTCCAGCAAATCCTTGGTATCCTACCTGGGTGCTCCCTGCGACGATAGAGAGACTTTCATCTGGAAATGGAAGCGCACTGCGTGTTGCATAGAGTTCCATCGCTCCATGTATTTCTGAAATCTGTTGGAGTCTGTTACTATCTCGAACCCCTTTGAGGTAATCAACATAGGCAACAAAACCGATAGTAGAGAGGATAGAGACTATCGTAATAACTACTATAAGTTCAACGAGTGTAAAAGCTTTTTTCATATTTTTTATCTTATAAATATCATTCCTGGATAGCCATTAATGATTGGTGTCATATTATGACTATAAAAATCATCATAATATAATCCCTGATATGGCCATTTACCAGCATTTCAAAATGCATAATGTGTTATATTTCAGCCTATATTTCACCATACTTTATAATCTCATGAAAATTCAGCATTCTCAATGTTACTATTTTGTAATATTGAATCATAATTTGTAATCTCATTTTCTACATTTTCATCATTTAATTGAGAAAGTTTCCAAGTATGTACTACCTGCGATGATCAAGTATAGGAAGATATCAAAACATCAGCGAACGAAATTCTTTTTACATTAGATCATAATGAATATGGTTCAATATATTCTCACGGTTTTCCTCTTTGTACCATCCATCAAAAACTGGTGTCGGGTCATGTATAATTTTTCACACTCCTTGCGATCATCGTCCATCAACCTCCATCGGTTGTCATATCACAGTAGACAGAGATATTTCCATTTCCATCTGGATTAATAGTATATATTCCATTTCCATTTGATCTTCCGAGCTCTAGGATGCGCTTACAGCTAGATGTAGGAAGGAGTTGTGTGAGTCCTTGGGTACTAGCAAGTGTTTTTTTGTCTGCAAGATACGCTATGAGACTGCTGGTTCCCGTACTAATATTATATATCCCTGTTGTTTGAATCTGTGGGAGGAGTTGGAGTGGAATTTGTGTCTCTTGCTCTAAGAGAATTCCCAGTGGACTCCCCTCAACCTTGGGAAAGAGTTTCTCAAACTGCGTATTCGCATACAAATTTTTTGCGGAAAGAAGTTTTGCATCTTTAATAAAAGTCATAAGTTGAAAATCTTTTCTACTCTCACTGAGCATATAGCTAGGATAGAGAGAAGACTCCGGATCTTGTCCTCATCATACATATCCAATTGCTTGCATGACTTTTTCTCCCGCAAAGCCCTGATACGCAAAGGTTTTCACCGTACCACTTCATACTTGTATTTCTACCATCGATTCTGGAAATGGGAGTCGTGCAGAAAGAGATAGTTTTTCAAAACCATCTGAAATCTCAGAGAGTTGTACCACCCGATTGGTATCCCGACTTGACTCAAGATAGGATTGATAGACAGAAAAACCAATAGTTGCCAGAATAGCCATAATTGTGATAACAACGATGAGTTCAACAAAGGTAAATGCGCAGTGTAGTTTTTTCATAAAAGTGTATTATCGAACAAAAATCATACCTTGTCTATTGAGAAATACTCAAAATGACGATTGAATTCAAGCTGCGTCTCAAAAAAGATATCATGCTTTTGAAAGTCACATTTCATATGGTCATGTTAGTCCATTTGTATTTCGAGAATAAAATCAGCTCACATTCGGCCCTTCATTATTTAATCTATGTAGTCTTCCCCAAAAATTTGTAAAGTCTCTATTTCAATCTTTACCATCTTGTGGTCATACATCACAGGCACTCATCCAAGAACTATTTGTTGGATAGATTTCCGTACAACTGTCTCATGAACTCACACCAGTGTATCCAGATTCTTGTTTAATAAAATTTTTATCTATTCCAACTTTAAGAGCATAATCAATATTCTTTCCTGTTGTGTAGGTAGACCACATAATTTCTGAAAAATTAAGTAATTTTGTAGTATCTCACATCGAATATATGTAACCATCGTCTCTTACATCTCCATAGCTTGAGAGCCATCAAAAATTTCATCCTCCTGCTCATAGTGTACTTCGTCATACGAGTGTCCATCCACCTCCATCAATCGTCATATTACAATATACTTCGAATGGATCAGTCCCAGAAGGATTAATGCTATAATAGCCATCTCCATAACTATCCCCATTTTCTAGAATTTTTTTACAGGTCGTAAATGGGATAATTCCAGTAAGACTTCCTCCACTTCATGATATGAGATAGGTATCCGTTACATAGGCATCAAAAAGAGTATTGCTCGTATCCGTTGTAAGATCAAAAAATCCACTTGCAGTATAAGGAGCAAGCTCCTGAATTGGAGTGTTACTCTGCTGTTGTAAGAGTATCCCGAGTTTTTTCCCTACAGTACGTGGAAACCTCTGAGAATAATCCTCGGCAAATACTTGAGATGTATTGAGACTCACCACATCTGGATTATATTTTTCCAAAAAACCAAGAAGTTGAAAATCTTTTTTGTTAGTAGAGAGGAGGTAGGTATAAAACTGCTCATCTTTGGGATCGTAGGTATTTTCACTAAATGCGATAGAATCAAGGACATTTTTCCCAGCATATCATTGGTACATAAAGGTCTGTCCATTATTTCTAATTTCTATACTGTTATCTGGAATTGGGAGAGATCATTTTGTGATAGACAGTCTCATACTATCACGAAGTGCCGTCAGTTGTGCAAGTCTCTTACTATCTCTGGTATCTACGAGATAGTCTTCGTACGAGATAAATCCTATCGTCGCGACGATAGAGAGTATCACGACGACGATCATAAGTTCGACGAGAGTAAATCATCTTCTGAATCTTTCCATATACTAAAATTTTAAATTATAAATTATCTCACAAATAATATTCATGTTTTTTCATCAAAAAACGCTGTCTCATTCATAAAATATTTGTAATTCCAAAGTCAATGCTCACTAGTGAGATTATTAGCCCATTTCATAAAAAATTTCGAATTTCTATTAAATCTTCACCAATAATTATAATTGCTACATACATTTGGAGGAAATATTCATTTAATAGTTTCACAACCAGAAGTTGCATAGGTATTTTCTCATAGTGTGTCTGTTGATAATACACTATCATCAACTTGCACCTCTAAAAAATATTGAATATTCTTTACTAGATTTATATTTTGTAAGTTATCGTACAATCCAATTCCTAATGATGAAAAATGAATTTTCTTTACATTTTCTCAAATAGAATACGCAAATTTATGCTGATTAAAATCTCATGTTTTATACCACCATCCAAAATTTTCATTATTATATGCTCCATTTATTGATGAAAATGCAACTAGAGTCCATCACCCCCCATCAATATCCATATCACAATACACTTGAACTTTTGTGATTCCATCTGGAGATATCGTATATTCTCCACTTCATTTTGAGTACCCAAGCTCCATTATACGTTTACAGCTATTTTGAGGAAGAAGTTGTCTGAGGTCATCTTGATCTGATTCGAGTATCTTTTGTTCCGAGAGATAGGCTGAAATCATCCCTGTTCCGCTTACTACGTCATAATATCCTGCTGATTTTATAGCCGAAATATCCTGAAGAGGGATATTCGTTTCCTGCTCAAGTAATACTCAGAGTGCTTTCCCAAAGGTTTTTGGGAAAAGAGTTCTCAAATCTGTTGTCGCATATACTGCATTTTGTATATATGCCGTAGATGCAGGATCTTCTAAATAGGTAAGAAATTGAAAATCTTTTTGATTCGTTCAAAGCAGATATACAGGATAAGACTCTGTCGTATCATCATATACATTTGCTTTAAATGAAAGTTGTTTTAAGATATCTTCACTGATATATCCCTGATAAGCATAGAGAGATCATGAGGCTCGTAGTTGTATAGAATCAACCGGAAGAGGGAGTTTTTCACGAAAAGAATATTCTTGGAATGCAGTTTGTAATTCTTTCATTTGCACGATTCTCTTGGTATCTCTTCCAGTTCAAAGATACGATTCATACACAGTAAAACCTATCGTTGAAAGTATCGCGATGATTACAAGAACGACAATAAGCTCTACAAAGGTAAATGCTGATCGAGTAAGACGCATTTTAAAAGATTTAAAAAAATATCTTCACGTATTGTATAGAGTTTTGAAATTGGGTAAAGGAGATTGTCTTGACATAAAAAAATAAACTTATCCTATAGGATAAGTTTATTTTTACTTTTGATTAAAAGTATACTTTTGCATTGAGTTCACGATAGTGATTCGTGATAATTGCTTTTTCTCGTTGTTTACGTTTTTTTAAATCTTTCACATTATAACGTTCTTTTTTGAGTTTCGTTACGATACGAGATTGAAAAAAAAGTTTCTTGTAACGAAGTACCAATTTTTCATTTGACTCTGATTCTTTCTTTACTGCGTAAATCATAGTGTTTCTATCCCCTTGAAGAATAAGTAATAAAGTGACAGTATTTTATCTTTTATTTTTGTTTGTCAAATAAAAAAAGCTCATTACTATGATGCATATTTATTTTTCATCTTAACGGCATTATGAAACAAGACCGCATCAAAAAAGCTCAATCCATCAGTCAAAAACTTCTTTGAGAATACCTGATACAAGAACTCCAAGAGCTCACGAGCGATTTTTGAATTATTACCCTCACAGACGTAGTGATAAGTTCCGATCTCTCGTATATGGACATACATGTCAGCTCCTTAAAAAATGAAGATATATTGTGTAAAAAACTCGCAGAATTTGCACCACATATGCAAGGATTTCTCGGGAAAAAGATAGATTTCATTAAGGTACCTAAAATACGATTCCGTTACGATGAAACGGGGAAAGACTCTTTCAAAATCTACCAAACCATTCAAGAACTCGATATACAATAATTTTTTACACTATGCCTTTACTCGGATCGTTTTTTTGAAAAAAAAATGCGAAAAAACATATGTGATTTTCAGAAGAAAAAACTACTCTCTTTACTAAAGATCTTGAGGAAAGGAGTCAGTTTCAAAAACGAAAAAAACGAAGTTCTTATCTCAAAAAACAACTCAATTTGGTATTTTTGCTCTTTCAAAATAAACTCTATATTGGTATTTTTGTTGCTATTGTTTTTGCAATTGTACTTATTATAGCCTTACTCGGGCCACATTTTCGAGTAAAGTACATTTTGATATCAAAACAAGATGTTCTCACAAATATTGAGCAATCCTATGAAACTCTTGAGTATATTCGTGGAAAAAACATATTTCTTCTTGATGGCAAAAACATCATAGAAAGACTTCAAAATGCACAAAACTCTCTACAAATGATTGAAATAGATATAGATTTTCCATCTACTTTACTTGTTGAGCTCAAATCATATCCTCCTGTTTTTCAAACCAGTGAATATTTTATACTCTCAAATGGTGCAATAAAAGAAAAAGAGAATAAAAATCTTTGAGAAATTCCATATGTTACGATAATAAGTGATAATCCTGACCTTTTTCTCTTTGGAAATACTCTCGCACAAAAAGATATAGAAAATATTGATTTTTTACTTCAAACTCTCAAAAAACGCATCCCTGATTTTATAGTAAGTGATATCATGTACTATGTAAAAGAAAAAGAAATATTATTACGAAATAGCGATGGGACTCTTTTTCTTTTTGATATTTATCAAAACATAAAAGAGCAAGGAGAACAGCTGTCTATTCTTAAAAAAGAAAGTCCTGAAATTTACACAAAAAAATACATCTATATTGACGTACGTATTCCTCAAAAAATATTTTTGTGTTGATATGAAGAAGAGTTTCAATGTAAGCGAAATATAACTCGTATTTATGGAGATATAGCACTTACTCTTCCTCGAGAATTAAATCCTTCACAACCGTAACTTTCAATCCACGATCAGGAACATCAGTAAATATAAGAGCATCAACCAATTGTGAAATAATCAAAAATAATCCTCTCCCTCTGATAGAACTATGATGAGAAAAATCCTCATTTTCGTGTTCTTTGCGTATCTGTTCCATTTGAAAAGCCTTTTTTGCTTTTGGACCAAATCATGAGTCGATAACAGAAGCCTCTAGATGAAAAACATTCTGTGATTTTCTTTCTAGTCGAAATATAAATGTATTTATGTCCCCTGTTTTACTTCCATATTCAATCGCATTATTATGAAGTTCATCGAGAATTAAAACAATTCGTGTTCTCCATTTTGGAATCATTCCAAAATTTTTACAAAGTGTATCTGTGAGCTCTCGAAGTATTTTTGCACTTCGAAAGTCCGAAATATAGTGAATGATACATTCATCTGCATCACCATGAAAGAGTGACTCAAGAAGCAATTCTTGTTCATCAGAAAGACTAAAATCAGTAAGTCGAATTTCTGTCATGGAAAAAAATCAAAGCTAGTACAAAGAGTATATCAAAAAAACTCAGAAAAATCAAAAAAAGTGTCATAACAGCTATGACACTTTTTAAAAAAAGAGATATGTAATTATCTTACAGATTCTTTAAATGTTTTTCCAGCTCTAAATACTGGAGATTTCATAGCAGGAATTTTGATAGAAGCTCGTGTTCGTGGATTTACTCCATTTCGAGCTGCTCTCTTTGCTACTTTAAAAGCACCAAAACCTGTAATATTTACTTCACCACCTTTTTTAAGTTCAGCAGTGATAGTTTCGATTTCAGCAGTAAGAACCTTTGCAACAGCGTCTTGTGAAAGACCAGCAGAAGCAGCAACTGCTTTAATAAAATCTTGTTTTTTCATAGTACAAAAAAGTAAGATATAAAATAAACATAGAGATTGTAGCAGGAACAAAAGCTTTTTCAAGTTTTTTTTAGACTTTTTTGCATTATAATGCGATTATTCCAAAATTAAAAATAAAATATGGCTTAAGATAGCTATTCTCAAGAATATATAGAGTATTTTAAAATTCCTAAAAATTCTGTATTATTTATGTTTGTTGCTAGATTTTGTGTATATTTTCCTATTTTTGCAGAAGAAATTATCGTACTTTCTGGCTTCGTAAAATATCCTGAAGTACTCGAGAGAGTATAATTTTGTGGTATATCCGATGCGTTATACAGTAAAAGATACGATCCTGAACTTGAGTTGAGAAAACTTCAAATGCTTACGGAATCAAGAAAAGAAAAATCAATATTCCCTCCAACTGAAACTAACTTTTTTTGCCCAGTTTCAGTATTTTTATTAAAACCTCCGATTCAAGAAATTCCTCAATTATTCGAAACGAGATTCCAAGATGCATCACTTGGTATTGCGAGATTCAAATCATCTCCTATATTTTCCATATTTCATACTGCATTGATTGCAAAAAGTGGAATCATTTCGGTTTCAAAAGCATCTATCTTTCCGGTATGAGTTTGTACTCTTCCCTCAAAGCTATAGGAAATTCGTGGGTCTTTATTTTCAGTGCCTAACATATCTGATCCAGTCAAGGTATCATAATATCCATATCATTTTTCTTTGATTTGCAAGAGTGCTAATTCCAGAGATCCCTCTGCCGCAGCACTTGCCTTGAGGTAGTCCTGTTTTCCCTTTCCATCTTGCATTTCTTGCAAGACGAGATTGAGAGTCCCAGTTGTAAGTACGAGTAAAAATCCTATCATCACAAGAGAGAGAATGATGGAGTATCATGTGCGATTATTGCTTCATATATGTCTCATAATATTCTAGTTAGTTTCTATCAGTCGCTGTGTAAGAGTTGTTTGCACACGGATCACATTCTTTTCTATCACTTCTGGAGTAAGTCCTTTCCCTATCGCAGGTCGAGCCTCAAGAACGAGACTGAGCTTTGGAAGGTCTGGATTAAGAAGGATGAAATCCATTTTTTGAAAACTCAGAAAACTATTGGTGAGAGGATACCAATCTCCTCCATAGTCTTTTTTGATAATATAACAGACATTTTGTATATCACCACAATACACTGAAACATCTTGAATCGGAAGAAAATCTCAAGTACTATCTTTACGTCATAAAGTATATTCTCAATATCTTAAACACAGAGTAGATCCCGACTCTGAACTCAACATATTCTGAGAAAAATCAGCACAGTTTGAATCTGAAAAATCTCTTACTCATATAATTCCATCTTTTCGTATAGATTCTGATATATCTTCGAGCACATTTTTCATATTTTCTTGCGTCACACGATTGAGATCAACGAGATGAGACATCTGAGAAGAAAAGAGAAATACCGAAAGAATCGAGACCATCATAATTGCAAGGATACTCATCGCAACGAGAATCTCAACCAGAGTAAAAGCAGAAATATGTAGAGAATTTTGTTTCATAATCGCGTTATTATATACGTCTCCAATCAGTAAGTATCGTTTTGATTTCAAACTCATGATAGCCTTTTATCGACCAAATCACTTTTGAAGTAATGAGAAATGCATTCGGAACAACTGCCCCATTTTCTGTAAGTTCCTCGATGAGAAGATATCGATAAAATGGAAGTTCTGTCCAACCAAAAGGAGTTGAGTTTCCACAGTATCGATAATTTTCTTCTGTGTCAAAACAGAGTCGATAGGACTGCATATTTGCAAGCTCGGTTTGTCCTTCTACAAAAGCAGAGATTTCAGATACCTGAACATCTGTATTTGGAGCATCAAAGTCATTTTCAAGAGTATAGTGTTTTCCTACTGCAAAAAGTTTCGTACTAGCAGAAAAGATTTCTTGTGGGTTTTGCTGATTCCAGACTTGGAGTTTTTTATAGTTCGTATCTCGGATATTTCGGAGAATCTCTATCTGTTCCCTCGCGAGATTGGATGCAATGATGGTATTTTTATTTCTCTCATTGGCATTAATCGAAGTCATCAGAACCATATAGACCGACAACAGTCACAGCGTAAATATAAATATCCCTACCATCAGTTCAATGATGGAAAATGCTTTGCGTGAAGATAAGAGAGAGTATTTCATACAATGGGATTTAATCTATAATATCTGAAATATGAGATTCTGAATAATATATAATCTTTTTTTGAAGAACGAGGTTACTACTCCCCTGATAGGATATTTGAATAGGAATCTCTCCTGAAACATTTCCACTTCCAGATATAGCCTCAAAGAAAAATAAGAAATCATTTGATGGTCCATTAATGGAATCAATCTGAATTCATGGAGGAAGTCTTTTGCTTTTAAATTTATATTCTTGCTGTAAACTCATTATAAGTGGAGTTTGAGTATAGGGATAGGCATAATAGTCTATATCTTGTGATCAAGAGGCAAAGTGAAGTGCAACGGTAACATTTCATGAACCAGTATCCAACCCATAGATTGCGAGATTTCGGGCTTCTGTAAGACTTTGACTGATTTCTTTTGCTGCAAGACGCAAACTTACTTTTTTTTGATAATGTTCATACGGCAGATAACTCGCAAACATCAAAATACTCATAATAGTAATCACCACCATGAGTTCAATGAGCGTAAACGCAGTTTGTGAGAGGTTTTTTATCTGCATACAAAAATTATGAAACCGTTTGAGTTACTTTTAAAATCGCACCAAAAATCGCAAAAGCAAACCAAAGAACAAAGACTCCAGCTATCAGAATTGCAAGAGGTTCAATCCATTTTGTGAGATTTCACAGTGAATAATTTACCTCTCTCGTATACTGATCGGTAAGTTTTTGAGTGACGGTATCAAGTGATGCTGTTTTTTCTCCTACTGAAAGCATTTGCAGAAAAGAAAGTGGGAAAAATTCATTTCTTGGATCCACTTCCTGGAGTGATTCTACAATTTTTTGTCATCCTGAGACTTTTTGAGTTACTGCATCGAGATAGGCTTCATATACCTTATTATCGAGTGATTTTGAAGTCAAGGTGAGAGACTTTACCACTGGTACTCCTGAGGCAATCAGTGTTCCAAGATTGGTCGAGAGAGCAGCAAGAATATAGTTTTTGTATACTTTTCATACCAGTGGGAGACCTAAGAGAAAATGATCAATATTTGCTCTCCCTGTTTCTGTATTTTTATACGCTACAAAAAAGAGCCACACAAAGAGAATAAAAAGCACGATATATGGCCATTGATACATCACAAAATTTGAAGTTGCGATAAGCGCTTGAGTCGCAATAGGAAGTGAAACTTCAGAAGTAGCAAAGAGCTGACTGACAGAAGGTATCACATAGGTGAGGACAATTACTATAGCAAGTATCAGAAAGAGAAAGATAATAGCAGGATAGGTTAATGCGGCTTTAATCTTTGATCGTAGATCATGACTTTTACGAATGTTTTCAGAAAGATGAGCGAGAGAAAGAGAAAGCTTCCCTGTTGTTTCTCAAGACTCAATAATCGAAATCTCTCCTCCTGAAAATATTTGAGGAATTTTTTTCATTGACTTACTAAATGAGTCTCCACTGGAAACATAGGTTTGGAGTTCTTTAATTTTTTCCTTAAAAAAAGTATTTTGGATTTTTGACTGTACTGAGTCAAGAGTTTCTGAAATGGTAACTCCTCCGTCAAGCATTACTGAAACATATTCATAAAAGTTAAACTTATCAACAAGTCCTACTTTTTTTCGCATAAATATTTGATCCATATTATTTTTTATAATACAAAGTAAGAGGGAGAGAAACCTGTATATTCCCTGAAATATCATTCATCGGATACTCAAATTCTGTGAGATAAAAACGATATTCTCCTGCATCTTGTGTTACAAAGTTGAGGAAGTTAAAAAGTGCGTCTTCACTCGAAAATATTGCGGAGAGATTGATTGTTGCGGTATCAAATCAGATATCATTTACCCCATTTTCACTCAAAGAAAGCTCTCGTATAATCATACGATCGTTTCCAAGATTTACCTTTTGTGCATAGGAGTAGATATATTCTAAGATACTTGCTTCTGAAAATGGAGCAAGAAATGGAGTAATAGCCTTCATTTCCTCACTTCCTGTTTGTGTCAAGAGCTGCTGTACTCTATTGAGTTCTGTGAGCTCAGCTTGCTTGCTTGTTATCGTCTGTTCCAATGTATCTCGTAAATCAAGAGCTTGTTGAAGGTCAGAAAAATAATTTTTCGTAAAAAATAAGAGTACAAAAAAAGTAATGAGTATCAAAAGATAAGCAATAAGCGGACTATGTGTTTTTGGAGTCGTTTCCATAGAATAAAAATGAGAATTAAAATTATTTTACGAGAAATTCAACATTATATGTAAGCGTATCATACCCTGAAAAGGCTGTTACATTTTGAAGAATGAAGGGATTTTTTTCTCAGGTTTCTATATTATATTCACGTAAAAATTTTACTACTTTTTCGTAGGCATATCCTGCATCATTGGTTTGTCACTTTACTGCAAGTGATATTTTTTCCCCATCATATACAAATCACTGAGCTTCAAGAGCATATTTTCGAAATGTTTTCTTCAGATGCGCTACAAAAAGAGGGATATTAGATTTTTCTGCGAGTTTTTGTATGTATGCAATATTTCAAGTATAACGTTGATACACTTGAATAGAGGTATCTTGTTGTAAAGTCTCTATAGAAGCTTCAAGAGTCGCAAGATCATTTTGGAGATTTTCTGCTTGAGATTCTACTCTTCAGACATAGAAAAAAAGTCACACCGTAACTACCACGACTCAGAGAAATAGAAAAAGGGACACAAAAAACATACGAGTATTTTTCTTTTCGTACATTTGTATATCGACTGCTGACATAAATAAATATGTAAAAAAATAAGTTTTATGCTCACAACATGGTAAATATAAAACGAGTAATAGGCCAAGCAAGCCACATAAGCGCTATACCAAGAATCACATATATAACAGTGGTTTTTGAATTTTTGAGTTTTTCCTCATCCCCATTTCCAGTCAATATATTAAACCCAGCATAAATAATATATAAAATCGCAAGAAGAGAAACAAAACTCAACAGATATAAAACCACATCTTGAATATATTCTGAAGCACTTCTCTCCGTTTCAAGTCCATTAATCCCTGCTTTCACCTGATCAATTCCGGCTTCAATACCACATTCTTGCCCCTCACTTTCATCACAGTAGCGAATCGTAGGTGTTCCACTATCAATAAAACTATCAAAAAAACCTGCCTGTAAAGTTGAGAGAGAAAAGAGAGAAATCAAGAACACAAATGCGAGAATAAGATATTTGTGCATAGGGAAAAAATTAAAATTTACTTTAAAAAAATTATATATACATTAGGAAAAATGCAACTCTTAATTCAAATCACTCTTTTATGTCCTCATTTCAAAGAATATATACCTTCTGTTTCTTTGCTCTCCTGATTGGAGTATTTATTTTCTTATGATGGTATCAGGGTATCATCGAATGTATTGTGACCCTCTGTATCTATAGTATTTTTGTCTATGGTATATACCGAGCTTGGAATTATTTCAGAAAAAAGCAGTCATCAAATTATACCATATTTTTCTGACATTTTTTATACAAAGTTTCGCTTACATTAAGTGTATTTTTTGTCTTGTTTGGAAGCTTTATTCTCATACAAAACGAACTTACTCCAGCAAAGATGCCTCTCTATACGCTCTCAAATGGAGAAAAAACTCTCCAATTTCAAACTATGAGCCACATCGGATCAGTAAAATTTTATGAACACGTACAGACTAACATAAGAAATGCAAAAAAGCAAAATTTTGTACTCTTTTATGAAGGGGTAGGACCTGGGAGTGAAGAAAATCTTGCTGCGTTTAATCAAGCACTTTGAATCACGTTTGATGCAGATCTCTATGAAAATTTTTCAAAACTTTATGGGGTAGTCGCTCAGGATAACGAAATGTTTCTCAAGCTCGAAAACGACAAAGACTCCAATGTAGATCTCAATATCGATGAAGTGATGAAACTCTACCATGAAAAAACAAACTCCTGAAGCAAAAATACAGCGAGCACAAAAGCTCCTGAAAATATGTCTGTTTTACTAAAAGAAAGCATCGAACATCTCTCACAAAACCAACTCAGAGCCCTTCAATATATCAACCAATCTCTCCTTAATTTCATCGTCAAACATGATGCCTTACGAAACTCGATTATGGAACGTTTTTGAAATCCAGATATTTTTCATGTCATCCTTGAGGAGAGAAACGAACATCTTGTAATGGAAATATTACGATCATCAGATGATAAAATCTTTATTTTATATGGACTGATGCACTTTGAAGGAGTTTTTAAACTCCTTAAAGAAAAAGACTCAAGATGGAATATCATCGAAACATCACAATATCCACTAATAGATTCCTAATGAGAGCTCAGATTTGCAGAAAAAGCTGAGAAAAATATATAGGCTCCAAAAAGTGGAATCAATAGAAAAAAAACATATCAAAATCCCAGCATGATATTAAACACACTATGAAGTCAAAACCCCAGAAATAAAAAAAGAGAGAGAGGGAGATAGAATGATTTTTTTGATCCTACCTGCCAAAAACCATAGGAGATAAGAAGACTTGCGAGCACATGCAAGCTCGTTGAAAAAATACTTCGAAAGAGTATAAACCGGAGTAAATCTGGTGAGATTCAAACATCCTGATAATAATAATAGCTGTAAAGGGCATTTTCAAAAAGTGAAAATCAAAGAGCGATGAGAGTCGCTACTAAAAGAGTTCCTTCGAGAGTCATAGATTCTCGTCTTCCTCAAAAACTCAGGGAAGCACTATATTTCCCACATTCTTCTAAAAATGCAAGCGTGATATAATATCCGAAAATAAGTCCAAGAGAATGTAACACGAGTCACGAGAATATTTCTTGCTTCATATCTTGAGGAAACAACCAACTCAAAGAAAAAGAGAAAAAAGCACACAAAAGGATATATTGAAAAAATATGAGTGCAGCCCAGAAAATTTTTTTAAAAAATATATTTTTTGAATTTTGAAAAAAATATGAAATACTCAAAAAAAAACTCAAAACGAGAATACACAAGAGAGAAAGTCATACAATATAGCCTAAAGCTCAAGAGAGGTTCTGAATCATAGAAAGATCAGAAAATACATTTGATACCCCCCACTCAAAAGGAAGATATGGAGAGAGCAAGAGTATTATCGTCACCAAAGCTCCTAAAAAGAGCCCCATGAAAAAATGCATCCTTCATAGAGCAAATCCAAAAAAAGTCGAACTGACATAACTCCAAAAAAGCAAGGGAAGAAAGAGAAATGTCACAGAGAAAAAAAGTAAAAAAGCCGTTTCAAGCATAGAGAAGAGAATTATACTTTTCAAGTAATATCTTCCTTCTAGTATATAAAAAAAGTTTTTTTCTCAAAACACTTTTCAGAAAACAAAAAAAGATCCAGAGAGCGAAACTCTCTGGATGTTTTACATATTTTTATTTCTGAAATGAAAACTGTGTTTTATCAGCAAGAACCCAATCATATACTCAGACTTTAGTATCAGAAAAACCAAATACACGATCTGAAATATACAGTGTTCGTTTCACATTCATGGCCTGATATTCCCAAGATTTATCCCCTATATATTGCCATACCGTTGAGTCTTTATAACAATAATTTGGTACATAGTTATAATCTGAAGCCGTTTCACAATGTATTTCTCCATTTAAGAGCTCCTTACATACTGGTTGTCCTGAATTCCCTGTATATTGTGCACATTCTTTTTTTCGTGCCTCTTCTACTCATGTCATATCTATATGACTCGTTTTCCCCAGAAGTTTGATTCCAGAATTTGCATCAATATTGAAAGCAAAGAGTCCGTTATAGTAGTCTGTGGTTCTATAATTTGCATCTCTCTCATAGAGCGTTGCAGGAAGCAAGAGTGTTTTTCGATCTGCATTCCAGACAAACATTCGAGGATTATTCAGAGCTTCGCTATAACTTCCCTGTCCTCAGAGAGTCTGTGTAAACGCTTGTTCCACGATGATTCCTTTATAATCTCCTGTTTCACATTTTTTTGCTTGTTCTGCAGTGAGTCCTGTGTCCCCACATTTTTTATCATAATTGATTTTATAGAGATCAATTTTAACTCAAGAAGTTTGTGTTCCTCCCCATTGATTTGTCTGTGTATCATATCCTAGACCGATAAGGTGATTTGCATCATATGGGTGGAGGTAGGTTGAAAATCCTGGTATTTTAAGTTCTCAAAGTACTTTTGGAGCGCTTACATCTTTGAGGTCAATAGCAAAAAGTGGGTCAATCTGTTCAAAGGTCACGAGAAAGAGTTTATCCCCGATAAATCTACTCGATTGAAATGTTTCGTCTGGAGCGAGATTCTCAAGACTTGAGAGTTTTTTAAGCCCTGCGTCGAGTACAAAGAGTGAAGTCGACCTTTTTGGAGACCACTGTGAAGTAATAATTCGAAAATTTCCTTGATACTCGTCCATAGAGTACTGAGTAAGCGGAGATCCAGGAATAAGAGCGGTATCTTGGTAGCTCACTTTTGGTCATTCTATATTGAGTTTATGGATGAGGGTATTTTGATTTCCTCCCCAAAAAAATGGCATTGCACAGCGTGCATTTGGGGGACAAGAGTAATTATATGGTTCATAAATCGCTTCCGTCATATAGAGATTTTTTTCACTCATATGAATCTCATTATTATTTCCAGCTACGACATTGGTACGTACTTCTTGGGCTGGATTTTTGAGATCGATACGAGAGATGATGGTATATCCTGGATTAAATCCTACTTTTTTGAGTGTTTCTGCATCTGGAAGACTATAGGAAATGTTATTACAGTCTACGACATTTCCCGTCGCAACCTTATATGGGAGCTCTTTATTTTGAAGCACTAAGTTTTGCTCATTTGCATCTGAAGTTTTAGAAATATCCAGCTTTTGAGGGAGCATTTTTTCAAAATCTATTTTGATATCATCTTCACTTTTGTAGTTGTAAAAAGGAAATGAAAAATAATTATTGGAGAGCACATAAAGAGTATCTCCGATTCTGCGTGACTCTTTATAGTCTCCGTCTGAACTATACAGCTTCAAGAGCGAAGTGTTATTTTTATCTGTAATATCGAAAACTATAGTGTAGGTTTTTGAATTTCGATTAATATAATATCCAAATTGAGAATAATCTGTTTGAGAGTATCCTGAAGCGATAATTACGAGACGATTGTCTGTAACATACAGTTGAGGATTATAAAAGTTGTCAGGCAAATGAATCTTTTTTACCAGTTTCGGAGCTTGTGTTGCATCTTGAGCATCCAGGATAAATACTGCCTTTTGTGTCTCATTATAATAATAGAGAAATTTTCCATCTGTTTTGACCATATCTGATTCATCAACCCCAGCAACTTGGGTATTGGTTTGTGAAAAATCATTTCCTCCTCCACTACTACTTGCTCCTGCACTTGTAGTCTTGGATTCGTTTGCTGTTGGAGTTTCTGCATCCATCACTGCGGTCTCCATCATATCCTCTCTCATTATCGGCAATCAAAAAACGGGTTGATGCCAATTTCCTGTATTGTTTTTCCAGTAGGATTTGACATATTCTTCCATCACATCTTCAAAAGCCTTACAGCTATCAAAGGTTTTGAGAGTAATATCTCGATCGAGTACCTGTGTCGTCTCTTTTGAGAGTTCATCAATCACTGAGGTATCATCCGTACTTGCTCCTACTTGCAAGGACAAGAGGAAGAAAAAAAGAAACATTCATACTATTTTTTTCATAGAAAAAAAGTAAGAAAATAAAAACACTCTCCTGATTCCTCACATTGAAACGATATTTTTCCTTTTTCGTGACAAAATACTTGCATG